>JADHNU010000039.1 GCA_016779325.1 Pseudomonadales bacterium
TTAGGAGACGACGGAGCCGCCGTCGCAGGTGATGATGTCGCCCACGGTGAAGCCACAGGCGCGCGAGCTGAGGAAGATGGCGAGGCCCGCAATATCTTCCGGCGTACCGACCCGGCCCCGGGGGTTGCCCTTGCCCACGGCGTCCCAATCGGTGGTGTCGACCTTGCCGCCGCCGCCCACGCCCGTGCTGAGCATGTAGGTCGGGAAGGGGCCCGGTGCGATGCCGTTGACGATGATGTGGCGCTTAATCAGGTGCGCCGCAAGGACACGGGTGAGGTGGTGAATCGCGGCCTTCGACGGCCCGTAGGAGAAGTTTTCGAAGCGTGGCGTTTTGATGCCATCAATGGAACCGACGTTAACGATGTGGCTCGGCCGACCGTGGGTGGCCTTTTTCTGAAGCTCGGGGAGGAGGCGCTGGATGAGAAAGAAGGGCCCCTTCACGTTCGTGTCCATGACCTTGTCCCAGCCGATTTCCGGGAACTGCTCGAGGGGCTCGCCCCAGGCCACGCCGGCGTTATTGATCAGCACATCAAGATGATCCTCCTGCTCCCGGAAGCGAGCGCAGAAGCTGTCGATGCCCTCGAGGGTTGCAAGGTCCGCAGGAATGGAGCGGCAAGTGCCGCCATATTCCTTCGCTAGGCGCTCCGCCGTGGCATCGCAGGCAGCCGCTTTACGGGAGCTGATGTAAACCTTAGCGCCGTTGGCGAGAAAGCCCGCGGCGATCATCTCCCCAATGCCGCGGGAGCCGCCCGTGACCACCACGACCTTATCGCGAACGGAAAACAGATCCTTCATAGCCTCATGCCCCTCTCATGGTTAAGCTGAAGGAAAGACTTTACACCACGCGGGGGGACAGCATGTTGACGGAACGCCTGACCGGGCCCTATCGCCATCCGAAGCAAATGCTCGGGACGCAGGAGTATGACGGCCATCTTTCCATCCACGACGATGAGATGGCCGACAAGCTCGGCTTTGCCGGCGCGCCCATTGAGGGACCCACGCACTTTAGCCAGTTTGCGCCCCTTCTTGAGCAGGCCCTTGGGCCCGAGGTCTTCGCTCGGGGCTGCATCAGTGCCCATTACCAGAACATGGTGTTTGAGGGCGATGAAGTGCGCGCCTTCGTGGAGCCGAGCGATACGCCAGGGGTGTTGCGCATTGGTGCGGAGAAGAAGGACGGAACGCCCGTCCTGACAGGCACCGCATCCCTCGGGCCCGATTATGGCCAGACGGAGCTTGATCGTCGCCGGGCCAAGCTGCAGCCTTCGGAGCAGCTCGTGCTGCTGAGCGATTTGACCGTGGGCCAGCGGGGGGCGGGGAATCCGGAAAGCGCACGCATGGCCTTCGACCAGCACATGGGGGCGCTTTACCCCTTTTCGCTCGCGCAAAAGCTCGAAAAGATTACCGAGCCCCATCCTTGGTATACGGTCGAGGGTGCGAAAACCTCGCCCTGGGCGCGGCCGATCATTCCCTGGGAGATGATCAGCGTGCTTACCCAGTACACCAGCGACCAAGCCAAGTTCCGCGCTCGGGGGCCCGCCGTAGGCCTTTTTGCGGCGCAGGAGATCAAGCTCCTGAAGGGTCCGCTTTTTGTGGATCATCCCTATCTCCTTGAAAGGGAGATTCTCGCGCTCAGTGAAAGCCGGCGCACCGAGTCCAATTGGATCCTGACCCGAGTGTTTGACGGTGAGGATCGCAGCCTTGTGGCTGAAGTGATTCTGAATTCGGCCACGCTGAAGGATTCCTATGCGAACTACGCAGCCGACGCCGCGGCCCTGGGCAAAGCCCTTTGAGCGCAGGGGAAACGGTTCGCGATGGTCGCGCCATGGTCGCGAATATGGCGCCGCGCCTCGACGAAGGTTGCTTTGTCTTTTGCCCCACCGAGGGTTGGCCGGGCGCCGATGCTTCGGTGCTAGGGGCCTTTCGGGAAGAAGAGGGGGTAACGCTCATCCGGCGCCTTGCACCGGGCACTGCGCCGCCGCCGGGTAGCCTTGCCATGGCTAAGATCACCTTGCAGGTCTATTCCGACCTCGAGGGCGTGGGTTTAACCGCCGCGGTGGCCTCGGCCCTGGCGGCCGAAGGCATTCCCTGCAACGTGGTGGCTGCGGTACACCATGATCATCTCTTCGTGCCAGCATCGCAGGGTTCTGCGGCGCTGGCGTGCCTGCAGACGCTGAGTCGTGCAGCCCGTGAGGCAAGTTAAAGGAGCGTGACCCATGAGCGCGGTGTTTCGTACCCCAGAAGCCAATTTTTCCGATCTAAAGGATTTTACGTTCGCGCCCCATTGGCATAGCTGGGAGGGCCTTCGCGTTCATTACCTCGATGAGGGGCCGCCGGAGGGCCCAGTCATGCTGCTCCTTCATGGCATGCCGACCTGGAGCTATCTTTATCGGGATGTGATTCCGCCCCTCGTGGCGGCGGGATTTCGCTGCATTGCGCCGGACCATCTCGGCTTTGGGAAGTCGGACAAGCCTGGGGATGCGTCTTGGTATTCCATCGCTCGCCACACGGAAGTGCTCACGAGCTTAATTGGCGCCCTTGATCTGAGAGACATCACGCTCGTCTGCCAGGACTGGGGGGGGCCCACGGGGCTTGCCCAGGCGGCCATGATGCCCGAGCGCTTTCGCCGCCTGGTGATCATGAATACCTGGCTGCACCACGAAGGCTATGAGTATTCCCCGGGCATTCGCAGTTGGCATAGCCAATGGTGTGCTGGGGGCGCCTTTGATCGACCCGAGCCCAATGTGGGGCTATTAATGGTGCTGAGTGCGGGCTATGGGACGGGCAAGGAGATCTATCCCCACATTGCGGCGGGGAGCGTGCCCGAGCTGAGTGAGGCAGCGCAGGCGATGCACGACGCCTACCTCGCGCCCTTCAAGGGATTGCCCGATGCGGCTTACCACGGCCTTCGCAGGTTTCCCCTATCTATTCCCTTGCAGGATCCCTTCACGGGCAATGCACCGGCCCAGGCGCTCCACTACGAGCGTTTGCTCGCTTGGGATAAGCCCATCCAGTTTGTTTGGGGCTGTCGGGATCCGGTGTTCTTAGAAAGTTGGGGGCGAAGCTGGGCGGCGCGGCTGCGGGCGCCTTTCGATGCCCTGGAGGATGCGGGGCATTTCCCGCAGAACACCCACGGGAAGGCCCTCGCGGAGCTGATTCTACAGCGGGGCTAGGCGCCGCCCCGCTGCAGAGCCCCTTGCCCTAGGCGGCGTGGTTCCGGCCCCGAGCGGGGCGGGGCGTGGCGCCGAAGCGCTTACCGCTGTTGGGCTTGCTTGGGCGGCTCGCACCCCCCTTGGCGTTTCGGCTTTCCGTCGCAGTGCGTCGCTCGCCCTGGGGCCGCCCTTCGCGCTGGGGCCGACTTTCATTTTGAGTCCGACCCTGCCGTTGCGGGCGGTTCTCGCCCTGCGCGCGGCCTTCCCCTTGTACACGTCCTTCGCCAAAGCTCCGGCCTTCACCCTGGCTTCGGGCGCTTTGCGGGCTTCGCGACGGGCCCGAGGTCCGGGCGCGGGGGGAGCGGGGCGGTGCACGCCGAGCAGCGCCGGCACCGGCATGGCTACGGCTGCTCCCACCGCCACCTCGACGGGTGGCCCCCTGCGTGCTCAGCACGACCGGCGCAAACCCTTCCGGTGCCTCGAGGCGCGGAATATCGTTGCGCTGGAGCCGCTCGATGGCACCCAGCTGCTTGCCTTCCGCCGGTTCCACGAGGGACCAGGCTACGCCCTTGGAGCCGTTGCGTGCAGTCCGGCCGATGCGGTGGACGTAGCTTTCCGGTTCGTGGGGCAGTTCAAAATTGATGACGTGAGTGATGCCGGAAATATCGATGCCCCGAGCCGCGATGTCGGTGGCGACAAGCACCCACTCTTTGCCGTGCTTAAAGCCATCTAGGGCTTTTTTCCGGGCGCCCTGAGTCTTGTTGCCATGGATCGCGTTTGCCTCAATGCCCGCGGCGTTGAGGCGGCGTGCCACTCGGTCTGCGCCATGCTTGGTGCGGGTGAAGACGATGGCCTTGCGTACGTCCTCGCGCGCCAGAAGCTGGCGGAGCAGTTCGGGCTTTGCGTCGCCCTTCACCGCATAAACCCCTTGCTCGATCGCATCCACGGATACCACCTTCGGCGTGACTTCAACGCGGATGGGATCCTTGAGCAGGGTCCGAGCAAGCTCGCCGATTTCCGGGGAAACGGTGGCGGAGAAGAGCAGGGACTGGCGAGCGCGCGGCAGGTCCGCAACGATCCGTCGAATATCGGCAATGAAGCCCATGTCGAGGAGTCGGTCTGCTTCATCGAGCACCAGGTGGCGCACTTCGCCAAGGCTCACCATGCGCTGATTAATCAGATCGATGAGGCGTCCGGGCGTTGCGACGAGAATATCCGTGCCGCGGGCGAGGATCTGCGCCTGGGGGCGGATGGAGGCGCCGCCGAATACGCAGAAACTCCGAAGCTTGTGTCCGGCCGTAAAGCGGCGGATCTCCGCCTGAATTTGCGCTGCCAGTTCCCGGGTGGGCGCTAAGATGAGCGCCCGGGGGCAGCGGGGGCGCGCCCGGCCGGAGATGGCGAGCTGTTCAATCAGGGGCAGGGCGAAGGCGGCGGTTTTTCCCGTACCCGTTTGCGCAATGCCAAGCACATCTTTTCCCGTCAGCAGCTCGGGGATGGCTTTTGCCTGGATGGGGGTAGGGGTTACGAAACCAGCACTACGAAGCACTTGGCATAGGTCAGCGCCCAGGCCAAGGCCGTCAAACGTTAAATCACTCAAAAGGTTTTCCTTTTTGCCCCATGCCGACCGGAGTCTGGGGCTGACGCCGCCTGCTCGACGCGCGGCGAGGAAGGGGCTAACAAAGTCGACGGTCCCAAGGGAACTGCGAGGGATGCGCGTTCGACAGAGGCGCGCACCCTAGGCGCTGAGCCTCGGGAAGTCAAGGCGTATAGAAGAGGATGGCGACGCTGCGATCGATAAACCAATAGGCCGCGACGCTGCCCAAGGCATAGGGTGGGACGCGGTGAAGTCCGCTGCCGAGGGGCTGGCCAACATGGGCGAACGCCTTCGCTGCAAGCAGGGCCAGCGCGACCACCCCAAGCTGGCCCAGTTCGAGGCCGATGTTAAAGAGGGCGAGGGCCCAAAAGGTGCCCTCAGCAGGCAGGCCGAGGCTAGCTAGAGCCCCCGCAAAGCCCAGACCATGGAGCAGGCCAAAGGCAAAACACAGTTTCCAGGGGGCGAGAGCGGGACCGGAGGTAGGGCCCGGGGGGCGGAGCGCTTCGCGAGCCAGCAGCACAATGCTGAGTGCAATGAGCGCTTCTACCGGTCCACTGGGTAGGGTGAGGAACTCCAGGCTGGCCAGCGCGAGGGTCAGGGAATGGGCGAGGGTAAAGCTCGTCACGATGCCAAGGAGCTGGCGCAGGCGGGGATAGAGATAGACAAGCAGTAAGACAAAGCAAACGTGATCGATGCCGAAGAGCAGATGTTCTACGCCCAGTTTGAGGTAGGCCGGCACGGCGGCGCCTTCCCGAAGGTCTTTTCGCGGGCCCCGGGGGCTTAGCCCGAACTGCTGGGGGGCGTCCCCCAGGGGAATGAGCGTCACCATGGCGTCGGCGAGGGTTTTCTCGAGCCCGGGCATGGCCAGCCAGGTGAGCGGCCCGGCGCAGCTTAGCCGGTATTCCGTTTCGACCGCGTCGACGGCAAGCGTGGTGCCCAGGCGTTCCTGGGCGCAGTTGCTCTCGGGCTCCAGCGCGAGGGCGCGCCCCATCATTTGCGGCTGACGAAAGCGAAGGCGCCACTCCGTTCCCGTTAGCTGGGTCAGCTCCAGGTGCGCAGGGCGAATCTCATGGCCCGAGGCCCCCACGCTCCCGAGCAAGCCGGCGAGGAGCAGGGCGCCGTAAAGGGCGACGGCCGAGCGCTTAACGGCGATCTTCCACACGATAACGTCCTCGGACCTCGGCGAAGAACCGATCGAGGCTCGCCTCGCGCTGGGCCCGCAGGTAATCGGTCCGAACCCGCGGGGCAACGAAGGCGAGGGGGGGGACTTTGGGGGGCAGTCGGGTCTCGATGCGGACCAGGTGGGACCCAAAGGTGCTGGTCACGGGGCCCGTCCAGGTGCGCAGGGGTAAGCGGGCCAGCGCGGAAGCAAAGGCGCTCCCTAGGGCCTGTTGCAGCTCGGCCTCGGATTTACCTACATAACTTTGCGGTAAGTCTTGAAGCCCGATCGGTGGTGCGCCTCCCGCCTGAATCCGGGCGAGAGCGGCCTCTGCGGCCTGCCGCGTGGGATAGAGCCGTTGCTCAAAGGTGAAGCGCTCTGGAAGGCGATAGCGATCCCGGTGCTTGGCGAAGTAGCCCTCGAGGGCGGCGTCGCTGATGGCTCCAGGAGTCATGTCTTGCACCAGAAACTCAAGTTTTTGCACGAGCCGACGGCGAAGGACGGTGTCGTCTTCGTCTAAGCCGCGGCGGAGCGCTTCGCGAAAGAACACCTCTTCCCGAAGCCAAGCGCTGAGAAGGGACTCCAAGGTCTCGGGGTCGGGCGGAGTGCCCATCTGCGTTTCCCAGAGCCCAGCCACGCGCTGGGCCACGGCGTCGTCAAGCACAATGACTTCGCTGCGGCGCCAAGCATCTGCGGCGAAAAGGAGGGCCCCAACCACGAGGAACAGCAGCAGGGGCCGCTGGCTAAGAGCCTGCATGGGCGCGGTCTTAGCGCCCGGCGCTTAGCCAAATGGGGGAGGACCAGGCCCGCTCCTGAAGGGTGAGCGGCAGCTCCGGATTGGGGGCAACGCCCGCCCGCACCGCGTCCCAGGTGGACCAGCGACAGGTGGGGTTTTCGAGGGCGCGCACGTAATACATGGCGTTCTCGCCTGCCCGGTAATCCGGATCCTCCCAGCGTGCCTGGAGCACCGCGGCGCCCTCGCCGAGGGCGGCGCAGTTGGAAAGATCAACGGACGCGGTGCTCTCGGGGCAACGATGGGTGGCAGGATCGACGGCGGCGCCGCCGGCGCAGGCCACATCGAAGACCGTCTCCTGGGCCTTGCCATCGCGGACGCTGGCTTTAATCAGCTGTAGACGCTGAAGCGGCGCCGCCAGGGGATCTTGCCGGGCCCAGGCAACAAAGTGGGGCGCCTCCTCCCTCCGCATGACCACGTCGCCGCCCATGGGGACGCCGGCCTCGTAAGCCGCTTCGACCCAGTTTTCCGTGCCGGGCTCCGGGAGGTCGTAGCCCGCAAAGAAGCGAACAGCAATGCGCGTGCCGGAGGTGGAGAAGGTTTCCTTGCGACGGAACGCTGAGTAGATAGAAGGGCGGGTGTTTTCCTCAGCCCAGGCCGCCGCCAAGCTGCCGGCGCTCCAGGTGCTTCGATAGGTGCTGAGATACTCCGTGCCGCCTTCGCTCTGGGGCACGGACCCTCGCTCGACGGGCTCGTCGTCGAGGACGCCCGTCTTGCTCCAATAGTCATCTTCCGCCCCAGCGTAGCTGGCATTGTGCGTATCGCTCGAGCCGATGACCCCAAACTTGAAGGGGTTAAAGCCCTGGGCGCTTTGCATTTCCAAGCCATTCATGAGCGCTTGGCGAACATAGCTGCCGTCTGGCTGGCTAGCGAGATTCGTAGCGATGCGCACTTTCATAATCTCGAATTCCGCCCATTCGTCATTGGGCGAAAGGGCAGGGTGCGTGTCTGACGTGCCTTTCACCTGGGAGTTTTCCACCAGGGGCTCGTTGCGCATACGGAGGTCTGCGTAGGCGGCATCTAGGGGATTGCCGGAAAAATCGAGCTGGCTGAACATCCAGCCGTTCGATCCGTTCGAATTATGGGGAATGGCCAGCGATTCGAGGCCATCGGCGCGCTGCTGGTCCATCCAGCGCCAGAGATCCTCCGGGTTGTTGGAGTCGAGGCGAGAGAAGGGCAGCACGGGGGCCTTGTCGCCGTCAAAAATTACGTTCCGATGGAGGTTCTCGAAGGCCGGCCCCGAGGCCGTGTATTCATAGCCAATGAAGGTGGTGAAGTGCCCGGGGTCGTTATGGCGATTGGCCGTCTCGACCATATCCTGCCAAGCGTCGGAAAAGACCTGCTCGTTCACGAGTTCCATGGCGCGGTCCGAACGCACAAAATCGATGAGGTTCTGGAAGATGGTCCCGCGGGATTGTTCATCGCCCATGGAGCGAACGGACTCCGCCAGCTCATGTTCGTAGAGGGGCGTTTCCTGATTCGTCATGGCCTTCAGCGCCCCCATGAAGAAGGCGTGATCGGTGACGGCGTAGAAATCCATGGGCCGATCAAGCTGCATGGGAAAGCCGCCGGGATGATTCAGGACGCCCCCCTTGGCAAAGTGGTAGGCGTCATCGGGGGAGGCAAGCGTTCCCATGGCGAAGGCGTCAAAGGAGTAGGCCGTATGCACGTGGAGATCGCCGTAGAACGGTTGGCGGCTCGCGGGCGATCCGCTTAGCGCCGGCGCGGAGCTAGGCCCCGGGGCCGCGCTGTCCGCTGTGGCGGGGGCCTCTTCGCTTGGTTGGCAGGCGAGCAGCGGCAGCGTAGCGGCAGCCATGAGTAGGTGGCGTCGCATAAATTACCCTCCCCAGGGTGATGACGGTTCGGCGTTACTCTAGCACTTTATTTTGCGGGCGCTAGGGCGCTCCGGCGTCGACCCAGAGGGCCTGGTAGCGAGACCATCCCGGCAGGGTGGCGCGCTGGGGAGGCCCATAGGCCTCGCTCAACGCCAGACGGGGATAGCGCTGGAAGAGCGCTCGGAGGGCAACCTCTGCTTCAAGCTTCGCCAAGTGCGCCCCGAGGCAATAGTGGGGGCCATAGCCAAAGGCGAGATGGTGCCGATGGGGGCGATGAATGCGGAATTCTTCCGGGGCCTCGAAGGCGTCCGGATCCCGATTGGCGCAGCCCAGCATGGGCATGATGGGCGTGCCCCGGGAAATGGTGACGCCGCGGAGCGTGATCGGCTCAGCAGCGAAATTGGGTTTCGTGCTGTGAATGGGTCCGTAGAGGCGAAGGATTTCATCAATCGCTTCGGGCCATAGGTTCGGATCTTCCCTCAGCGCGGCGAGCGCTTTGGGATGGTGAATAAGCGCGTGGGTCCCGTTGCTCACCAAGTGCGTTGTGGTTTCGAAACCCGCAATCAAGAGTAGGAAGGTCATGGCGAGGGCTTCCTCATCGGAAAGCGGTGCCTCTCCTTCGGTGGGCATGAGAAGCCCAGAGAGGAGGTCGGCGCCAGGGTGCTGGCGCTTGGCCGCAATGACGCCCTCGAGGAAGGCGGCGCTTTTGGGCAGGTCTCGGAATAGCAGGGCCCCGATGCGCCAAAGGGAGAAGCCGCTGGACACGGTGTTTAGAGCGCGCTTCAGTTCGGGCATGACGGCGTCGTCCACCCCTAGCATGGTTGCGATGGCGTGGGTGCTGAGGGGCAGGGAGAGGGCGCTCTGGACCTCAAAGGGTTCCCCTTCCCGGGTCTCCGCGAGAAGCCGCTGGGCGTGATGTTCTAAAGCGCCGCGTAGCGTGTTGATGGCCTGGGGCGTGAACTGACCGCGGACCAGATTGCGCAGGCGCCGGTGATTGGGGTCGTCCTCGGTGATCATGCTTTTGACAAGGGGCTTTAGGCGTTTCGGCAGGGGGAGGGCGAAGGGGAGATCCGTAGGCGCCTTCCCCAGGGCCGTGCCCCGGTTACGACTGATCCCCGGATGCTTCAGCAGCGCCTGGCAGTCTTCGAAACGCCAGAGGGCCATCAACTTAAAGGGCCCGATGCGCGCCGGCGCCACGGGGTGCTCCCGGCGGGCGCGGTCGTAGAACTGTTCCGGGGCGTTGATGAATGCCTTCGAAGCCAGGTTGATGACCATTAGCGATTCCCCCTTTCTTGCCACGCTACGCCCCAGGGAACCCCGCTGCAAGGCGCGCGATTGACTTCCCGCAAGCCATAGCGAAGGCTCCGGCTTCCTCGATCTTTTGGATAAGCCCCATGGACCCGCGAACTCAAGCAATGCTCAGCGCGCCACCGCTCCCCCTGCTGGCTCGCTTAGCTGCGCCGAATGTGGTGGCGTTCCTGGTCCAAGCGGTGGTGAGCATGGCCGAGGTCTGGTTTGTGGGGCGCCTGGGGCCCGAAGCCCTCGCGGCCATGGCGCTGGTGTTCCCCCTCTTAATGCTGAACCAGATGATGTCCGGAGGCGCCCTCGGCGGCGCCGTGGCCTCCTCCGTGGCCCGGGCCCTGGGCGCAGGCGACCGCGCTCGGGCAGAAACCCTGCTGTGGCATGCCCTAACCCTTGCCGGGGCCTTTGCCCTGGCCCTGGCCCTGGCCTACGCCTTTTTCGGGGAACGTTTGCTTCGCGCTCTGGGGGGCGAGGGCGCGGTGCTCACCCAGGCGCTCGCGTACGGCGCCATTCTCTTTCCCGCGTGCCTCGTGCTTTGGCTGATGAATACGCTCAGCGCCGTACTCCGAGGGACGGGAAATATGCAACTTCCTGCGCGCGTCATGCTGCTTTCTGCGGCAGTTCAGGTGCCCTTGTCGGGTGTGCTTATTCTCGGGGCCTTCGGGGCCCCCGCCCTCGGTCTGGCGGGAGCGGCGGTGTCCGTGGTGAGCGTCGCCGCGATCAATAGTCTTTTCCTCCTTGGCTGGTTGATCTACGGGGATCAAGCCCTGCGTCTTCGTCGGGATCGCTTCCAACTCCAGGGCAGTGCCTTTCAGGACATCGGCCGTGTGGCGCTGCCGGCCCTGCTTTCGCCGCTCTTTACCGTTCTCACCATCGTGTCCCTCACGGCACTTGTTGGCCGGCAGGGGGTTGATGCCCTGGCAGGCTATGGCATTGGCTCGCGCATTGAATTTCTCCTCGTTCCCTTGGTGTTTGGTATTGGGGCCGCGCTCACGGCCATGGTGGGGACCAACATGGGGGCGGGGCAGGTGGCCCGAGCGGAGCATATTGGCTGGCTCGGGGCCGGCGCTGCTGGGGTGCTGACGGGTGTAGTGGGGCTATTGCTCGCGCTCTTCCCGGAGAGCTGGGTGGGGCTGTTTACGGCGCACCCGCCCACCCTGGCTGCGGGGGTGGCTTACATGACTCACGTGGGCCCGGCCTTCGGCTTCCTTGGGGTGGGCTTGGCGCTTTACTTCGCTTCTCAGGGGGCGGGGCGCGTGGGATGGCCTGTCACGGCTACGGTGCTGCGGTTTGTCGTCGCCGTGGGGGGCGCCACCGTCGCGCTAGAGACCTTTTCCCTCGGCTTAAACGGCATTTACTGGGCGGCGGCGTTGGGGATGGTGATCTACGGAACGCTGACCGCTGCTTCCCTGGCCCTTGGCGCCTGGCGGCCCAAAGACGCCTAAGCGCCCCCGAGCCCGGGCAGCACCAGGAGTGCGGCGAGTACCCCCACCGAGGCGAGAAGCCAAAGAAGAATCCCCTGGGCCCAAAGCCGGGGGCTCAGCGTCTTCAAGGCTCCGCGATTGATTTGCATGCCGATGAGGAAGAGGGCGCAAAGCAGCAGGGTTTTTGAGGTCAGCGCAGTCGTCTCTAGGAACAGGGGTCCCAGGGGGACCAAGGTTCGAAGCAGCACCGCCCCAAGAAACAACACGATAAAGGGCGGAAAGGGGATCGCGCCGCGGCGCTTCGTGAGCGCGCTGGCCGCCAGCGTAAGGGGGATGAGCCAGAGCGTGCGCCCAAGTTTGACCACGGTGGCGGTCTCCAGGGCCTCGGGGCTAAAGCTTGCCGCGGCCGCGAGCACGGAGGCCGTATCGTGGATCGATAGGGCCGCCCAAAGCGCAAATTGCTCGTCGCTGAGCGCAAGCTGCGCTCCGATAAGCGGATAGATTAGGACCGCCACCGCGTTCAACAAAAACACCAGCGCGAGGCAGGTGGCCGTGTCTGCAGGCTTGGCCTTCAGCACTGGCGCGAGCGTTGCAATGGTGGTGCCACCGCAGATGGCCGTCCCCGCGCTGAGGAGCGCAGCCTGGATTCGCGGTGGCTTAAGTAGCGTCCAGCTCAGAAGCCCCGTCGCCAACACGGCGCATACCGTCGCCGAGGTCAAGTAAAGCGTTGTAGGCCCAAGCGCGAGCACGTCCTGGCCATTAAGGGAAAAGCCCAACAGCACGATGGCGCCCTGAAGCGCGCGACTGCCCCAGCGCGTGGCGTAGCTAGGGCAGCTTCCCCGTCCCACGGTCAGCCCGATGCCCATGAGCAGTGCAGCGAGGGGGCTTTGCATCGCAACCGCAAGCGCGAGGCCGGCCAGGGGCAGAGCGGTGATCACGGTGGTGGATTTCCCTCGGCTTCGGACCGGTGTGGTCCGGTCACTTTGCCCTAGCCTGCCTGCCTCCCGGTGGCCCTTTCAAGCGGCTAGGTGAGGGGAGGGTTTCATGGCAGACTCGGGCATCGCTCGCTGGGGGAGGGCCCACGTGGTCGAGCATAAGAATCCGACCTTAGCGCCGGAGCCGGAGCGCTTGGGCGCCTATCACGTTGTCCTGCTGTTGCTGCTGGGTATCGCGACCCTCTATGAAGGGTTCGATGCCTCCATGCTGACCTTAGCGTCCGTGGATGTACGGGCGACGCTGGGTATCGACCTTGACGATTGGGGAACAATTTACGCCATTACCCGAGCGGGAATGGTGGCGTCTTTCTTCTTTCTCATGGGCGCCGACCACTTTGGGCGGCGGAACTTATTGGTTCTGACGGTAGGGGGCTTTTCCCTCGCCAGCTTGGCGACGGCGTTCGCCCAAACCGCCTGGGAATTCACGCTGTGGCAAACCATCGCCCGGCTTTTTCTGACGGCGCAGTACGGTCTTGCGATCATTATTGCCGGAGAAGAGTTGCCCTCCCGCTATCGGGGCACGGGCATTACGGTCCTCACCGCCTTTGCGACGGTCGGAACCGTGGCCATGGCGAAGGCCTCCCCGTTCTTTCTCCTGCTTGAAGGTGCGGTAGGCAACCCTGCCCATGACTTTGCGATGCGCCTGGTTGCGCTCGGTGCGGCGCAGCTGGCCCTGCCCTATGATGCGGCCCATTGGCGGGGCCTCTATCTGATTGGGGCCTTGCCCTTTTTTCTGCTTCCCGTGCTCTATTTTGGGGTGCGAGAGACGGCGCGCTTTACGGCTGTTGCCTCGAGTCGGGCCGCCATGACCTTGGGCCAGACCCTAGCGCACCAGGTGAAGGAGGCTAAGCGGCTCTTTGAGCCCCAGTACCTGCCCCGGGTGAACATCGTTTCTCTGCTATGGAACTGCGTTTACCTCGTGATCGCGCCATCCGTGGCCTACTGGGCCATTTACGCCCGGGAAGACGTCGGGATGACGCCAGCGGAGGTGGGCGATGTCGTGATGTGGGCCTACATCGCCGGGGCCTTTGGTCACCTTCTTGCGGGACAGCTCATCGATCGCCTGGGGCGGAAGATCACCTGTGCCGCCTTCTACGCCATTGCTGCCGTGGCCATTGTGGGCCTTTTCCATACCCAAACCGTGCCGGGGCAGTATTTCTGGCACATCGCGACGGTGTTTTTCTTTAACTGCGCAATTGGGGCGACCCATGTGTATGCCTCGGAACTTTTCCCCACGGATCTGCGGGCCACGGGCTACGGCTGGACCACTAACCTGTTTGGCCGCGTATCGGAAGTGCTCGTTCCGCTGATGATTGCGGCCCTGATCCCGGTGATGGGCATTTCCTGGGCCATCACGCTGGTGGCCATCGGCCCCATCCTCGGGGCGCTCTTGGTGATTAAGTATGCCCCGGAGACGAAAGGGCTCAGCCTCGAGGAAATTCAGGAGGTGCTAGGCAGGAAGACGGAGCGTGCGTAGCTGCGGCCGTGCCTGACTGTTCTGGACACGGGGCGGGGTCTTCGGTAGAACACAATGGTGTTCATTAATTAGGTGGGGCCTCGATGCCATGGCAGCCGCCGAGGAAACGGTTTTTGATCTCCCTGCGGATCATTCCCTTGAGTCTCCTAAGCCTGCCTGGCGCAGGGCAGGCGGACCTGGCCTTTGACGGTTCCCTTGGCCCCGCCGGGTCCCTCTCCGGCGCGATGGTTGTGCCCGAGGCCTTTGGCTCCCTTGGGGCGAATGGGCAAAACCTCTTTCATAGCTTCGAGCATCTATCCGTTGGGCTGGAGGAAAGTCTGCACTTCCAAGCCCTGTCGCCGTCTATTCAGGCCATTGTTGCCCGCGTAACGGGGCTCGAGGGGACGCGCATCAAAGGCGCTCTGTCGGCCGACGCGACGCTCTATCTTCTTAATCCTCAGGGTATGGTTGTGGGCCCAAATGCCCGCTTGGACACGGCGAGCACCCTTTTTCTGCATCAAGCAGATACGGTGAATTTTGCGGCCGGAGAGCAGTTTCGGGTGCGTGCCGTAGGGGAGGGTGTCGCGCTAGCGGTGAGTCCGCCCACCTCCGTGAGTTTCTCGCCCGTTCGTTTCGATAACGCCTTTGTGCCGGCTGGGGCCCTGTCCTTTAACGCGGAGGGGCTTGGCACCGTGCCCGCCTCTTCAGCCCGGGTGGTTGGCCCGAATCAATTCCTGAGCTTTTCCGGCTTGAGCCTCTATGCAGGACAGCGCCTGCAAATTCAGACAGCGCCAGGCATCGAACGGGTGCTTGCCCGGGTCTCCGGATCCGAGAACAGCCTGTTTTCGGGCGTTCTGGAGGTGACCGAGCTCAATGCCCCAGGGCCGGGCGCGATCTCGCTTTATATCCTCAACGGATCGGGCATCTCCGTTGCCGAAGGGGGGGCGTTCAATGGGGTTAAAAGTCTCCATCTTGGCGTGGCGGAGAACCTTCGCTTTAGCGATAGCCAGCTTTTTGGCGCCGGGGAGGGGCTCTCTCCTGGGACGCCAGAGGCGTTTTTGCTTGGTGTGGGGGGCGCCGCCCTTGCGATACAAGGCGCAACGCTTCGCTTCACCGAAGCACTATCACTTACTGCGCCGCAGATTTCCTTGGTCGCTACGCGGCTCGAAGCACCGTCCCTCGGGGTGTTCGCCCCCGGCGCTGGCGGGCGCAGCGTCCTCGACGACTACTTCTCCACCGCGCCCGTTGTCGGAGGGGGTGGGGAGGTATTCTTGTCGGACGTCGATCTCTTGACGGAGCACCCAGCTGGCACCGAAAGCCTGGCGGCCCGTTCTGAATTGGCGATTGTTGGCGGGCAACTGGTTCGCTTGGATTCGGCTAGGCTGTCGACGCGAAGCGCTGGCGGAAGCGAGGGGCGCCTCGCGCTTCAGGGAGAAACGGTAACGTTTCGTGATTCGGTCCTCACCGCTTCGAATCGGAGTCTGATGGGGACACCGTCTCGCGTAGCCGTGCGCGCCACCGAGGCGCTCACGCTTACCGCGAGTCGTATTGAGGCCAATACTACCGGGGCGGTAGCCGCGGGCTCGGTGGTGCTCGAGGCGCCCGCGCTCTCCCTAAGGGCTACGGATGTGCGCTCGGAAAGCTTGGGCGCAGCAACGGGCGATGGCGGAGCGATTACCCTGGCCGGTGAAGTGGTCGAAGTGACGGCAAACAGCCTTGTGACGTCTGCTTCGCTCACGGGGCAAGGCAACGGCGGGGCCGTCACCCTTGAGGCCTCGCAGAGCCTTACCGTGAAGGAAGGCAGCCGTCTGGGTTCCTCAGCCCTGGGCGCTGGCAACGGCGGCGCTGTCCGGCTAGATGCCCCCTCCGTGGTGTTGCAAGGGGCAACGCTCACCAGCACCTCGGAAAGCTTGGCATCCCAAGTGCTTCTTTTGAACGATGCGGTCGTCGCACTGAATGAACAATTTGGGTTGTCCCTTCGGGCGGATTCTTTGACGGAGTTCATCGAGGCGCTCACGCCCCTACTTGAAGCGCGCACGGGCCTCACCTTAGGCGCCACGACCCCGACGGGGTTGGTTGAGGCGCTTGTGTCGGGCTTGGACGGCCAGGCCCTGGCGGAGCTAGAGGCGAGCTTGCCCTTTTCCCTCGGCGCCCTCGGGCGTCTCGCGATCAGTCCGCCCCCGGCCGGAACCGTAGGTGCTGCGGGGACCATTGCCCTGACTGGGGAGACCTTGAGCCTAGCGCAGGCGGAATTGAGCGTGGCCAGCGAAGCCTCTGACCCCCAAGCTGAGCCGGGCCGCCTTACCCTGGACGCAACGGGGGACATCACCCTTCAGGACGGGCTGCTGCAAAGCACGGCTTCAGGGGCCGGGGCGGCGGGGCGGATTCGGTTGACAGCACCAGCCCTGACGCTCGCTGGCGCGAGCCTTTCGGCCAATGCTGCGCGGGGCGCGACGGGGGCGGCAGGCGACATCCTTTTACAAGGGAGGACGATCACCCTGTCCCCGGGGACGCGTCTTTCTTCAGAGACGAACGACGGCGGTGGGGATGCGGGCTTGCTCCGCGTGGAGGCGACGGAGCAGCTAGTTGCGACGGGTTCGACGCTGGTCACCACCAGTCGGGGTGCAGGGAACGCGGGAGCGATCACGCTGAGCGCACCCGACCTAAACCTTAAGGGTTCCGCCCTTTCTAGTGTTTCTCAGGCAGTGTTTGGCCCAGAAATTGGGGCGGCGGGCCTCGTTTCCCTAAAAGGGCAGCGTATTGATCTTGCCGATAGCTTGCTGGAAACGGTCAGCAGTGCGAGCCAGCAGGCGCGAGCCGGCACGATTGCGGTCGAGGCCCTTGAACGGCTCGGGGTGGTCGGCAGTGAGCTGCGTGCCGATGCCGCTGCGCTCGGGGATGCGGGTAACGTGCTCCTTCGTGCGCCCGTTCTTCAGCTTGAAAATAGCACGGCCCAAGCCCTTTCCCTCGTTGACGCGCAAGGAAACGCCGGGCGCGTAGGGCTCTTTGGGGACGATATTGCCGTCATCGGAACGAGCCGCCTTTCGTCCAAGGTCTTCTCTGATGGGGGAGATGGGGGCGGCATCTTGGTGGTGGCCGGCAATACCCTGGTGTTCGCCGGAGAGAGCATTGTGGAGAGTTCCGTAACGGGCTCGGGATCTGCCGGCGTCGTCGGACTGTTTGCGCCAAAGGTCTCGCTCTCTGGCACGACCCTAGCCAGTACCTCCTCGGCTGATCCTCGGGCGCCGGATGGTGCGGTGGGGCCAGCAGGGGCATTGCGCGTGAATGGCGATACCCTTTCCCTGCAGGATGTGCTGTTGAGTACGGAGACCGCGGCCACGGCGGCCGAAGAGCCAGCGCTCATCGCGCTTTCTGCTACGGAGGCCCTTAGCCTGACCGCGTCGCGGCTTGAGACAAGCACTTTGGGTGCCGCGCCGGCAGGCGCCATTGAGCTCTCTGCCCCCGCGCTGGTCATTCAGGGCCTAGCGGCCTTAGCAGAAGCCCGGGGACCGAGCACGGGCGATGCGGGGAATATTTCCCTTGCCGGTGCAGACCTGACGCTGACGGAGGGGAATGTTTTTACCTCTCGGGCCGTTTCCACCAGCGGCGAAAGCAATGCGGGGGTCCTTACCCTTGAAGCGCTCTCCTCCATGGATCTGTCGTCGACCATCCTTTCCACCTCCGTCCGTGGCCCGGGTGCGGCAGGGCGCATTGCGATTTCGGCGCCGACGCTGACGGCGGTGCGGCTAGGGGTAAGCAGTACGAGCGAGGCGAATCCTGTGGTCGCGCCCTTTGCGGGTCCGGCAGGGCGTCTCCTTTTGAGTGGGAACACGATTTCCCTGTTGGAAAGCCGCCTGGCCACCACCACGGCTGGTGGAGAAAAGGCGGCGCCCGCGGAGATTACGGTGTCCGCCACGGAGGGGCTGACGCTGTCCCAAACGGAAGTGGAAAGCAGCACGGAGGCCGCAGCCGAGGCGGGCGCGCTGACGCTTGAGGGTGCGGAGCTGACGCTCGACGGCGTTTCTCTGGTGGCGGAAAGCCGCCAAGGTGCGACCGGGGCCGGCGGCGCGATCACTCTTCGCGCGGATGGGGAGGTGTGGCTTTCAGGCGCCTTGGGGGGGGAAGCCTCGCGCATTAGCACCTCTTCCCAGGGCGTTGGGGCCGCTGGCGACATTCAACTTGAGGCGAGCCGCCTCATGCTGGGAGAAGACGCCGCCATCGTCAGTGAGAGCTTTGGTCAGGGCGCTTCAGGCAGTATCCGTCTCGTTCTAGGGCAACGCCTCGACATGGCCGCAGGGTCTCGCCTGTCCACGGATGCGCGGCTGGCCCAGGGCGGAGATATTTTCGTTCAGACCTTAGGCAGCGAAATCTTTCTCGACGGCGCGGCCATCCAAGCTTCCGCCGGGGCCCTAGGTAATGGGGGCGACCTTCGGCTCGAAACGACCTTCTTCGTTTTGGAAAATGCGTCAATTCTCGCCGAAGCGGATGCGGGCAACGGCGGGAAGATCGATATCTTCGCCGATGCAGTGGTCCCTGACCTATTCTCTCGAATTAGCGCCGACTCCAATACGGGAAATGCGGGGACCGTCAACATTGAGGCTCCGGATATCGATCTGAATGCGGTGATTTCCGGGCAGTCGACCACGCCTCTGGTGGTCCCGGCCCTGGATCTTAGCCTTTGCAGCGCCGCCGGCGGCGAGGGGGGGCTTCGCCTTCAAAGAGCGCCTCTCCGGCCCCTGGAGCCGCTTCCCGGCGCGCCCCTTGGTCGAGCCGGCGCTTCGGAGTGGACCGTGAACTGCGGGGCAAAGCGATGAAAGGCCTCGTCCTCGCCTTGCTACTCGCTACCCTGTGCTGGGGCGTGCGGGCCGCGCAGATCGACCCCGCGGAGGCGTTGGAGATCGCCGAAGCTGCGCTGGCTGATAACGCCCTCGAAGCGGCGGAAGAAGCAGTGGAAGCGGGGCTTCAGGCCGTCCCCTCGGGGTCGACGCTGGAGCGGGCGCTGCTGAATCAGGGTGCGGCTTTACGGTTGATGCGTTCAGATTGGCTTGGGGCCTATGCGCTGCTATTGGAGGCCGAACGCAGTCTAGCGAAGGGCGTCCCCTTACCGTTGGAAGGGGAATTAAACCTTCTGCGGGCGCTCCTCGGTCTGCCAGACAGCTGGGAGGAGGATCTGCGTTTAAAGCCCGCTGCGGCGGCCCCGGCGACTCGTGGAGCGGCGTCTCGATCGCTGGAGAGCGGCGCCATGTTGCGGCGCGCGCAAATAAGCCTTCGTCGCCTCGCACGGAACGCGCAGCTTTCACAGCGTCTCGATGCCGTGGAAGCACGCATGGCGGGGCAAGAAGGGGCAGGGCAAGGCGCCCTCAACCTGAACTACGCGGAACTGTTGGGTCGCTTTGCTGAGAACCTTTCCGGTGCCACCGCCGTGGAGCTGCAAGCCCGCGAGGCTAAGGCTTTGCTCCGTGCGGAGGCTACGGGGCGGGCACAGGGAGACGATCGCCTGCGCAGCTTTGCCCTGGGCATGCAGGGGGAAGCGGCGCAGCGTGGGGGTGATCAGGCCGCAGCTGAAACGCTTTACGGCCTGGCTTTGATGCTGGCCCAGCGAAGTGGGGCCCTTGAGGCGCGCTATCGCTGGCGCTGGCGTCTTGGGGAGCGGGCCCTTGCCCGCGGTGCAATAGCGGAGGCAGAACATCACCTTGCCCTCGCCGTTGCTCTGCTCGGCGAGGTACGAGCACGGTTGCCGAGTCGCTCTTCTGACCTCTTTTTTCGCACCATGGTGCCCGTTTATGAGCGTTATGTGGACGTGTTGCTGCGGCAGGCGGAGTACGCTCAGGGCGATGAGCGAGCGGCCTTGCTTGCCCAAGTCCAAGGGGTGCTGGAGGCGCAGCGGACAGCTGAAGTGGAAGACTATTTTGCCCGGCAGTGCGTGACGCAAAACGAGACCGAAGCGCTCGGCCCGGGTTCCGCGGCGCTCTATCCCATCCTCCTGGAGGATCGCCTGACGTTGCTGCTGCGCCGCGACGAAGGCTATCGCCTAGAGACCATTGCTGTTCCTCGGGAGCGGGTTCGGGAAGTGGTCACGGCCTTTCGCCTAGCGGTTGAACAGGGGGAGGATCCCACGGCCGGACGAGAGGATGGGCAGACCCTCTATAGCTGGCTCCTTGCGCCGCTGGAACAGCAGGGGGCGCTTCAGGGTATCCAAACTCTGCTGGTCATCCCCGATGGGGTCTTGCGCACCATACCGCTTGCCGCGCTGCATGACGGGCAGCGGTACCTGCTGGAGCGCTATGCCTTTGTCACCGTACCCGCGCTGGCCCTCGCGCGGCGGGGCAAGCGAGTCGCCGGTAATGCTGCCCCGGCATTGCTGGTTGGCGGCCTCTCCGACGCCGTACAAGGCTTTTCGCCCTTGCCGGGCGTGGTACGCGAAGTGTCGCTTTTGGAATCCCGTTTTTCCGCTGACGTGGTGTTCAATCAGGCCTTTAGCGAAGCGGCGGTGCGTCGCCGTTTTGCGGAGGGCGACTATCGCATTGCCCATTTCGCAACCCATGGGACGTTCTCTAGCGATCACCGCCAATCTTTTCTCCTCACCTACGAAGATGTGCTGTCCCTTCGGGCCCTGGAATCCCTCCTAGGCGGCGATGATCAGCCACCGCTTGATTTGCTCATGCTTTCCGCCTGCCAGACCGCGGCGGGGGATGAGCGGGCGGCTCTGGGCTTGGCCGGGGTTGCGGTGCAGGCCGGCGCCCGTTCCGCCGTGGCTTCGCTCTGGTTTATTAGCGATGCGGCCACGGCTGCCTTGGTGGAAGCGTTTTACGAAGGGGTGTTTCAGCGCGGCCTCGGGAAGGCGGAAGCCCTTCGCCAGGCTCAGCTTTCCCTGCTCCGTCAAAAAGCCTTTGCCGCCCCGAGCTATTGGGCGCCCTACCTGCTGGTGGGGGCCAACCAATGACGCCGGGCTGCTTACCCTTCTGGGCCCGTCGGCTCCGCCTTGGGCTGGCGCTGGCCCTCTCCAGTAGCGTCCCGGCTCTGGCTGGGCCGGCGGCGGGAAGTATTGCCTTGCCCCCGGATCTGGCCGCCTGGGATGCGCCGAGCTTTTTGGTGGCGAGCCTTGAATTGGCTGGGGCCCATACCTTGCCGGAGGTAGAGAAGCGCCGGCTTAAGGCGGCCTACGAGGGTCGCATGCTGGCCCTTGCGGAGGCGCAGGCGCTGCGGGACGAGGTGGCGGCTTTTTATGCCGAGGCTGGCTACCTTCAGGCTCAGGTGACGATTCCGGATCAACGCCTCGGCGCCGGTCGCTTTCGGCTCCAGATTGACGAGGGGACTCTCGCTCGAATTGAAGTGACCAGCGATGGTCGTCTCGATCCGGCTTACGTGCAGGCGCGCCTAGCGCGTCGACTCACCGGCCCTCTGCGTCTTGAAACGCTCCAGGAAGCGCTTCTGGGGGCGCAGGAGGACCAGCAGGTCGCCCGGTTGGATGCGTCCCTGCGGCCCGGAGGGCGCCCGGGCGAGGCGGTGCTGGCCGTGGCCGTGGAGGAGGCCCAGCCTTGGGCCCTGGGCCTCAGCGTGGACAACCATCGTCCAGAAAGCATTGGCGCCGAAAGTGGCAGGATCAATTTGAGCCACCAGAACGTCACGGGGCAGGGAGATCAACTTGCTCTTTCCATCGCCCATAGCGAAGGGAGTGACGCAGGCGCCCTTCACTACCGCCGTCCCCTGAATGCGGCCGATGCCACCCTCGCAGTGTTTTGGTCGCGCGATGAGGCGCAGGTGCTTGAGGCGCCCTTTTCGGCCCTAGCTATTAAAAGCCAAACGGATCGCTACGGTCTCCAGCTCCAAGCGCCCTTGCGAGAGCGCCTTCGCTCTCGCCTTAGTACCTCGCTCGCGTTTGAACGCCGCGTCACGGTCACCAAGCTCCTTGGGGAGCGGTTCTCTCTTTCGCCGGGGGCCGTGGATGGCGAAGCCGGGGTGAATGCCGCGTCCCTGGCCCTTGACTACGTTTATCGGGGTGAAGCGCAGGTGCTCGCACTTCGAGGCACGCTGCGACGGGGCTTGCGGGGGCGGGGCACGACCCGGGCTGCTCCCGGGGCCTTGGTGGAGGCCGACGGAACCTTCCTTTTGGCGCTCTTGCAAGGTCAGTTTCAGTATCGCCTTGCGCCGCACTGGACCCTAACGGCAAGGGGCCTAGCTCAGTTCAGTCGCGATCCTCTCTTAGCCGCGGAGAAGCTGTCCCTCGGCGGCGCTAGCACGGTACGTGGCTATCGAGAGAATCTGCTGGTGCGGGACAATGGCGTGGGCCTGAACGTTGAGTTGGCCTATGCGCCTTTTCAGACCGGGGATCGGTCCCGCCTTTACGGCCTGTCCTTGGTTGCCTTTCTTGATGGGGGCGCGGCCTGGGATGAAGGGAATG
>JADHNU010000040.1 GCA_016779325.1 Pseudomonadales bacterium
CACGCAATGCTCAAGGACGGCTTTACGTTCGTAGCTGGCGAGCCGGGCCATGGGCTCGGCCGCGGCTTCCGCCGCCGCAATCGCGCGATCGATATCTTCCGCCGAGGCCATGGCCACGCGCGTGGCCACAGCGCCGGTGTACTTGTCGATGACCTCGAGATCAAGGTTGGGCATCTCGGCCCGGTTCGCAAGGTAGAACGGATAGCTTTCCCGAAGCATGGCGCCTCTCCCTAGGGGGTTTTAGATGGCGACGGCAATATTGCCGAGGCGCTGGGTGAGGAGCCGGTTTTCCCGATAATCGATGGGGACCACCACGAGGCTCGGGCCAGGCGTTTCAAAGGACTTCGTGAGTTCAGCCTGCAGATCGGCACTCCGGGTCACGGGGAAACCGTTCCAGCCGAAGGCCGAGGCCAGCTGCATCCAGTCCGGATTGCCGAAATCAAGATCGGTGTGCCGGCCGAAGTGGTTTTCCTGCTTCCACTTGATGAGACCGTAGCCCTTGTCCTCCCACACCATCACCGTGAGGTTCAGATTCAGGCGCTTCGCCGTCTCCATCTCCTGCACGTTCATGAGGAAGCCCGCATCACCACAAATGCCGAGGATGCGCTTGTCCGGGTGCACGAGCGCCGCCGCCAGAGCCCCCGGCAGAGCAAAGCCCATGGAACAAAACCCGTTGGGAATAAGGCAGGTGTTGGGTTCGTGGCAGTGATAATGGCGGGCGATCCACATTTTGTGCGCCCCCACGTCGGAGAGGAGCACGTCGTCCGGGCCCAGCACCTGGCGCGCATCCCAGAGCACCTTCTGAGGCCGGATGGTGCCGTCCGTGTCGTCATCCTTGTGCGCTTCCAGCTCCGCCTTCATGGCGGCCCGGGCCGCGTGCTGGCCCGCAAGATCGTAGGCCGGAACCCCGTCCTTAGCGAAGCGCTCATTGAGCATCCACAGGGTATGGGCGATGTCCCCCACCACTTCCACTTCCGGGTAGTAGTGGTCATCAATTTCCGACGGTAGGAAATCAACGTGAATGATCTGCTTGTCGCCCCGGTCGTTCCACAGCCTCGGATGATATTCCACCATGTCGTAGCCGAGGGTGAGCACCACGTCCGCTTCGTCGATGGCTCGGGAGATGAAATCCTTCGCCTGAAGGCCCACGGTATAGAGGCAGTAATCCGCGTCCATATCGACGCAGCCCTTGGCCATAAAGGTGCTGGCCACGCCAATGCCCGTGGCTTCGCACAGCAGGCGCAGCTGCTTCGAGGCGCGCTTTCGAATGGCGCCGTTCCCCGCGAGGATCACCGGGCGCTTGGCGTCTTTGAGTACGGCAAAGGCGCGATCCACGACCTTGTCATCGGGCACGGGGCGGCGGAAGCGGCGCGGCGTGATCGGCACGGCGCTGGTGTCGTGCTCCGCAATATCCTCGGGCAACTCAATGAGTACGGCCCCGGGCTTCTCCGTGCGCGTGAGGCGCGCGGCCTTCCGCACCACCTCAGGAATATTGTTGGCATTGATAATCTGGTGGGCCCACTTGGTGACCGGGCGGAACATCTGCACCACGTCCATGACCTGGTGCGACTCCTTGTGGAGCCGGTCCGAGGATCCCTGTCCCGTCAGCACGAGCATGGGCGCCCGATCCATGTTGGCATCGGCGACGCCGGTGATCAGGTTGGTGGCGCCGGGGCCAAGGGTGCCTAGGCAGCCCGCCGGCTCCCCGGTCAGGCGACCGTAGATTTCGGCCATGAAGGATGCGCCCTGCTCGTGGCGACAGAGAATGAAGCGAATCTTCTCCGACTGCTCGAGGGACATCATGAAATCGGCGTTTTCTTCCCCGGGCACGCCGAAGATGAACTCCACGCCCTCTTCTTCCAAACATTTTACAAAGAGATCGGATGCTTTCATGGTCCCTCCCGGTACCGTTAAGAAGACAGGGGCAAGCGGCGCCCTCCCCAGAGCGCCGCCATTGCCGAATAATTGGGTCGCTAGCGCGCCGTGACCTGCAGGCCCGCAGCCAGCCCCGCCACCGCCTGGGCGAAGGCCTCGGGATCGAAGTGATCTTCGTCATCGACGGTTTCAAAGACCCGATCCATGGCCGGCCGGCTGACGTCCCAGCGGGCCGTGGACAGGAGCAGTACGTCGAGGGCCATGGCGGCCTGCTCGGCGAGCACGTAGTCGCGGTAGTCACCCTGCGCCGCGGCCTGCACCAGGCCCGCGAGGGTGCGCTCCTGGGCTTCAGCGCTGAGGGGGCGCGCGAGGGTCGCTGCGAGGCGATCCACGGCGGTGCGCAGCGCCCCCGTGGCCGCCTTGAAGTCGTCAAAGCCCGTCGCCACGGACCCATTCAGCGCCCGCAGGCCCTGAAGCAAGGCGTCGGCCGCGGCGCGATCGGTGGCTTCGGCCACGGGCAGCAGGAGCGCGAACTGAGCATCATTTAGGCGAATCGCGCCAGGGTCGAGGCCCTGGGTGAGGCGCGTGGGCGCCCAACGCTTATCGCTCATGGGGTGGTGGCACGCGTGGCAATCAAAGAGGGCAATTTCCGGGAACAGGCCAGCATCGTGCACCAGCCGCCCTTCAAGCAGGGAAAGGGTATGGCGCGCCGACGCCAGGAGTCCGGCGCTCCAGGTGGCCACGGGGGTTTCCACCTGCTTCCGCGTCGCGTAGTCCTCATCCCGCGCCCAGTGGGGGGGCTCGAGTTCCGTAAAGGTGGACAGCTCAAAGGCCAGCCGCGGATGGCCCGCACCCATAATTTGGTGCGTGGCGAACTTATCTTCCGTGCCCAGGTGGCAGGACAGGCAAAGATCTGTCCGCGCCGTAAGCTCGTCCGTGGGGTAGAGGCCGGCGGCGAGGTTCGAGGCATGGGTGGCCTCGGGCGCCGTGTGCCGGGCGATCCAGTCCTCGGACCCGCCATGGCAGGCTTCGCAGCCCACCCCATCGGTGATGTCGAACTCCGCGCCGCGCTGGGCGACGGGGACGTTATCCGCGTGGCAATCTAGACAGATAGCCGCCTCCTGGGCGTTCGGCAGCCCCAGGTTTTTCGCAATGCGCTGCGACTCCGGGGTCAGGAGAATCTTGTAGGCGTCGGCGTGCTTGTCGTAGCGGGTCCAGGTGACGTACTCATTTTGCAGGACGTTCGAGCCGCCCCGCTCCACCGTGGCCCCATGGCACACGCTGGAGGCGCAACTGGCGACGCCCTCGTGCACCTTCCCGTCGTATTGGGGCAGCGTGGCCAGCGCCGGCGTCCCCAGCAGAAGCCCGCCCAGAAGGGCCAGGCCTCGAATCCATCGCCCCTGCGTCATGGTGCTCATCGACCTCCCCCTGCGCCCAAGCCGTCGGTTGTAGACGGGCTCTCCTGCGCGTCAGCCTCCGCCATGGACCGCGCCGGGGGCCGGCCCCGGGGAATCATGGCACCGGTGCCGGGCGTGTCCGTCACGGTCCACGGCTTACCCTCGGCGTCAAACACCAAACGCCGCATATCGTCTTGGTAGAGGGGTCCGGAGCCGAGGCGTCCGAACACCGCAATTTGCCCCCCAGTTTCGTCCACGGCCCGATCCCGCTCGAGCGGTCGGGTTACCGCCAGGGCCGGCGCGTCGGTCTTGAAGCGCGCCACCAGCTCCGGTTTCGGATCGGGGGAGAAGCCATAGAAGCCCGGCACCGTATCCGGCGCCGTCAACTGCACCACCTTCAGCCCTTCGCGGCCGTCGGCCACATAGGCAAAGAGGGAGGCGTTGGTGTGGGCCACGGCCACGTCCCGGGCGTCGACGATGCCTGCCTCCGGGCCCACCACGTCGTAGCGCTTGAGCGCCGTAGGCTTCTCCGCATCCACCACGATCAAGCCTTCGCTGCCCGCGGCCACATAAACCCAGGTGCGGGCCACGAAGAGCCCCCCCGCGTCGGCCAAGCCAATGGTGTTGCCCAAGGTCACAAAGGGGTGATCTGGGTCCGTCACATCCACGACCTTCAAGCCCTCCGCATCGGTGACGAAGAGGTAGCGGAATTGAAGGTGCGAGGCGCGCCCATCGGTCAGGGGCAGCACGGACCGAACCTCGGGCTTCAGTGGGTCGTCGAGATCGACGATCACCAAGCCCGCGTCGGCGAGGATGTACGCCAGATGCCCGCCCATGGTGATGTGCTGGGCGCCGTCGAGGATGCCCCCTTCGTTCCAGGTGAGGGTCCGCTCGAGGAAATTGTTCCGGGGTTCGCCGTCCGTAAAGGTGTCGATGTTCACGAGGATAAGCCCCTCCTCCGCATCGGTCACAAAGGCGTAGTGATAGATGGGATGGAAGGGCCGCTCCTGGTTTATCACCCGCATGAGCTCGCCTTCATTGCGCGCCGGGGCCACGGGCTGGGTGGTCACAATCGATACGCAGGTCGCGTTCGCCGACTCCACCTGCGTGTCGTGCCCAAGCTCGCTGAAAGGCCCGGTCAAAATGCGATCGCTCACGCCCTTGTTCGCGATGCTGGCGATATCAAGGACGCGGAAGCCGCCCTTCCCGGTGGCGGCATAGAGATACTCGCCACGGTGCTGAAGGCACTGCACCGCGTCGGCCAGGCCCTCGGCGTGGTGCTGGGGCAGGACCCGATCCCGCTCCAGGTGCTCGGCGTACCAGTCCGGGTAGGCGTAGCGGTGGAGGAAGGAGCCGATGACCGCCTGCGGCTCGTCCCACTCCGTCACCTGCACCGCCTCCACGGACCCTTCCCCACCCACCCAGGCGAAGTGGCCCATGAAATCGATGTAGTCGGTCCCATAGCCCAGGGTTTGGGCCATGATGGCGTTGTTGTCGCCATCCGCCGACAGGTGGCAATCGCTGCAATTGCGCGTTTCCGTCTTCCGCACCGTGTGGGGGAAGTGGGGATTGATGGCCTGGGAGCTGTAACCGCTTGCCGCCATGGGGGGCTGCTGGATATAGATCTTTTCCCGATTCGCGTTGGTGGACGACAGCACCAGGGCTGAGGTGGAACGCAGCGGCGCCACCCGGCCGCCGTTAATGCCCCCCCGGCGCCCAATCATGAATATCTGATCGCGTACCACCTGGGGGTTGTAGGTGGCGAAGTTCCGGCTCTCGCCCCCCTCATAGTGGTGCCGCTCCGTTTTCCAGTTGGCTTCAATGGGCAAATGGCAGCCGCCGCAGCTCGTGGTCCAGGAGGTATGGCAGGTGTAGCACTCCACCTTCTCGTAGCTGTGGGCCCGATCCTCGGCCGGGACATCCTCGCCCCAGTGCTGGGTGGCCGTATTCGTGCTCATGAGCTTGGCCCGGGCCGCCTTATCGTTGTAGTTGGCATGCCCTTCCGTCACCGAATCCTTCACCAGGCTCATTTCCCACTCGAGCTCCGGGTTCAGCAGACTGCGCTGAATCAGCTTGCCATCCACCCACTCAAAGCGGGGCTTGCCATCGGGGTTCCGCAGCAGACTGAGGTCGTGCCCCCCGGGCGGGGACGCGGGCCCGGAGGTGCGCAAGCTGGGATAGGCCTCTGCCGTGCCATGACAATCTTGGCAATCGATCTCCACCGCGGCGGCCACTTCCGTGTAGAGGTGGCCGTTACCGTGGGAATCCTGGGCGAAGTGGCAATCTGCGCAGTGCATGCCCACGTCCACGTGAATGGAGGACATGTGCACGGCCTTCTGGAACTTATCGGGGTCGTCGTGAGACACGATGTTCCCTTCACCATCGAGTAGATGCCCCTTCCGATCCTTCCGGAAGATGGCCCGGAAGTTCCAGCCGTGGCCGTGGTAGTCGGCGAACTGGGTGTTCTTATTCTGATCGTTTCGCTCCGAAACGGTCCTCAGGAACTCGGGGTCGGCCCACTTGCCCCGGGGCGCTGCGCCATTGGGGTTGCGTTCGTTCACCTCGCGAATTTCTTCCGAGGTTGGGTATTTCTGCGCCTCGGGCCACATGTTCGGGGCGTCGGACTCGTAGTCCCACATGGTGTAGCCCAGGTAGCTGTTCAGGAACATGTTCGGCTGGTGCATGTGGCAGGACATGCACTGAGCCGTGGGAATGGCTCGACTGAAGGCGTGGCGAATGGGATGGCCCGACTCATCCTTGGCAATGGTGGGATCCACCGTCGCCGTCTTGCCGTCGTGCCCATAGGGCGCCCACTGCCCGGAGTGGCGCGGGTCCCGGTCGTTCGCGTACACCACATGGCACGAGCCGCACCCCGAGGTGCGGTAGTCGCCGGGCTGCTCGTTGGTGCCGAGGAACCACATGAGCGGATCGTTCAGGCGGGTTTTCGTGATGTTGATCAGCGGAACGGAAATGCGCTGCCCGGTCCCCGCGCCCCGGTTCGACTGGCGGATATCAGGACGCCCGGGCTCTTCTAAACGCTGAATGAGCCCGAGGGAATTGGGCAGCCCCGTCTCCGGGAAGGTGTTCAGGATATTGCGCCCGCCGCGCTCGAAGACCCGGAAGATATCCCCGGGCTTGACCGTCTCCCAGGCCGGCAAGGCCGCGAGCTGCGGCTGCACGCCGTAATCCCTCTGCGCCGCCGCCGCATCGAGCAGAGGCGGGCCGGCGATGGCCGAGCCCTCCCCCTCGCGCGTATAGGCCTCGCCCAGCATGTAGTTCTTAAAGGGCAGAATGCCGTTGTTGTAGGCTGCGCCGCCCCAAAGCATGGCCCCCGTGGCCATGATGGAGCGCTTCGCCGCCTGGATCGTTTCCATGTGGCAGGCGCCGCAGGCCTCTTCTACCACCCGGTAATCGGAGGGGTTCACGAAGCGGACAAATTCCGGGCTTTCCCGATTCAGCAGGGTGTAGCTCTGCTCGGGATTCTTCGAATGGGGGAAGTGCCAATCATCGGGATACTCGGGCAGCACGTGGGCCGCCTCAAGGGCTTCCGTGTACAAGGCGCTCCCTTCTAGGGCGCCGTCAGCGAGAAACACGCTGGCATTCCCGCCGTGGCAGTCCGTACAGCCGAGCACCACGCCGGGGTTTTCGTGCATGGAGTAGGCGTCGGTTTCGAGGTGGCAGGACAGGCACCCAGCGCTCTTCACCTCCGCCTGCTCGGGCAACTGGGCCGCCGGCGCCGGTGGATAGACGGGGTAGTGGCGCTCCACGTGATGGTGCAGCTCGCTGGCCCCCGCGCCCAGGCTCGCCAAGGCCAAAGCGCCCCAGGCCAGGCCACGGAGGCGCCGGAGAAAACTCTGCATAGTGAGGCCAGCACAGGTCATTACGTTTGCCTTTCCCTCGGTGCCGGGGCCACGCCCCCGCTCAATAGGTCAACACCATGTTCGCCAAGATCGACAAGGGCGCCGATTCATTGCTGCCAAACAAATCTTCAAAACCGTCCCCAGGCAGCAGCGCGGCCCCGGAGAGGCGGAACACCACGTTCTGGATCATCAGGGGTCGCCAGACGATGGACAGGGAGAGGTCCGTGCCGATCTCCCGATCGATATTCCCCTGATTTCGCGCCGCCTCGAGCACACTCGTGTCATCGAACCAAAGCTGATTGGCATTCACGCTCACCCGCGTCTCCGGCGTGAGGTCAAAGTCGGCCCCCAGGCCCAGGAGAATCGTGCCCGGGTTAATGAAGTTCGACTGCCCCTGCTCCTTCGAACTGCGCAGACTATTCAAAATGCCGTTGCGCCCGGACAGGCTCACGGCCCCGCCGCCGATCAGGGGCACGGGCTGGCGAATCCAGAAGCTCGTGTCCGCCCCGGCAAAAAGGGGGTTTTCGAAGATGGCGTCGAAGCCCTTGGCTTTATCATCAAAGGGATCGTCATCGCCTGTGGCGTAGAGGCCCGATACGCGATAGCGAATCCAGTTGTCGTCAAAGCCCGCCTCGAAGGCCGCAAAGCCTGCCGCGATTTCATCTTCCGCATTGCGGAAGCGTTCGCTCGTTTGCGTCCCCGCGGCGTAGTAGACGCTGGTGGTGAGGTTCATGCGGCCGAAGTGCCCATCGCCGTTATAGCCCAGATAGGTGACGTCGTAGTTGCGAGCGAAGCGCTCCCCAAACAGCGACGCGGGGCGGGCGATGAAACCGTTGTCATCGAACTTCACCTGATCCTTTTCCCGGTTCCGGTTATGCACCACGGTCACCTGGGAGGTGTGCCCCTTCACGGGCATGTCCTGCCAATAGAGGTTCGCGATGTAGACGTCGTCGTCCCGAATATCCTCAGATAGGTTGTTCAGGCCGATGTTCGTGTCCTTCTCGAGGCGCCGAAACCAGGCCAGGTTGTACTGAAAGATATTGTTATTCCGCGTGCCAAAGAGCCGCACCCCGGGCTGCTGATCCTGGAACAGGAAGCCGCGGAAATCGGCGGCGAAGGGCTGAATGCCCACCCGCAGGGAATCGAAATCAAAGCGGTCAGACACGTTGCGCAGGTGCTTGTCGACGAACAGGCCCTGAATACCCAGCATGCCTTCCCGGCGCACTTTACCGCCGGCTTCGCCCCCATCGGGCGTCACCTTGAGGATGCCCCGCTCATCGAACATCACCTGCTGAAAGTTCAGCACGGGAATGAAGCGAAATTCCCAGTCCGGCGGCCGGAAAGTCGTGTCCCCCTGATACAGCACAAACTCCGTGAGGAGCTGCTGATTGAGGATGGTGGACTCCCCTTCCGTAATCAGATCGAGGCTGGCGGGACGGTCCGTGGTGGCCACGCCCACGGGCACGGGGAAGCGGCGCGGCTCCACCAGGGTGTCGGAGACGGCGGTGAGGGAGAAGAACCAATCCTCCCCCCAAATCGGCAAATCACCCTTAAGGGGATTGTGCCCCTCATAGGGGTTCCAGATCTGTTCCCGGTAACCGAGGGCCTGCACGATGCGCCAGCGATCGGGCATGGCCGGCCCCAGCTCCATGGCCGCCGTGTAGGGCGTGATGCGCGTGGGATCGCAGGCGGGCAACTCATATTCGATGCGGGGCGCCCCTTCCCTGCGCCCCCCGGGGCGACGGCGCTCCGTGCTTGGCGCCGGGGCGCAGTAGGCGCTAGCGGGCGGCAGTCCGGCTTTCTCCGGCGAAGGCGCCGCGCCCTCGGGCGCCTCGGCGGCCACGACCGCGCTCAGGCTCAGCAACGCCAGCCCCGCACCGAGAAGGGCGCCCTGCGCCTTACTTGCCATCGCAGACATCGTCTTCGTCCGAATCGATAAAGGGCGCCTGGGGACAGCTCACGTAGCGAAGCCGCTCCGGATGGCCAGGGAGGGTGAGCTGATCGGCGCGGATCGCCACAGGGGCATTGTTAATCGCGCGCCGTAGGCGCAGCCCGGCGTTATGCACGCTCAGGAGCGAAATCATGTCGTCCTGATCGACGCCGTCCCCGGACACCCCCACCCCCCCCACGAGCACATCGCCGCGGTAGATGGGCACGCTGCCCGGGAAGATCTGAATGCCGTTGGCCAGGCCCCGCCCCGCTTCACTCTCCTGGAAGAGCTTGGTGGGCTCAAAGCCCGTATTGCCCGTGCAGCTTGTGCCCGCATCGGGCACTCCCCCTTCCAGGGCCACGTGGGCCACGTGCTGAATCAAGCCGTTGTAGATCAGATCGCTCTGAAGGCCGACGGAAAAGACGCTCCATTCCCCCGCCGCCTTCGAGAGGGGACCGGGCGGATTACCCGCCACCCCATCGGGGAAGTTCGGCCGGGACAAATTGCCCCCGGAGCGATCGGCGAAGGCCGCCGCCGGGCCATCGGCCTCGAGGGCTTTGCCCACGCCCAGGAAGCTTTGCAGGGCAGCCAGGTAAGCCGGGAAGGTGGGCGCCGGCGTGGCCAAGGGCGAGGTTTCCAGCAAAGCACCGACCAGCTCGCCGGCGAGATCGGCAGCCACCGTGGCCACGTCCGTCACCGGCGCGAGGTAGCGCGGCGGCGGCAGGGCGCGCAGGACGTCCGCGGGCGCGGCGCCATCAACGCGCCCCGTGCTGGAGAAGAAGGTGGCCGTGCGGGCCTTTTGAATGGATACGTCGGCACCGAAAACTGGGCCATCCCGCGTCCGAGCCATACCCAGGATAACGCCGTTGGTATCGACCACGCTGACCGTAACCCGCGCCGCCGTCCCCAGGGGCCGGCGAATTTGCGCCCGGGCCCGGTTCGCTACGGTGATGGCCTCCTCCAGAAGGGTTTGTACCTCCTCCGGCGTCAGCGCGTTGGCCGCCACGCCCCCCGGCTGATCCGTGCCCGCGGACGGCGGATAACGGTTTTCGTTGTTCTCATCGACGAAGACAAAGGCGTCCAGGGGCGCGCCGCTGGCGCTTTGGAGCGTCCCCGGCGCCGCCGGGCGTACGCCAGAATCGGCGTGGCCAAAGGCCGTACCCGTGCGTACGGCCGTGCCATCGTAGTAGCCGGTGACGGGCACAAGGGCCCCGGAGTCGACCGCCAGGCGGGCATCCAAATCCGCGGCACTCGCCGCATCGCTCAGGAGATCGGCCACGCTCCAATCGGCGTAGCGGAAGGTTTTCCCTGCCGCCGTGATGACGTCCGCTCGGCGGTCCACAGGGGCGGAAAAGCCCACGGTGCCCGCGAGGGCAACGATTTCATCGAGGTCGTCGTCGAAGCTGGCAATGGTCTTATCAAGGCCATAGATCCCATCGCCGATGAAGCCAATGCCCCCTACCGGCGTGCCCGACTTATAAAGCGGGAAGCCCCCGGGATCGGCGGCGAGCCCCAGGGGCGACCGGTGAGGACCGGGGCCAGGCAGCAGGCCCGGCGTATGGCGGCGGACGAAGTCGCCGCAGGGCAGCTGGCTAAACTGCACCCCAAAGAGGGGCCCGGAAGGCTGATTGAACTCTCCGGGATTGAAGTTCTCCTGGACGATCTGGGACGCCGTGCGCGTCGTAAAGGCATTGCCTTCCGTGGACAGGTAGGCGCCGGTTACGGCCTTCGCAATGGCCGCCAGCTCCGCGGGAATAATGTTCACAGACTCAAGCCCGCCGCGCACCGGCGCACTACCGTCCGCCGTGGAGGTCACCGTCACGAGGCGATCGGCGCCGTCCATCGCGTAGACGGCGAGGACATTTCCCACCCGGTCCACCACGGCGATGGTGCCGGGGAGGTTGCGCGCTTCGGCTTCCGCCGCCACCTGACCGATGACCTGCTTTACCTCCGCGGCGGTCAGGCGCGTCGGCGTATCGGCGCAGGCGCCATCGCAGGCCACCGCCGCCGTAGGGGTTGCGCTGCTCGTCGGCACGGCCCCACCGCCCTGCTGGGCCGCGATTTCCGCGCCCTGGCTACCGCCGCCCCCTCCGCAGCCCGCGAGGGCCAGCGCCAGTAGGCTAAAGGCAAGGGGAAGGCGCGGCATCAGCGGCCCCGCTCCCGCTTTGCTTGCCGATGAGCCGCCCGTTGGCGATCAAAATCGGTCCGGGCGCTGCGCAGCACGGAGCCCGGTACTTCCGGCCGGAGCAAGTTGTGCTGGGGCAGGTGGAACTCGTGGCAGTCGATGCAGGTGGAGGCCAGGAGCACCTGTTCTTCACCGCCGCCGTGGCAGGCGCGGCAGGAGTCAATGGCGGGCATGAGCACATCGGCGGCACTTTCTGACTGCTCCGCCGCATGGCAGCTGGTGCAAGTCTCATTTTCATGGGGCCCGTGGTCGAAGAAGCTCTTCGGCATCCACACCTTCGCGAGCTTCACGGGGCGCACGTGCCAGGCCGGCCCCGCGTCGCTTTCCGGAAGCCGCTCCACCTCATGGCAGGTGGCACAGGTGGTGCGCTCAAAAATGTCCTCCGCCGTGGCCAGGGCCTGCTGGCGCGCAAACACCAGCGCTTCCTGGCGCAGGGCCGCCTCCATGCGCGTATCGCCGCCGGGGCGCCGCGCGTCATAGGCAGGCCGGCCCGCCTCCAGGGAGGCGCCGACGAGGGTTTGCTTGGCATAGAACTCCTCGAGGATCGGCAAGAGCACGGCAGGCTCCCCATGGGGCAGCTCCCGAGTGGGCATGCCCGGATCAAAGGTGAGCAGGTGGCAATCGGCGCAGTGCTGCTCCATGGAGATCGGTTCCATGTAGGCGCCGGAGGGATCGGTTTGGTGGCAGTCCCCACACTGCAGGGTGACGTCCCCACGAGGACCCTCGATGCCCTCGGCCGCAAGGTGCACGTCGTGGGGAAACAGAAGATTGGAGCTTTCCGCCAGCGCCGGCGCACCCAGCTCGACGCGCTCCACGGTCCAAGGCGCCTCCCCCGCCGTATCGCGCAGCAGCGAGACCTTAAATTCCGGATGATTCGCCGCGAAGTCCGTGGCGTTTGCCAGGGTCAGGGCCCCGTCCGTATGCGCCTCCAGATTGCCGTGGCAGCTGGCGCACTCGCGCTGATCGCGCTGCACGAGCACGGAGGGCTCGTTGTGTTCCTTATGGCAGCTGGCGCAGCGCGTTTCTTCGATTTCCGCCACCTGATGCACAGCGGGATCGACGTGATGGGTCATGCTGGTATGGCAGGCGACACACTCCTGATCCCGCACCATGGCAAAAGCGTCTACGTGGCAGGCGGAGCAATCATTGCCCATAAAGCGATGGGAGGTATGCAGGGGCCCGGACGACCAGAGGGAATCGTCAGGCAGGGGCGTCGCCCGGGTCAGCTCCGCTGCATCTTGGCTGATGAGCGCCGTACCCGGCAGCACCAAAAAGAGCGCCAAAATCAGGCCTACGAAGGCCCAGGACGGCCCCCGGCGGGCTAAACCGCCAAGCTCGAGGGTTTGGCGAAACTGGCTGCCAAAGGCCCCCTCTTCCCCCACCTCGGCGGCGGGACGGAACTCGATGGCGAAATCAAAGTCGGCCGGCGCCTCCACGCGGGTCAGGCGGCTCGCGCCCAGATCCGCGCTGTCGCCGATGGACAGCTTAGCGCCCCGGGTGCGGCGGCCGTTGACGAAGGCGGCGCCGTCGGCCACCACTCGCAAATCGAGCTGGCCGCCGTCGGCGGTGAGCTCGCAGAAGCTGAGGGGCAGGTGCCGATCGGGAAGCGGGAGATCTTGGTCCGTAGCCCGGCCCAGGGTCAGCTGCGCTCCGTAGAAGGCGCGTTCCTGGGGCGCTCCCCCGGCTGCCGTAAGCGTTCTAATCAATAGGCGCATGATGGCGTCACCAGTAGATGAAGACGGAGACGATATGCGCCGTCAGCGCCGCCAGGCAGGCGAAGGCGACGGGCACATGCACGAAGAGCCAGACGCGAAGCAGGCCCACAAGCTGCACATCGCGGCGAATGCGACTGAGGAGCCGAGCGCGATTGCCGAGGAGCGTGGAGAGCTCGCGAAGCGCCTCCCCCTGAGCCCCGTCCCGGCTTGCCCCGAGGTGCTCAATGACGAAGTCTACGATGGCGGCCATGCCCGCATTGCTCACCAGGCCCTTACCCGGCAGCTGGACCTCGGAGCGATCCTCGCGCTTGAGTTGGGCAAGCCAGCTTCCGCCCACTACCGTGCGCTCCACGGCGCTGGCCACGGCCGTGGCCACTTCCGGCCCACCCTTCTCCGCCAGGCGCTGGAGCTGGCGATCGAGCTCCGCCACTTCCGTGTAGAGCTCAGGGCGCGATTTCCCACCCGTGTTCTCCGTCATCCTGGACGGGTAGCGGGCGTAGGCCCAGATACCGAAGAAGCCACTCAAAATGACGATCATCATGAGCGTGTAGGCCAAGGTGTGGAGATTCCAGCCAAACTGAAAGCCCGTATGCAGCGTGGCTACGATAATGAGCGCCGTACCCAGGTACACATGCGCGCTCGTCCAGCCCTGCACGGTGCCGACCTTTGAGCCGTAATCGCGCTTGCGCCGGCCCAGCCAGATTAGCCAAACAATGAGCGCCGCCGCCACGGACCCAAGGGTGTAGCCGAGCCAGGTACCCCCGTTGGGCGGATCGGGCAAATCGTGCCAAGCGTACAGACCGATAGAGACCGCAGAGAGGGCCAGGGCCCACCAAAACCAGCGTCCCGATCGATACGTTAGGAATGACTCAAACATAGGCTCCCCGCCCCCTCATTCCGGCGCCGCCACAAGCGATGCCGTCCCCCACCCCTAGGGCAGGCGTGCACTCACTACGTCCACAAAGGCCTCCGGCGAAAGGCGCACCGCCGCCCCCGTGGGACAGGCGCGCACACACGCCGGCCCCCCGGCCAGGTCCTTGCACATATCGCATTTCACGGCCTTTTTGATTTCGTCTTTTGAGGCCTTGCCGCCGGCCTTCTGCCCCGGCCCAGGCCCGGCGCCAAAGAGCAACCAGGACCAAAAGCCTGGCTTGGGCGGCGGCTTGTAGGCCATCTGGATCACCCCGTAGGGGCAGTTCCGTTCGCAGTTACCGCAGCCAATGCAATTATCGCCGATAAAGACCTCCCCCCCGGGCGCCCGCCGGATCGCATCCGGGGGGCAGTCCTTCATGCAGTGGGGATCTTCACAGTGACGGCAGGAGGTGGGGACATGGATTTCCGCAAAAACGGCCCCGGCCTTCCGATTCAGCCGCGAGGTGCCATCGTGGGTTTCCGCACAGGCCACCTCGCAGTTGTCGCAATTCACGCACGAGCTCTTGTCGATGAGCAGCACATCCGTCGCTTCCCCAAGGCCCTGCTGCATGAGGAAGCTGAGCACGTCGCCGGAGCCGTCTGAGCCCTGCATGCGCACGTTCTGCTGGGACCGGCTGCGCACAGCCCCTTCCATTTCCGCGCGGAGCGCCGGCGTAGCATCCAGCAGGGCATTGAAGGCCTCGGCGTCGAGGGAGACCGTTTCCGTTTTCACCGTGGCGCGCACCGAGGCAGACCGGGTGCTGTTGCCGAGCAGGCCCATTTCGCCGACGTAGTTCCCCGCGGCCACATAGGCCATGGGAATTTCCCGCTCGCCGAAATTCTTGGCGATGGTGACGGAGCCGGAGCGAATAAGGTGCAGGGTATCGGCATCGTCACCCTCGGCGAACAGCAGTTCCCCGGCCTTGTACTGGTTGAGCTGGGCCGCCGCGGCGATGGGCCGCAGCACCTCTAAGGGCACGCCGGGCGCAAAGCGCGACTGGATCGTGCGCAAAATAAACGTTTCATCGAGCACGCGCCGCGCCGCATCGACGGAATTCAGCAGCTTGTTCATGGTGCGCCGAGGCGTTTCGATGAGCACGCAGCCCTTGCCCGCCCGCACCGTCGCCGAGCGCCGCCGCCCAGATAGGAGGCTCATCTCGCCGAAGAAATTCCCTTGCCCCGAAGCGATGGTCAGGCCTGGAGCGACTTCGATCTGCACCTCGCCGTCGAGGATCGTATAGAAGGTGTTGGTGTAATCGTTCTTCTCGAAGATCACGGACCCTTCTGCCGGCGCGTGGACGGCCGAGTCGAGCATGACTTCCCGAAACATGAGGGGGTTCACCCCGCTGAACACGGGAATGCGCTCTTGCATCATGGCGAGGATACCGTCGACATCCTCTTTGTAGGGCAGCGCCTTGAACTTCTCTTCGAGCAGGGGGTGATCGGCGGGGTTAATCTTGTTGCCGAGAATGTACTCGACCACCTCGTAGCCCTGGTTCATGGCTTGCTTGATGAGGGGATAACCGCCGAGAGCTCCGATGATGTACATGCCCGGCACGTTACATTCGTACTGGGATGACAGCGTCGGCAAAGCGTTGGCGTCCTTGCTTGGGAATTCCACCCCGAAGGCCTCGACGAGGCCCCGCTGGGGCACGGCCCCGAGGCGCGCAATGATGCGATGGACCGGTACGGGCACCTCGCCGTTGGGCGTGGACAGCACGAGCTGCCCTGGCGCGCCGTTGAAGTCCCCCGTGTCCACTCGGGCCACGTTGGTTCCGTAGAAGCAGGTCACATCGCCGGCCTCAATCGCCGACAGAATCAGCGCGATGTTGCCATCCTTCGCCCGAGCGAATTCATCGCGTCGGTTCACAATCGCCACATTATTGTGCTTCGCCAGGGCCACGGCGTTTTCAATGGCCGCGTCCCCCGCGCCCACCACCACGATGGACTCGCCCTTGTATTCGTCGGGGTCGTCGAGCTGGTACTGCACGAAGTCCGCATCATCCCCCGGGGCGCCGAGCCTCCGGGGATTCCCCTGCACCCCAATGCCCAGGATGATGGTTTCCGCTTCCACCACCTCGCCGTTCTCTAGGGTCAGACGGAAGGCCCCGCGCTCGCCTTCGATGCCGCTGACGCCGGCGCCGTAGCGCACGTCGACGCCGTGCTTTTCAAGGGCCTCGGCCCAGCCGTCAAGGATGACCTCCCGGGTGCCCTGCTCGAAGGGCACGGGGCTGCGCAAGGGCAGCACGTTGGGCTCGGCCATCACGTGCTTGCCTTTCTGATATTTTTGGATGGTATCGGCGTGCTTCTTCGTTTTTTCAAGCAGAACGTGGGACACGCCCAGTTCCGCTGCGTGGGCCGCCGCGCTCAAGCCACCGGGACCCGCGCCGACTACGGCAATTTTGACTTTTTCCGTCATAGAAGCAGGCCCCTCACTTCCCGCCTAGCGATTCGAAACCCGCACAATTTGAGCGCGTTTCGTCCCATCCCGCTTGCAGCCTATCGTTATCGTTTGGGGAAAGAAAGCGCTTTTGTTTCGCCCCTAACCGATCTCATGAGTTGGGTATTTTGGTATTTACTCTTTTAATTCATAGCTTTAGAAAATTTCCAGAGGCTCGCCGATCTCATTTCAGGCTGCAACTTTAATGGAAATCATTGTCCTGCCTCGCCAGCGGACGTAGCCCGCCACAAGCAGCAAATAGGCCCCGACGAGCGCCCAGCCGACCCCGTCGACATCGGAAAAGGACAGGGCCGCCTGCCCCAGCACCACGAGCAGGGCTAGCACAGACACGGCCTGAAGGCGGCGAGCACTCAGGCGCATGCGGGCCCGGGCGAACACCTCGGGCAGGCGCCTGGGCAAAAGAAAGGCCGCCAGAAGCGGCAGCGTGTCGTAGATGAACACAAGCCCACCCCCAATCATGATGAGGTAGCGCAGCTCCCAGCCCAGGGCGATGGGGGTGGCCCCGAGCAAGAAGAGGCCCAGCAGCAGACGATGGGGCGTCCCAAAGCGGGGATGAACCACGGCGAGGGATCGGGGCAGCCAGCCATCCTCACAGGCAATAAGCACGGCCTTGGTGGCCCAGGAAAAGGTGGCATTAATACTGGTGGCGAGGGCAAAGAGCCCGGCGCCGACGATAAAGGCCAGGTAGAGCGGCGCCGGCAAGATCGCCTCGGCCACCTTCGCCAGGGACTGGCCCGCAGTCTGCTCCAGGGGCAGCACGCCCACGGCCACCACGGATACGAGCGTAAACAGGAGCGCCGCGGTTAGGGTCGCGCCCAGCATGGCCCGGGGCAGATCCCGCTCCGGGTTCGCCATCTCGCCCCCAAGCTCGGAAATGAACTGGGCGCCGCCAGTGGCAAAGGACAAAATCACGCAGGCGAGGGCGAAGCCATAGGCCCCCTGGGGGAACAGCTGCGCCGGGTCCTGGAAGGGGGCGGGATTCACCGCGCCCCAGCCAAAGGCCACGAGCACGGTCAGACCCAGCACCAGCACCACAATCATCACCCGCTGCAGCAGGGCCGCTACGCGCACCCCAAAGAGGTTCACGAAAAAGAACAGGGCCAAGATGCCCACGGCCACCCCGCGAGCGGGAAGCCCGGGCACAAGGGCCAGGGCGTACTGGGCAAAGCCCAGGGCAAAGAGGGCAATCAAAATATGGGTGATCAGCAGCAGCGCCAGGTAGAAAAAGCCGAGGCCGGGGCCCAGCACCCGCTTGCAGTAAACGTAGAGCCCCCCGGTGGCGGGCATGGCCGAGCCTAAAAAGGCGATGGGCCACTGCTTCAGGAGCGAAAGCCCGGCGGAAACGAGAAAGGCCAGGGGAATGGCGTAGGCCGTCAGCTCAATGCCGATGCCCACGAGCACCATAATGCCCGAGCCGATCACCTGCCCTAGGGCAATGGCGTAGACGTCCCAGAAGCCGAGGGCCCGACCGAGCTTCACCGACCCCCTCCCGTCCCAAGGACCCCGAGGGCCTGGGCGAAATCCTGCTGTAAGTCTTCAAGGGCCTCGATGCCCGCGGAAATGCGCACCATGCCCGGGGTAATGCCCATGCGCGCCCGTTCTGCTTCCGGGATGTCCAAGAACGCCATGGTGCCGGGAATTTGGGTGACCGTGCGCACTCCGCCCAGGCTCGCCGCAAAGCTAGCCAGCTTCAGCGCCGTCACCACGGCAAGGGCCCGGGGCTCACTGCCCACGTCGAAAGCGAGCATGGCGCCGAAGCGCGGCATCTGGGCTTTGGCGATTTCGTGCTGGGGATGGGACGGCAGCCCGGGATAGCACACCCGCTCCACGGCGGGGTGGGCCTCGAGGAAGGCGGCGAGCCCCGCGGCGTTTTCGCACTGACGCTCCACGCGCAGGGGCAGGGTTTGCAGGCCCCGATCAAGCAGCCAAGCGCTAAAGGGGGCGATGGGCGCCCCCCACTTCACCATGGTGTTCCAGCGCAGGCGCTCGAGGAAATCGGCGGGCAGGCGCCCCGCCCGAAGCGCAATGGCGCCGCCGATGACGTCGTTATGCCCCCCAATAAACTTGCTGGCGCTTTCAATCACAAGATCCACCCCATGCTCGAGGGGCCGCAGCACGGCGGGGCTTGCGAAGGTGTTATCGCAGACCAAAACCAAGCCCCTTTCCTCGGCCAGGGCTGCCAGCGGGGCAATCGGCACCACCTTCATGGTGGGATTGGCGATGGCCTCGAAGTACAGCACCTTCGTTTCGGGCCGGAGGGCGGCGCGCACCGCCGCCGCATCGGCCATGTCCACGAAGGTGGTTTCGATGCCGAAATCCGGCGCCCGGTGGGCCAGGAACTCGTGGGTCGAGCTGTAGGTCGTCCAGTCGCAAACAAGGTGATCGCCCTGCTTCAACAGCCCGAAGAGCGTGGTGGTGACCGCAGCCATGCCCGAGGCCGTGGCGAGCACCGCATCGGCACCCTCCACGCGGGCGAGGTGGTCCTGGAAGAGGCGCTCCCCGGGATTGCCGCAGCGCCCGTAAATATTCACCGTCTCCCGAGCCCCGGCCACCACCTCCTGATAGATTGCCTCGTCGTACTGAAAACTCGAGGAGACATGAATGGGCGGGGCGATAGCGCCGGTGGCGGCATCGGGCGCCTGGTAAACGGCTGCGCTGGCCAAGGACCAAGGGGGTGTGGTGTCGGTCATGGAACGTCCTTTCGGTTTTTTTCATTGTGCCCCGAGCCGGCCCCAACGCCAACGCGGGCCCCTGGAGGCGCTCGCGGCGACGCCCTACACTGCCGCAAGCCAAGCACTGGGGGAGAAGGGCCGTGGGGCCAGCAGTGAGCGCAGCGGAACGGACTGCCTTTGAGGCCGACGGGTATTTTGTGCGCCGAGGCGTTTTTGATGAAGCGGACCTTACCGCCGCCCGGGCGGCCTTTGATCGCCTCTATGCCAAGGCCCAGCGCCGGGGCGTGACGGGCCTCGAAGACGGTGCCCATTTCGTTCTCTCCGGCGACCCCACTCACCCCACGGTGGACCGGATCGTCTGGGCCGGGGGCGCCGAGCCCCACCTCCTGGCGTTAGCAGCACGCCCCGCACTGCTCTCCCCCGCCCTGGCCCTTCTTGGCAGCGACGCCTGCGAGCAGCTCCTCTGCCAGGCCCATTACAAGATGCCCGGGGACGGGGTGTCCTTCGCCTGGCACCAGGATATTCAACACCGGGATAAGGGCGGCACCAGCTGGCAAGACCGCAACGGCCTGGGCAGCTACGTGCAAACGATCCTCCTCCTTGATCCCATGACAGAAGAAAATGGCGCGCTGAAGTTCCTGCCGCGGAAGGTCCTGGGCCTCGCGCCTCGCCAGCGCCTCAGTGATCGGAGTTATGACTACAGCGAGGGGATGGGCGCGAAGGATGCGGAGCACCCCGAGGCCCAGGTCGTAGAGGGCGCGCCCGGCGACGTGCTCTTTTTCGGCCCCTACGCCGTGCACGGCAGCTGTCCGAACGGGGGCACCACGCCCCGACGCGTATTGATCAACGGCTACGCCTTTCCCGGCGCCAACGGCCGGGTCTATCCCGGGGACGGCGCCGGCCGGCGCCTCCCTACCCCATGAGCCCCCTCGACCTGGCCGTGCTCCTGGCCTATTTCCTAGGCCTCACGGCCTTAAGCCACGCCGTGCGCCCGAAAAGCCGGGACGCGGAAACCTACTACCTGGGCGGCCGCCAGCTCCCCTGGCCCCTCGTATCCCTATCCATCATCGCCACCAGCATCAGCGGCGTAACCTTTATTGGCCTGCCGGCCCTGGTTTTCGCGGAGGCGGGGGATTTGCGCTATCTCCAGTTCGCCCTGGCGGCGCTCGTGGCAAAGGGGCTCCTGGGGGTTGTCCTGCTGCCCCGCTTCTACGCGGCTGGGGTGGCCAGCCCCTATGAATACCTCGCCCAGCGCCTAGGCCCGGGCTTCGGGCAGGCAGGCACGGCCCTTTTCATGCTCGGCGCGGTCCTGGGCCAGGGGGTACGGGTTTTTGCCGTGGCCCTGGTGCTGGAATTACTCACGGGCTGGAGCCTCTTTTGGAACATCGCCCTTATCGTTGGCCTCTCCGCCGTGCACATGGGCCACGGGGGCCTGCGGGCGGTGGTGTGGACCGATGCGGTGCAGGCCCTGCTGCTCCTCGCCGGGGGCGCCTACGCCTTTCTGCTTGCGACGGCGGACGGGCCCGGGAGCCTTTCCGCGCTGCTTACCCAGGCCGAAGCCGCGGGGAAGCTGCGGGCCTTCGATGCCTCCCTTAATCCGGCCCTAAGCTTCACCCTGTGGACGGCGCTGCTGGCCATGCCTGTGCAGAACCTTGCGGCCTACGGCGGCGATCAAATCAATACGCAGCGCATGCTCGCCTGCCGAAACCTCGGCGCGGCGCGGAAAGCGCTCTACACGAGCCTCCTGGGGGAGGGCATCACGGGTCTGTTCCTGCTGGTGGGGTTGGCCCTCTGGGCCTACTACGACGCGCACCCCCTCAGCGGCTTTTTCCAAGGGGCCGTGGCGGAAAAGGGGGACCGGATTTTTCCCGCTTTTATCCTTGAGGTGATGCCCGAAGGGCTGCGGGGCCTGGTGATTGCCGCGGTTTTCGCCGCGGCCATGTCGAGCCTCGATTCCGTACTGTCGGCCCTGGCCCAAGTGAGCGAGAAACTGCGTGGACCCCGGGGAGGCGCCGGTTCCGGACCGCGCTGGGTCGGCCTCTGGGCTCTGCTTCTGGGCGCCTTTGCCCTGGCCCTAAGCCAAGGGGGCGGGGAGCTCGTCCCCCTGGCCTACCAGATGACCGCCTTCAGCTATCCGCCACTCCTGGGGCTTTTACTCATCGCCGCCTTCGGGGGATCGGAGGCGCTGCGCTGGCCCCGGCTGGCGACGGCCCTGGCCATGGCCACGGTGGCCGCTCTCCTACCC
>JADHNU010000041.1 GCA_016779325.1 Pseudomonadales bacterium
GTTCGACACGCCGCCATAGACGGTTACGGCATCGCTGGCCTGCCAGGCACCGCGAATGTCCTGGATAAGACGCGCATCGGCGACGCCGGCACCGCCGTAGTTCTGCTCGATGGTCTCGATCTCACCGCCGTCTTCATAGCCTAGCGTCATTTCGTCGTAGTACACCCCGGACCAAGACAAGCTGTAGGGACCGTAGCTCAGGCCCACCCCAAACTGGGACGCCCACTCGGGCCGGCGCATTTCCCCAAGTTCCGGGTTGACCACCGGGGGCTCCCCAGGGCTGGCCGGCTCGATCAGGTCGAGCTGATCCTGGCGCGTGGCGTTCATGGAGAGATCAACACCCACCCCAAGCACCTCGAACTGATAGAGCGCGCCAAGGTCATACCCTTCCGCCTCCACGGCGCCGAAGTTCAGACGCGTTTGGTTTAGCGAGGTAAGACCCCCGTTTTGCGCCGAATCCGCCGCGGGGTTCCGGGAAATCAGTGGGCAGAACGCATTGTTCAGGCTGGGGGAGTCGTAGCAGCCGTTGACGATGTTCTGCGAGGAAATCGCAACGATGGCGTCTTCGATCTCGATGTCCCAATAATCGACCGTCAGCGTTAAGCCCGGCACAAAACGAGGCTGCACCACTACGCCGTAGGTGACCGTGTCCGCCACCTCCTCCGTGAGTGCCGAGTTACCCCCCGTGGTGCCAGGGAAGCCCGCGGACAGCGGATCCTGGAAGGCGTAAGTGCCATCGGCGGCGAAGAGCTCCGCGTCCGATACGTTATTCGCCCGCAAGTCCGCCACGCAGTTGGTCTGACGAAGGGCGGGGTCCGGCGCGGTCGCAATCTGCGTTGCATCACAGGGATCGGCCGGCCGGAAGAACGCGCCCTGCGCCGGCGAGAACAGTTCAAAGAGGTTCGGGACGCGAACCGCGCGGGAGAAGCTGCCGCGGAAGCGAACATCCTCAATGGGCTGCCACACCAGGCCATAGCCATAGGTGTCGTTCTCTCCGAAGGTGGAGTAGTCAGAGCGCCGGAAGGACCCGCTCGCCGTCAACTCCTGAGCGCCGGGAAGGTTCGCGAGCAAGGGCACGCTGATTTCGGCGAAGTAGTCCGTGGTGTCGTAGTCTGATGCGCCGGAGAGCAGGGTAATGGAGGGATCCTCCCCGAGGCTGCCCGCATTGGACACATCACCCACGAAGTCACCGGCGCTGAAGGCCACGCCCTCCGAGGTGACGCCGCTCACGGGCAGAATGCCGCGGTCGAAGCGGTCGAAATCCTGAGCGGTTTTTTCTTCCCGATACTCAAAGCCCACGGCGAAGCCGATGGGGCCCGCGGGGAGAGAGAAGAAGCGAGAGGAGTCGCCGCTCACAATGGCCTGCAGCACCGTTTGCTCAATGTCCTCAGAAATGAGGCGATCCCGCGTCACGAAGTCGATGGAGGCCTGGCTCATGGCGCCCTGCCCACCCCAGATATTCATGGGCTTGCACTGGCCATCACCGGGGGTAAAGGTGAAGAAGGACGAGCGCACCCCGCCGCCGACAAAGGAGAAGATGTCGAAGGGCGTGGTCCGTGGATACGCCGTGGGATCGAGATCAGAACGACAAACCGCTTCGCCCGTCGCCGGATCGGTCACGGCGTCGATGGCCGCGAAAAAGCGGTCGGCGATCATGTCGTTGCGATCAATGACGTTGCGGGTGAACTTCCCGTAGTTGGCCGAAATCTCATAATCGAGGCCAGTTTCTTCGAAGGCCCCACGCAACCCGCCGACAAGGCGATAGGTTTCCCGCTCCGTGGTCGTGGTGTTGTCACCCCAGTCGTCCGAATCCCGGGACATGTACAACCCGCCCGGACCCACGAACCCAACGCCATTGGCCTCGTCAATGAAGGGACGCAGCGCCTCCGGCAGGAAGGGGTTATCCGGTGCCCCGTAGAGCAAATCGGTAAAGTTGAAGCCGCCACCCTCCGACTCCCACTCTCCGTAAACGTACTTCGTTTCCCAGAACACCTCGGCCCGAGGATCGAAGGTGTAGTGGCCGTTGACGTTGATGGAGTAACGCTCGTACTGGGGCAGCACGTAGGGCGTTTCCGGAGCAATGTAGCTTTGGCTGGCGCCAAACTGGTTGAAGTTCCCCGCAACCAGGCCGTCCTCGTAGGGCGTTACGGCCCCGCTTTCGTTAATGAACCAGCAACCGCCAGCGGCGCCGAAGGATCCAGCACCATCGAGGGAAGAGTTATAGCCCGTGAAACTCTGCAGGCAGTCACTCGTGCCATTGCCGTCGAGATCGGGCTCGGCACCCAGGGGGATAGCCGTACCAAAGTCCCCTAAGGCCACCACGCCGAAGGGGGACGTGATGTTAAAGGTGCGTCCCGGGAGGAAGGCCCGCGGCGGCGCGCTGGCCGCGCGATTGATAATGGCAAGCTCACCGGCGGTTAGCTCCGGAGCCTCCCCGAAAGCGCCTTCATATTGGGTGGCAAAATTCTCCGCCGCCGTGGGCACGCGAAGCCCCACGGGGAACAGCCCCGTATTGTCAAAATTGTAGTAGCGGGCGAAGTTGGGCGTCGCACCGGATTCAATGTCGCCATTCTGGAAGCGTAGCGCAGGGTTGACGTCGTCGTTCCAAACCCCGTCTTCCTTAAAGAAGCTGCGATCGCCCTGCTTGAGGCCGTCGTCATAGTCGTACTGCAGGGCGACGGTGACATTTCCCCGTCCGTTAGCGAAGTTCTTTCCAAAGACCGCAGACAGGCTGTAGGACTCGTTATCCGTTTCCCCGGAGATGCCGGGCTGGAAATCGAACTGAACCCCTTCGAAATCGTCCTTCAAGACGAAGTTCACTACTCCGGTTACGGCATCGGCGCCGTAGATTGCCGAAGAGCCGCCCGTCAGTACTTCGACGCGATCGATGAGGGCGCGAGGAATCGTGCCGACGTCCACCGCACTGGTACCTTCAATCCCCGCCACGTGACGTCGACCGTTGACCACCGTAAGCGTACGTTCTATTCCAAGGCCCCGAAGGTTAAGGGACGCGCCGCCGACGGCGCCCACGTCACCGACGTTTGACGCCTGGGCATCGATGGAGTTGGAGGAGCTCACGGAGGACAGGAGCGCCGGGTTGTCATTCAAAATTTCTGTGATGTCGGGCTGACCGCTCTGCACAATGGTTTCCGACGTAATGGTCGAAATAGGCTGCGGCGCATACACGCTAGCGCTCTTGATGCGCGAGCCCGTGACAACCACTTCCTCAACTTCGGATTCTCCCCACGCCCCCGCGGCCCCGAGGCCATTGCAGAGCGCAATGGCGATCGCTAGGGCCCGGCGTCGCCCCCTGACACTCGCAGTCTTCATAGTGCTTCTCCAAATATCAGGTCGGTGACCTGCGCTTTTTTAGCGCGTCGTTCTGTTCGAAAAGGGCCGCCAGCGCGGCGCTCCGTTTATCCCGCAAAGCGGGTAAGAAACGATCCGCAAGATTGATGCCAAGACGGAATCCTGACGAGAGCGCACTTTTTTAGAGCGAACTCGGATGGGCTATCCCCGGCCAGCGGGGGTCATTTCCCGCACTTTTCGAAAAAGCGCACCAAAGGAAGTCATGAGAGCAGCCTTTGCTCCGAGCTCGATCGCGCGTTAGCACGACCTCGGTGCACGCTTTTCTGGCCCAAGGGGGCCCGTGCGGGTGCGGGTAACGCACAATAAAAGAGCCTGGGCTTCCGACTCGCACCCCAACTGCGCTTGCCCTTATGCTTTAGGAAACCCCTGCCCTGGAGCCCGTATGGACCTACTTTCGCTGCTTACGGACTTGCACGCCGATGGCGCTCGCCAGGGGCCCGGGAGCCCCGCCGCCACCCTGCAAGCCCTGGCCCTTGCTCGGGCCGCAGGGTTATCCGAGGGCCCCCTTAAGATGGCGGACCTAGGCTGCGGCACCGGCGCCTCTACGACGGTGCTCGCCACTGCTCTCCGCGGTTCGCTTACGGCCCTAGACCTCATCCCGGCATTCCTCGCGCGGCTGGAAGCGAACTTGGCACGGCTAGACACCCAAGCCACGGTGTCCCTCTTGGAGGGGGATATGAACGCGCCCCCCTTTGAGGCCGGCGCCTTGGATTTGCTTTGGAGCGAAGGGGCGATCTACAACCTGGGTTTTCGCCAAGGTCTTCAGGCTTGGAGACCCCTGCTGAAGCTCGGGGGCTTTCTAGCCGTCTCCGAACTCACCTGGCTGACGGCTACGCGCCCCAGCGCCCTTACAGCCCATTGGGAAGCGGCCTACCCAGAGGTCGGCACCGCCGGGGCGAAGCTTCAGGTCCTCGAGGAGGAAGGCTTTCGGCCCGTGGGCTATTTTCCCCTAGGCCCTGATAGCTGGCTCGAGAATTACTACCATCCCCTCGAGGCAAGGTTCCCGGCGTTTCTTACGCGCCATGCTGGCGAGGCGGCCGCGGAGGCGCTGATCGCGGAGGAGCGCGCGGAAATCGCCCTCTACCGCACCCACCAAGAGTTCGTGAGCTATGGCTTTTACATCGCGCAGCGCCGCGCCTAGGGCCTGGGTTCGGGGCTACGCAGCCACGGCGTCGACGGTGGGCGGGGCGGAAAAGCGTCCCTGCGCGTAGCGGGCGACCACCCGGCCCGACGCCAGGAGAGCCAGGCTTAGCCGACCGTTATCGAAGAGGGCCTGGACCTGGGGATGGCGGCGAAGAATAGCCAGTACGGCGTCCTCCGAAGCCTCTAGATAAACCGCCAGGGCGAGCGGCAGATGCTGAAGGTCTTTGCCATCGCTGATGGCCTGGTGGGGCAAGCCCGTACGCAGCATGGGGCGACGGCCTTCGAAGACCCCAAGACCACCGGCTACGTTATGCAACAACTTATTGCCGCTGCCGAACTGCTCTGGGGCGGCAGTCACGCCGAAGTAATGCAAGGCGATCCAACTTGCGACCACCACGGGGGCCGTCAGGATCAGCTCGAGGGTTTTCCCCTCAGGATCAAGCGCGGGATCGTAGCTGTGTAAAAACACCCGACCGCCAAGGTCCGCCGCGCGCGAATGGGCTCTTGGCGCGGCGATAAACGCCTGAGCGCCGGCCACAGGGCCGCCTTCAGCGCAGCGGCCACGACGAGCCCACACGCCGCTAAGGTAGCGGCGCCGGGCCAGGCGCCTAGGGATGGCACCGAGAGCAGGAGGGCCCCACCCACCAGCAACGTATCGCTCACCCACCAGGTCCGCAGGAAGCGACGAGCTTGCTGGCGCGCGCCGGAGCGCTCGCCATAGAAGTTCAGGAGCGCGGCAACGGAAAGCCCCTGAAGCCCAAGGGCGAGCAGGGTGACCGGCCAGCTCGCATTCAGGACGCCCCCGAGGACCGCCAGGAGTCCGCCGAAGGCGAGGCTCACCCCATCGCTCTGTAGGGCCCAAAGCACCCCCATGCCCACCCCTTCTCGCTGGAAGGGCCCTTCGCCAAGAAGGGCCCAGGCCTCGAGGGCCACAGCGCCAAGCCCGAGCCAGCTAGCGGGACGAAGTAGCCGTCGAAGGCGCTGGGGCCTGGGACCAGGGGAGGCTTTGGCCACGAGGCTGAGAAGGCCAAGGACCAGCGGGGGAAGCACAAGCACGATGAAGGGCAGCATGGTCACTCCGCAGCGACGAGGAATGGCGCGCAGTGAACCAAAGGCAATACATAACTAAAAATTGATATTTTGACTATTTTTGTTCTATTTCTTGCCCATGAAGGTCAATTTACATCACCTCCGCCTGTTCCATGCGGTCGCCAATGCGCCGTCCCTCACCGCGGCCGCCACCCAGCTCAACCTTTCTCAATCGGCCCTTTCCACGCAAATTCGCCAGCTAGAGGATCGCCTCGGAAGCGCCCTCTTCCTTCGAGAAGGCCGTCGGCTGGCGCTGACGGAGGCGGGACGCATCGCGCTCGACCACGCGGAAACGATCTTCCGCACCGCCGATGACCTGACGGCCACCCTGCGCCAGGCCGGGACACGGCGAAAAGTTCTACGGGTGGGCGCCCTCGCCACCCTCTCACGCAACTTTCAGCTTCAGTTCCTCAGGCCCCTACTCGGTGATCCGGACCGCAAAGTCCAGCTTCGGTCGGGGCAGCAAGAAGGCTTACTTGAAGCTCTGGATGCGCTCGAGTTAGATGTGGTGCTGACGAACGTCGCGCCGCCACCGGATGCTCGGCGGCCCTGGCTTGTGGAAGCGCTTGCTCAGCAACCGTTGAGCTTAATCGGTCGCCCAGAAAATGTTAGCAAGTACCCGCTTTCTCTAAAAGAACGACTCCAGAAAGCACCGTTGATACTACCTAGCCCGAACTCAGCCCTTCGAAGCGCCTTTGACGCGCTGCTCGTTAGCCTTGGGGTGACGCCCCAGGTGGTCGCAGAAGCCGACGACATGGCCATGCTACGCCTCCTCGCCCGAGAGGATGCGGGCCTCGCCGTGCAGCCCCCCATTGTGGTGCAAGACGAGCTCACCCAGGGCGTACTCCTGGAGGCCGCGCAGCTACCGGGCATCCAGGAAGTCTTCTACGCTGTGACCCGGAAGCGCCGCTTTCCCAACCCCCTTCTCTCCGAGGTGCTGAGCCGCTGGGAGCAGACCCCCTTGACCCCCACCCCCTAGCTGGCGTTCACTCCGCGCCATGCGTTGGAATCGATCGCGCCTCGGCCGTACCACTGCACTCTGCCGGATCATGCTCCTGCTGGCGGTGGTGCCGGCCCTTTGCCAAGCGCTCTGCCTAGCGCCGCCTTCTCCAGAGGGTTCGCAGGTTGCCGAGGCGCCGGCGGCCCCATCCTGTCATGAAGCGGCGCCGGCCCATGGGGCAGGGGAAGGCAAAGGGATGGGCGCCTCGCAGGCCAGCCATGAGGACTGCTGCGATCCGGCCACCCGTGCTCCCCTTGCCGAGCCGGACGTGCCCCCGGCGCTTGCCCTTGCTTTTTTTGCGCTCGCTTTGGTGCGCCGAGAGCCTAAAGACCGCCACCGCTTTGGGCCCAAGGGCCCACCCCCCCAAACCGGACCGCCCCTTACCCTCCTTCACTGTCAATTTACGGAATAGCGTCTCCTCGCCTAGCGCCTTCGCCTTGCTTGCGTAAGTCACTGACGAGAGACGTTTATGTTTTTAAATCGAGCTTTTACCCTCGGCCTACTCCTTTTTCTGCCGGGAACGCTCTGGGCTAGCCCCCTGCGCCTGGCCCTAGAAGCCGCCGCGGTGGCGGAAGCGCTTCCCCTCACGACCCTTGCGCACGAGGCCCAGGCGCAACGGGCCGAAGCCAAAGCCATGCGGGCCCTCCCCGATCCCCAGCTTCGCTTCGGCCTCACAAACCTGCCCGTGGACTCCCTTTCCTGGGCGCAGGAGCCCATGACCCAGATGCAATTCAGTCTGCGCCAAGCCTTTCCCAACGGAGCCGCCCGAGGCGCACGCTATGAAGCAGATCGAGAGCAGGCCCAGGGCACAGAGGAAGCCCGGGCCCTGGCCGCGCTCGAGGTGCGCGCGGCGGTGCGCACTCTCCTAGTCGACCTTGCTTGGCGCGATCAGCAAGAGGCCCTGCTTGTTCAACAGTTAAGGGTTCTCGATCAAGTTCATGAGCAAGCGCTTAGCGCCTTTGAAGCGGGCCTGGGCCAGGAGGGCGACGTTCTTGAAGCGCGCCTGGCCCGGGAGCAACGGGTTCGCGCCCGGTTGGTGAACGAAGGGCGTCGATCCGCCTTGCGCGCCGCGCTCCTTCGCTGGGTCCCCGAGTCCTTCGCCCGGCAGGCGCAGAACCTGGACTTTGAGCAGCTCTTTCCTGCCATGAAGATCTGGCCATCCCTCGACGAGCAACGTGCCCAGCTTCAACGGCACCCCATGCTAAGGCAGCGGAATGCGGCCCTCGCCCGGGCGCAAGCCCAGCGCCGCGCCGCCGAGGCGGACTATGGCCCAAGCTATGCGGTGGATGTGGCTTACGGCGCCCGCGATGAACTCAGCCCCCTAGGCCCACGCCCGGACTTTTTCAGTGCCGGCGTCACGATCACCCTGCCGCTTTTTTCCCGAGAGAAGCAGGATCAGAACCTGACCGCGGCCCAGCTTCGCCAGGAAGGGCAGCGGGCGGCCTATCTAGATGCGCTTCGCGCCCTCGGGGTCCGCTACGACAGCCAGCAACGGGAGGCTCAGGATCAGGACCGGGCCCTTGCTCACTATCAAGCAGTTTTAAGCCCCCTAGCCGAGCGCCACTGGCAAAGAAGCCTCGCGCGCTATGGAGAAGGCACGGTGGACTTCGAGCGTGCGATCCAGGCCGCGCTCACCTATCTAGACACGAAAGAGGCCTATCTAGCCCTTCGTCGAGAGCGCGCCGTCACCGAATCCGACCTTCTCTTCCTCACTGCGGAGGCCCTACCCCATGGCTAAGCTTTTCCCGCCGACCCTTGCCGGCCTCGCACTCCTTGCCCTGGGCCTTGGGTCCCCGGAAAGCCTTGCCCAGGCTGAGAAGGACGAAGCCCGCGCCCCCCTCTACTGGGTGGCCCCCATGGATCCCAACTATCGAAGACCGGGGCCAGGGAAGTCGCCCATGGGCATGGATCTCATCCCCGTCTACGAAGCCCCCGCCAGCACCCCGGGCGTGCAGGTCAGCGCGGAACGACGGGAGGCCTTCGGCGTCCGCGTTGCCCCCATCGATGCAGGCCCCCTCAAGGGCACGCTGCGCGGCAGCGCGGTTTTGTCCTTGCCTGAGGACCAGCGCACTCGCCTTGTGCTTCGAGAGGACGGGTGGATCACCGCGCGCCATATTCCCAGTGAGGGCACCCGGGTCATCCAGGGCGAACCCTTGCTAAGCATCGATGCGCCGGCCTGGGCGCAGGATCAAGAGGCCTGGTTAGATGCCGATCACCGGGGCGATGCCCCTCTGCGCACCGCGGCCGCCCAACGGCTCCGACGCACAGGCTTCCCCGCCGAGGCCCTGGAAGCCCTCCGCACCCTAAAGCAACTTCAGAACCCCATCGTTCTGCGCGCCCCCCACGACGGATTAGTGGAGGCGCTCTCCTTAACCACCGGCGCCTTCGTCGCCGCGGGCACCCCGATGATGACCGTCGCCCAAGACGACGCCCTCTGGGTGGAATTGTATTTCTCACCGACGGCCCAGGACCCAATCCATCCTGGCGCGGCGGTGCGTGTGGCGTTCCCCCAAGCCGACCCCTTGCCTTTAAACCTGAGCTGGGTCGACGGCCAAGCCGAAACGGGGAGTCGGCGCCTCCACGCCCGCGCCGTTGTCGGCAGGCCGTTAGCGGAAAGCCAAGGGCTCCGGCCCGGCGCTGTCGGGGAAGCCACCCTGCAATGGGAAAGCCAGGCGTCCGTCACCCGCGTACCCCTAAGCGCCGTGCTCCGCGGCGTCGATGGGGCGCCCGACCAGGTGCTCAAGGCCGTTGGCGCCGATCGCTTCGTCCCCGTGCCCATTCATTTGGGACGACGGGGCGCCGCCTTCGCCGAGGTTCACCATGGACTTCAACCCGGCGACCGGGTCGTGGTTCAGGGCACCTTCCTTCTCGAGACCGAAGCCAACCGCGCCGCGGAGCTCGCCCGCCTAAACGCAGGAGACGACCACAGCACCATGGACCACAGCACCATGGACCACAGCGGAGGTGATCAGTGATTCGGGGGCTGCTCGCCCTCGTCCTTCGGGAGCGCGCTGCCGTGCTCCTGCTTGCCCTGCTGCTCGCCGGCGCCGGCGCCATGAGCCTGCGCCAGTTGCCCATGGACGCGTTGCCTGACTTATCTGAGGTTCAGGTCATAGTTAAGGCTCAGCTCCCTGGGCAAAGCCCCCGCGACGTAGAGGATCAGCTCACCTATCCCCTTAGCGCGGCTCTGCTCGCGGTACCGGGTGTGCAAGACCTGCGCGCCTTCTCCTTCTTTGGAGATGCCTTTCTTTACGCAATTTTTGAAGAGGGCACGGACCCCTACTGGGCGCGATCTCGCGTGGCAGAGGCCCTGGCGGAGGCGCAGGGCCAACTACCCGCGGGAGCAACCGCATCCCTCGGACCCGATGCCAGTGCCCTGGGCTGGGTGCTGGCCTATGCCTTGATTGATCGCTCAGGGCAGAACGATCTGCCCACCCTTCGCCGGTTCCAGGAAGAGTTTTTGCGCTATGAGCTTCAGGGCCTCCCGGGGGTGGCGGAGGTGGCCGTGCTAGGAGGGCGGGAAGATCTCCTAGAGGTCATCGCCGATCCGGAGCGCCTGGCAACCCACGGCATTTCCCTTACCACCCTTCTCGACGCCGTTCGCAGCGCCAGCTCTGAGCAAGGGGCCTCGCTCATGGAGCTGGGGGAGCGGGAGTTTCTGCTGCGAGCCGATGGCAGCCTTGCGGACCCCAAGGCGCTGGGCGCCCTCCCCCTAAGGACCGACCCGAACCAGGGCAGCGTCCGGGTCCGCGACGTTGCCGAGGTCCGCATCGGCACCGGAGCCCGCCGGGGCATCGCAGAACTCAATGGCGAAGGCGAAGTCGTAGGCGCCTTCGTGATCATGCGTCAGGGCGCCGACGTTATGAGCACGATCACCGCGGTGAAAGATCGCTTAGGGGCCCTGGAAAGCAGCCTGCCTCAAGGGGTGGAAATCGTGATCACCTACGATCGTTCCGCCTTGATCAAGCAGTCCGTCGCCACGCTCTGGGATGTGCTCGGCAAGGAGCTCCTCATTGTCACCGCCATGCTCGCGGTATGCTTGCGCCGACTCCGACCGCTTCTAGTCACCCTCGTCAGCATTCCCCTGGGCTTCCTTGCCACTTTTCTTTTGCTCCGCGCCCAGGGCCTTACGCTCAACGTCATGGCCCTCGGCGGTTTAGCTATCGCCATTGGCGCCATGGTCGACGCCGCGATCGTTTTGATTGATAGCGCGCAACGTCGGCTCGATGCCCTCGGCCCCGGGGCGAGCCCCCGCGCCCGCTGGGAAGCCGTAGCTGCAACGGCCCACGCCCTAGGGCCAACCCTCTTCACGTCCATGGCGATCATCACCCTATCCTTCCTACCCATTTTTGCCCTGGAGGGTCAGGAAGGCCGGCTTTTTGGCCCCCTCGCCGCAACGAAAACCTGGGCCATGGCCGCCTCGGCGGTGCTTTGTGTCACCGTGCTTCCCGTGCTGCTTGGCCTTTTCCTACGCCCCGGACGCAGCACAAAGGCGCGAGAAGCACACCGCTCCAGCACCTTCGCGAAGCCCCTAGACGCCCTGCTGGGCAGACCGGCCTTGGCTGCCTTTCTTACTGCGGCCCTGTCCCTCAGCGCGCTCTATCCAAGCCTCGCTCTGGAAAGCGAATTTCTGCCGCCGTTCAACGAGGGGGACTTGCTGTACATGCCAACAGTGGATCCCGGGCTGGCACCCGGGGCAGCGGCCCGCCTACTCCAGCAGACGGATCGCCTGTTGAAGCAGGTGCCCGAGGTCGCCCAGGTCTTTGGGAAAGCGGGGCGGGCGGCCACGGCCACGGACCCGGCGCCCCTCAGCATGTTCGAAACGGTGATCCAGCTCACGCCGGAAGACAGCTGGGCACCGGGGCGGGATAGGCGGGCGATTGAGCGCGACTTGCAAGCGCAGGTGGCCATGGTGGGTCTCTCTAACGCCTGGACCCAACCCATTCGGGCGCGCATCGACATGCTTTCCACGGGGATGCAAGCGCCCCTCGGCTTGAAATTCTCGGGCCCCGAGCTCGAAACGCTGGCCGAGCTGTCCCAGCAGGCTGCGGCGCGCCTAGCGCCCCTTGCGGGCCCCGAGGCGGTCTATGCCGAACGCAGTGTCTCGGGGCGCTACCTCACCCTCACGCTCAAACCGGAGGCGGCGGCGCGCTATGGGGTCACGAGCCAAGGCTTCACCCAACTCCTCGCTGAGCTGGTGGGCGGCCGAACCCTCGGGACGGTCATCGAGGGTCGACAGCGCACCCGGCTGCGCGTGCGGCTTGACGATGCCTACCGCGCGAGCCCAGAAGCCCTCGGCGCTCTGCCTCTGACCCTCCCGTCCGGCCTCACGGTCCGCCTCGATGAGGTCGCGACGCTGCGCTTAGAACGGGGCCCGGCGATGATCAAAAGCGAGAACGCTCAGCCCCAAAGCTGGGTCTTCCTGTACCCAGGCGAAATGGGCGTTAGCGCCTTTAAAGAACAGGCGGAGGACCGCCTTTCGGACCTCGCGCTCCCGCCGGGCTATAGCTGGCGCTGGAGTGGGCGCTTCGCCGAATGGGACCGCGCGAAGGCGAGGCTCCTGCAGCTCGGCGGGCTGACCATCCTTCTGATCGCCCTCCTCCTTTGGCTTCAGAGCCATCGCCTCCAGACGGTGTTGCTGACTCTGGCCACGCTGCCGCCCGCCTGTTCTGGCGCCCTTTGGCTAAGCTGGAGCCTCGGGCATAAGTGGTCCGTCGCCCTCGTGGTGGGGCTGCTGGCCCTGGCGGGGCTGGCTGCGGAAATGGCCCTTTTGCTCCTATCGGCGCTCAACGCGGCGCGAGAGAAAAGCCTTTCCCCAAGGGCCCAGGCAGCCACCGCTGCGGCGGGGCGGCTCCGGGCGGTACTTATGACCTCTGGATCAACTGTCCTCGCCCTTGCGCCCATCATGCTCAGCGAGGGCGCCGGGGCGGACCTAATGCAGCGCATCGCCGCGCCCATGCTCGGCGGGCTCCTGACCACGGTCCCCACGGTGTTGTTGCTGATCCCTGCGCTGTGGTGCCTCAGTGAGCGGGGGACGGATGGTCGTTCCTATCACCGCCATGAGCACAATCAATTGGACGCCTGAGGCCCCCCTGACAATACTGGAGCGATAAGACGGGTGAGCATGAGGCTCACCCTTGACGGAGGACCGGGCGATGAACATTGGAATCCAAGACGCCGATCGCAAAGCCATTGTGGACGGCTTAAGCCGTCTCCTGGCTGATACCTACACCCTGTACCTTACGACCCACAATTTTCATTGGAATGTGACCGGGCCCCACTTCAACAGCCTCCACGCCATGTTCATGACCCAGTACACGGAACTGTGGAACGCGGTAGACCCCATTGCCGAGCGTATTCGAGCCCTAGGCTATCCGGCCCCGGGCAGTTACCGCGCCTACGGGTCGCTGACCAGCCTTGAGGAGGCCCCGGCAGCCCCACCGGCGGCGCTGACCATGGTGAACATCCTGGCAGAAGGCCATGAAGCCACGGCGCGGACAGCCCGCGCCCTGCTGCCCATCGTGGGCGACGCCGGCGATGAAGTGACCGCCGATTTGCTCACGCAGCGCTTAACGGTGCACGAACAAACGGCCTGGATGCTGCGCGCCCTCCTCGAAAGCTAAGCCTTGGGCTCCCCCTAGCGCGGCGCTATGCTCAGGACCATCACTAGGAGATGGTCCGAGGGAGGCCCCCATGAGCAACGCATCGCCGCGCTGGCATAACCTATTTCCCGATCTCGATTTCGACCCTGATGCGCTGCGCGAGCGCTATCGCGAGGAGCGCGACAAGCGCCTTCGCACCGATGGGGAAAAGCAGTATCTGGAGGCGGCGGAGGGCTTCGCCCGCTACGCCGACGAAGACCCCTACACCACTCAGGAACCTCGCGACGCGATCAAGCGGGACGTGAACGTGGTGGTCGTGGGCGGGGGCTTTAGCGGTCTGATGGCCGCGGCGCGCCTAAAGGAGCGCGGCGTAGAAGACGTGCTACTCATCGAAGCCGGCGGCGATTTCGGCGGCACCTGGTATTGGAACCGCTACCCCGGTGCCCAGTGCGACATCGAATCCTACTGCTACCTGCCCCTCCTTGAGGAAACGGGCTACATGCCGAAGGAAAAGTACGCCTTCGCCCCGGAGATTTTCGAGCACACGCGGCGGGTGGGCGAATACTTCGGCCTTTACGAACTGGCCCTGTTCCAAACGCGGGTAAAGGACGCTGCCTGGCAGGAAAACCGGCAGCGCTGGCACATCACCACGGACCGAGGCGATGCGCTCGACGCCCGTTTCCTTATCCAGGCCACGGGCCCCGCGAACCGCCCTAAGCTTCCCGACATTCCCGGCATCGATCGCTTCAAAGGCCATAGCTTTCATACTTCACGCTGGGACTACGACTACACCGGCGGGGATCACCAAGGGAATTTGCACAAGCTAGCGGATAAGCGGGTGGGCATCATCGGCACCGGCGCCACGGCCATTCAGTGCATTCCCTTCCTCGGTGCCCATGCGAAAGCCCTGTACGTCTTCCAACGCACGCCCTCCTCCGTCGACCTCCGCGGCAACAGCCAAACGGACCCCAACTGGTACAGCAGCCTTGAGCCCGGTTGGCAGCGGGAGCGCCGGGAAAACTTCGCCGCCGTGCTGGCAGGGCAAAACTTCACCGTCGATCTCGTCGCCGACGGCTGGACCGACATAGTGCGGCGCATTGGCCTTTCCCTCATGAACCGGCGCAGCGACGCCGGCAATCTGGACATGGAAGAGGTGCAGCTCCGCAGCGAAATTGCAGACTTCCAGAAAATGAATGAAATCCGCGCCCGGGTGGACGAAGAAGTGAGTCAGGCCGAGGCAGCGGAGGCGCTCAAACCCTGGTATCGCCAGTTCTGCAAGCGCCCGACCTTTAACGATCACTACCTCGCCACCTTCAACGGGGAGAACGTCCATCTGATCGATGTGTCCGCGCGCAAGGGCGTCGAGGCCATCACAGAAAAGGGCGTGATCGCCAACGGCGAGGAATACGAACTCGACTGCCTCATCTTTGCCACGGGCTTTGAGATCACCACTTCAGCGCATCGGCGCGTGGACTTCGACACCCGCGGTCGCAACGGCCAAAGCCTCTATGCGCACTGGGGCGAGGGCTTCCGCACGCTTCACGGCATGGCCAGCCATGGCTTCCCCAACTGGTTCACCATCGGCATCAACCAAAATGGCCTATCGCCGAACATGACGGCCATGTTTGATGATCAGGCCGTACACGTGAGCTACCTCATCGACGAGGTGCAGAAGCGGGGCGCCACCACCATCGAGGTGGACGCGGACGCTGAACAAGCCTGGGTGGAGGAGATTATCCGCCTTGCCGGGGGCGGCAATGCGGAGTTTCTCGAGGCCTGCACCCCGGGCTATTACAACCGGGAAGGACAGGTGGGCCAGGGCATCTCCATGCAGAACTCCCCCTATGCCCCGGGCATCAACGCCTTTAACGATCTTTTGGCGACATGGCGCGAGGCGGGCAGCTTGGAAGGCATGACCCTCAAAGGCGAGGGCGACGCATGAAGCGCTGTCTCCTCGCTACGGCGTTTGCCCTGCTCACGGCGGCCAGCGGCGCCACGCCGCTGACGCTGAGCACGCCGCAGGGGCCGATCCTCGGGGACGCTAACGAGGACGGCGTGAGCGTCTTTAAGGCCATTCCCTACGCCCTGCCGCCCACCGGGCCCCGGCGCTGGGCGGCCCCTGAGCCTGCCCCAGCCTGGGCAGGGGTGCGTGACGGGCGGGACTTCTCGCCCCAGTGCATCCAAGCGCCCTACCCCAGCGCGAGCGTTTTCGCCCGGCCCCACCGGCCCACCTCGGAGGATTGTCTGTACTTAAACGTCTGGACGCCGAAGACCGAGGGCAAAGCGCCGGTGATGGTGTGGATCCACGGCGGTGGGCTCACGCGGGGCACGGGCGCCACGGACGCCTACGACGGCACTGCGCTGGCGAAGAAAGGGGTGGTGGTCGTCACCCTCAACTATCGTCTTGGCGTCATGGGCTTTTTGGCCCACCCAGCCCTTTCCGCGGGGGCCGAGAACGGCGTCTCGGGCAACTACGGCTTCCTCGACCAGACCGAGGCCCTGCGCTGGGTGCAAGCAAACATCGCGGCCTACGGCGGCGACCCAAAGCAGGTGACCATTTTCGGCGAGTCCGCCGGCGCCCGCAGCGTCCATGCTCTGCTCGCCATGCCGAGCACCCGGGGGCTTTTCCATCGGGCCATTGCCCAGTCCGGGGGCGGCTTTGCACCAACCCAAGCGCTTAAAACCGAGGTTTACGGCCTGCGCAGCGCGGAAAGCTGGGGGGCGGCCCTGGCTGAAAACTTGGGCGCGACCACGGGCGAGGCCCTTCGCGCCCTGCCCGCGCACGCGGTGCAAACCGCTGCGGAACAGCTTGGCTTGCCCCTCACCACCGGGGTTGATGGGGTCGTCATGCCCGAGCAACCGGGAGACCTCTTCCGGGCGGGCAGGATGGAAAAGGTGCCGGTGCTCCTGGGCTTCAACAAGGACGAGGGCACCTCCCTAACCGCTCCCAGCCAGCGGCCCAAAACGCGGGAAGCCTTGGCGGCAAGTTTCGAAGCGCGCTTTGGACCCTATGCCCCCCGCCTTCTGGCCCATTACGCCGGCGATGCGGAGCGGGCCTGGCTGGACGCGTTTCGTGATCAACGCTTCGGCTGGGAAATGGTCAGCTGGGGCGATGCCGCCGAGGCCGCAGGCCAGCCGGCCTACCTCTATTACTTCACCCATCACCCCAGCGGTCCCTACGCTGCCCAGCTCCGGGCCTATCACGCCGGGGAGATACGCTACGCGTTCAACAACGTCCACCTGAATCCCGAGGCAACCCAAGGGGACCTCGCCCTCGGGGAAACCATGAGCGATTACTGGGTGGCCTTCGCGAAGACGGGCGATCCAAACCACGACGGCGCCCCCCGCTGGCCCCAGTGGAACGGCGAAACCCGTCCCTTCCTTGAGCTCGGAACCGCCCCCCGGCCCGCAGCAGAACTGCTCGGGGAAGCCAAGGCCCTGTTCGATAACCTTCCTGAGGCCTATCGCGTTCGGCGCTAGGGGCCTCTAGGCGGCGGTTCCACTCTGGAGCCGCCGGCCTAACCATCCCATGGACAGGAACAGCACCACATATACGCCCGCTGCCACGGCATAGGGCAAGGTGGGCTGCAACTGATAGAGCGCTCCCCCAAGCATGGGGCCGATGGCAAAGCCGAGGGGGCCACAGGAGCCCGCCACCCCCGCCACCGCACCCTGTTCCTCTGCCGACACGGCCAGCGACGCACCGGCCATAAAACCCGGCCCCGCCAAGCCCATGCCGAAGCCCTGCACCATCATTGCCGCCGTCAGCACCCATTGCGACTCCGTGAGGGCCATCGTGGCAAAGGCGATGAACAGCAAGGGCATCGCCACACGCAGCAGGGTAAAGGGCGGCAGGGAGAGACGCTGAACCACCACTCCCTGGGCCAGCAAGGACGCCCCCGCCGAGAGCATCATCCCCAAGCCCACGGCCTGCGCCGTTTCCGTGGCGGACAGGTTCAAGGCGTCCTGAAACCGAAAGCCCATGGTTTGCTGCACCAGCGCCATGCCGGAAAACATGGTCACGCCAACAATGATGAAGGGGAAGATTCGCGGGTCGCGGTAACGCATTTTGGCCCCCGGGCGCGGGGCGTTATGGCGCGGGGGTTCGGGAAGGAAGCGCCAGATAAAGAGGCCGTTCAGGAAGGCGAGGGCCGCCATCACCCAAAGGGGCATGAGCAGGGAAAAGACCGCTAGGGCCGCCACCGCCGGCCCCAGCATGGACCCCAAATTGTTGGCCGCCCCGGCGGCGCCCATGCCCTTCGTGCGATTCGCCGCACTCGTGATGTCGGCCATGAAGGCGTTGGCCGCAGGCATGGTGGCGGACATGACCGCCGCGTGAACCATGCGTGAGGCCACTAGGGCGGCAAAGAGCACGGTTCCCGTAAGGGTCGCGGACAGGCCGAGATAAATCACGCCGTTGAACAAGAACGTGCCAAAGGCAAAGCCGAAAAGGCCGATGAGGATGACGGGCTTACGCCCCAGACGATCGCTCAGGCGGCCCCAGCGCGGGCTGGCGAGGAACACGGTAATGGACGAGGCGCCAATGATGGCGGTGATCTGAAACTCACTTAAGCCCATCTCCCGGCCCACGGGAGCGAGAATGGGGAAAAGCACGGTAAAGCCCATGCCTACCACCACAAGGGAGATCAGCAGAATGCGTTTGGCATGCGCCTCGGAAAACTCACTCATAACCTGTCCTTGCTGGCCCTCAGGGTGCCCCGGCGCGCTATGAGACCAGGGTCCTCGGCCCTGCGCCAGAGGCTAGGGCCTTGAATTTGCGTCCCCTAACCCCATATGCGGCGAAAGAAGGGTGGCACGCACCCGCCTTCGTCACAGCCAGAAAGAGAGCTTGCCATGATCGAAGCCAGGCATCTTACGCGGCGCTACGGGGATTTCACGGCCGTGGAGGACGTCAATTTCTCCATCGCCCGGGGAACCATCGTGGGCCTGCTCGGCCACAACGGCGCCGGTAAAAGCACCATCATGAAAATGCTCACGGGCGCCCTGGAGCCAAGCTCCGGCACCGTGACCATCGACGGCCTGGGTCATGAAGCCCACGGCGGGGCCCTTCGGGCTCGCCTGGGGTATCTGCCCGAAAACTGCCCCCTGTGGCCGGAGATGACCGTGCTGGAAACCCTCGCCTATAGCGCCGCGCTCCATGGCCTCGGGGAGGCCGCGCAGCCCGAGGCCCTCTCCCGCGCGATCGAAGCGACGGATCTTGGCGCCAAACTCCATGCCGTCGTCGGCACCCTGTCCCGGGGCTATCGGCAACGACTGGGGGTCGCCTGCGCCATCCTTCATCGGCCCGACATCATCATCCTCGATGAACCCACTAATGGTCTCGATCCCACGCAAATTCTGCAGATGCGCAGCCTGATCCAGCGCCTTGCGGAGGACGCTACGGTGCTGGTGTCTACCCATATTCTTCAGGAGGTTCAGGCCGTCTGCGAGCGGGTGCTGATCATGCGCCAGGGGCGACTGGCACTGGACAGCACGCTATCGGCCCTCGCCCAGGCCCCCACCCTAGCCCTGCGCACGGGGCAGGCAGCCCACGCGGTGCTGGCCCCCTTTGGGGACCTAGAGGAAGACCCAACCCGGCCCTTTAGCTATCGCCTCACCCTGGCCGAGGGCGATGGCGATGGCCAGGCCGCCGCCGTGGCCTCGGCCCTGGCCACGGCCGCCATCCCTCTTTACGCCATGACACCGGAACGGCAAGACCTTGAAACGCTGTTTGCTCGGGTGACCCAGGAAGGAGGCGCGCATCATGGGTAAAATCACGCTGCTCGCAAAGAAAGAGTTCCGCGGTTTCTTTGCCTCCCCCGCCGCCTATCTGTTCATGGGAGCCTTTCTCCTCGCCTCGCTTTTCTGCGTGTTTTGGGTGGAAACCTTCTTCGCCCGCAATCTTGCGGACCTGCGCGCCCTCTTCACCTGGATGCCCACGCTGCTCATCTTCTTTACCGCGGCCCTCACCATGCGCAGCTGGGCCGAGGAGCGCCGTGCCGGAACGCTAGAAAGCCTGCTCACGGCGCCCGTGACCCTTCGAGCGCTCATTCTCGGCAAATTCCTGGGGGCCCTCGCGCTCCTGGCCCTGACCCTGGCCCTGACGCTGCCCCTTCCCCTGACCGTCTCCCTCCTCGGGCCTTTAGATTGGGGCCCCGTGCTGGGGGGCTACCTGGCCACCCTCGCCCTCGGCAGCACCTACCTGGCCCTCGGGCTTTACTGCAGCGCCCGCACGGATAATCCCGTGGTGGCCTTAATCACCACCGTGGCCCTCGCCTCGGCGTTGCATCTGCTGGGATCGGACAGCGTGACCCAGCTCTTTGCCGAGCCCGTCGCCTCCTTCCTCTCGGCCCTGGGCACGCAAAGCCATTTCGACGCCGTTACCCGCGGCGTCTTTGCCCTGGAGGATCTGGTCTACACCCTGAGCTTGGCAGCGGCCTTTCTGATCGCGAACAGCTTCGCCCTCGCCAGGCTCCGCTGGCAGGGGGACGCTACGAGCCCCCGGGGCCGGCGCACACGCCTCGCCGCCCTCGTGCTGGGCGCCAACGTGCTCCTCCTCAACTTCTGGGTGGGGAGCGTTGCGCCCGTGCGCCTCGATCTAACCGCCGACGGCCGCTATAGCCTGTCCGAGGCCACGGCGCAGAGTCTGGCTAATCTTGAAGAGCCCCTTACCCTGCGGGCCTACTTTTCCGCCAAAACCCATCCCCTGCTGGCGCCCCTGGTCCCGCAGCTGAAGGATCTGCTTGCCGAATATGCGGTGCTCGGCGGCGACCGCGTGCGCGTCGAGATTATCGATCCGCAGAGCGATCCGGCGCTGGAGGAAGAAGCGGCGGAACGCTACGGCATCCGTCCCGTGCCCTTCCAAACTGCCGATCGCTACGAAGCAGCAGTAGTAAACGCTTACTTTGACTTGGTCGTGGCCTATGGCGACAGCGTTGAAACCCTGTCCTTCCAGGACCTGATCAACGTGAAGGCCCGGGGCGAGGGTGACCTCGAGGTCACCCTGAAGAATCCGGAGTATGCGCTCACTCGCGCTATTCGTAAGGCGCAGCAGAGTTTCTTCGGCGGCGG
>JADHNU010000042.1 GCA_016779325.1 Pseudomonadales bacterium
GCGCTTCCGTTTGGGCGGCAAGGGCATCAAAGAACCCTGGCTGGATCCCATTTCGCTCGTCGAACTGGGTGAAGTCGTTCGAAGCAAAGCTCTCGTATTCGTCGTAGGAGACAAAGAAGAAGAGCTTGTCCTTGAGGATAGGCCCACCAAGGGTGAAGCCGTATTCCTCCTCCTCGAATTCCCCGGCGTTGAAGTCTCGATCGCCGGCGTAGGTGTCGCCGATGTAGTCCGGGTCCTGATAGTAGTAAAAAACGCTGCCGTCGAACTCGTTGGTACCGGATTTCGTGGTCACGTTGACCAGACCGCCGGTGAAGCCCGACACCACCACGGAGTAGTCTGCGGCGCGCAGGGAGACGGACTCGATGGCGTCGATGTTGATGGGGGAGCGGTCCGTGGCATAGGTGTTGGAGCCAAGGCCGAAGTCGTCCTGCTGTAGGGCCCCGTCGATCGCAAAGCCATTGAAGCGGGGATTGACCCCAGCTACGGAGAGATTCGCTTCACCGTCGGACTGGGCCAGGGGATCGCGGAGCAGGGTGCGGATCACGTCCCGCTTCGTGGCGGGCTGATTGGCAATGTCCTCACTGGTGTAGGCCGAGCCGAGGCCGTTGTTCAAATCCATACCGCGAAGGGCCTTGGCGCGGACCACGAGCTCCTCCGTCACCGGTGCCCGTTCGCTGAGTACGAGGGCCAGGGCGCGTTGGGAGCCGGTGGTGACGTAGTAGTCGTCGATGACCGTGGGCTCGTAGCCGGGCGCGCGGACCGTAATCCGGTAGGGGCCGCCGGGGCGTAGGCCGCTGCCAAAGAAGTTGCCGTCGGCGCTGGCGTTAGTCCGCTTAACCGTGGCCGAGGGAAGGTGCTCGATGACCACCTCAACGTTGCTGAGTGTCTGGCCAGTCTCGCTGGCTACGGCGCCGCGGACGACGCCGGTGGTGAGGTTTGCGGCTTCTGCCACGCCGCCGCCAAGGCTGAGGGTGGCGGCAAGAAATAGGGCCAGGGGCTTAAGCTTGGGGCCGTTAGGGCAGGGGGCCTTTAGCATCGCGGTGCTCTCCTTAAAATTGGGACAAATCGCCAAGGGGTCCAGTGCGGAACGGACTTTAGCGGCGCTTTGTGACCAAGACGTTACGAATCCGTTTCCCTTTTATCTCGGTTTTATGTCGCCCCTGGTCGCCCCTCAGGGGGCGAGGGAGGTAGGCTTGGGGCCAGCGGCGCTGGGGTGTTCGGTATGTTGAAGGTGGTGCAGTCCAATCGGGTGGAAAACCTGGCGGCGGAGCTCCTCGGGACTCAGGCCGAAGCGCCCCTGGCCGACCCCCTCGCGGAAGAGGTGGTGGTGGTGCAAAGCCCGGGCATGGCCTTGTGGCTTCGCACCGAGCAGGCTAAAACCTTCGGCATTGCTGCGGGGGTGGCCTATCCCTTGCCCTCCCTTTTTGCCTGGCGCCTGCTACGGGCGCTCGTGCCCGCGCCCGTGGACGATCCCTACGCCAAGCGCAGCCTGCGCTGGACGCTCTTTGGGCTTCTCGCCGCCCTGCCCCCCGAGGCGCCGGAGTTTGCGCCGCTACGCCATTATCTTGATGGGGGAGAGCAGGCGCTGAAGCGTTTCCAGCTGGCCGAGCGCATCGCTGACCTCTTCGATCAGTATCTGGTCTATCGGCCCTCTTGGCTGGCCGCCTGGGGGCGGGGGCAACGCCTGGGTCTGCCCGGACCCCATGAGGCCTGGCAAAGCGCCCTGTGGGCCCAGGCCGTGGCGGCCCTGGGCGCGGTGCCGGATCGCGCGGCGCTTATGACTGCGGCCCTTCAGCGGCTGGAGGAGAGCCCCCCGGGATCGCTCGACCATCTCCTCGCCGCCGTGGCCCCCCGGGTGGCGCTCTTCGGCCTGTCTGCCCTGCCGCCGGGGCAGCTGGCGCTCCTCACCGCGTTGGCCCGGCACTGCCCCGTCACCCTCTATTTCCTGAACCCCTCGGCGGACTATTGGGCCGAGGTGCTTCGCCCCGCGGTCGTGGCCCGGCGCCAGGCCCAGGCGCTCCAGGGCGGGGGCGCGGACGCCCTGGAAGCCTATGAGGCAGCGGCCCTGACCTACCTGCCGGCCCACCCCCTGCTGGCGCAGAACGGGGCCCTCGGGCGTCAATTTCTGAATCAGCTTCTCGCCCTCGATGGGGCGGCGGAGGTGCTCGATCACTTTGGGGAGCCTGAGGGGACTTCGGCCTTGGCGGAGCTTCAGCGGGCTGTGCTGCTGGGGGACGATGCGCCCTTGCTTCTGGACCCGGACGACCGCTCCTTGCGTTTTATGCCGTGCCCAAGCCCGCTGCGGGAAATCGAGGCGCTCTACGACGCGCTGGTTGACGCCTTCGAGGCGGACGCCACCCTGAGGCCGCAGGATGTGGTGGTGATGATCCCGGATATTGATCATTACGCACCGCTCATTGAGGCGGTCTTTGGGCGACCGGACCTCCCCCTCGCGCTGCCCTTTAGCATCGCCGATCGCCAGGGGCAGCAAGAGGCGCCACTGCTGGCCTGGCTTGGGCGCTTATTGAGCTTACCGGCGACCCGCTTCGAGCGCTCTGCAGTGCTGGGGCTCCTGGCGTTGCCCCAGTGCCAGCGGGCCTTCAAGTTGACGCCTGACGATCTGTCCCTGGGTGAGCGCTGGCTTGAGGCGGCGGAGGTGCGTTGGGGCTGGGACGGCGAGGATTGGGCCGCCACGGGACTGGCTGAAGAGGCCGTCATTCATAGCTGGCGTCGGGGCCTTGACCGTCTCATCCTTGGCGCCATGACCGGCGAGGCGGAGGGGGTCTTTTCAGGCCTTGCTCCCGTCTCCCTGGCTGAAGGGGAGGGCGCGCGGCTTAGCGCTTTGCTGTCGGCGGTGGAAACCCTGGCGAGCTTTCGGGCGCGCCTCGCCGGTCCGTCCCTGCCTGCTCAGTGGGCTGCGATGCTTGAAACGGCCCTCCAAGTTTGCCTCGAGCTGTCGCCGGACGATGAGCTTGTGTTGGCGCCTTTTCGGGAGGCGCTGGCGGAATTACTGACCGTCCCGGAGGCCGTAGCGGCCACCCCCTTGCCCCGCCTGGCGCTGCTAGAAGCGCTTAAGCCGGCCCTAGAGGGGCCCGGCGCGCCCCATCGCTTCTTCGCCGGGGGGGTCACCTTTTGCACGCTCATGCCCATGCGCGTGCTGCCCTTTCGCGTAGTATGCCTTGTGGGTATGAGCGAGGGCGCCTATCCCCGGCTCGAGCAGCCCCTGCCCTTTGACCTCATGGCCCCGGCGCCGCGCCCCGGCGACCGGCTTCGGCGAAGTGAAGATCGTTACCTGTTTTTGGAGGCGCTCCTTTCCGCGCGGGATCGGGTGCTCGTCAGCTGGACCGCTCGGGATCGGAGCTACCGCCTGCTGCCGCCGTCCCTCGTGGTCACGGAGTTGCAGACCGCCCTCACCGGCGAAGGGGACAGCGAGGCCCTGGAAAAGGCGCTGGCGCCCGTCACCGTGGCCCCGCCGCTGCAGCCCTTCTCCTCGCGCTACGGCACGGGGGGGCTCGAAACCTATCAGGGGCTGTGGCGCCCCTCGCCGGCGGCCGCAGCATTCCCCGCCTCGTTGGCTCCGGCCGCCACGCCGCCGCCGGCCCCCGAGGAACCCCGGGCGCCGGCCCTTTTGCTGGCTTTTTTCCGGGATCCTCCAGGAACTTTCCTTCGGGAAGCCCTTGGGGCGGCCCTCCGTCGCCTTCCCGAGGGGGTGGAGGATGACGAGCCCTTTACCCTGGACGCCCTTGGTCGCTATCGCCTGCTTGCGGACAGCGTTGCCTTAGATGGCGAGGCCGCGGTGCTCCGAGCCCGGGGCCTACTGCCCCTGGGCGCGGCAGGGGACGCGGCGCTCGAGCGGGCCCTGGCCATCACCGACGCCCTGCGCGGGGCGCTTCCCGAGGCCTTCTGGGCAGCCACGGCCACCCAGGTGCCCGTGGACCTCACCCTGCCCTCCGGGCGACTGCTGGGCCCGTGCTTGCGCTGGTCCGACGGGCTTGTCCGCGGGCAACGCTTTGGCGCGCTCCGCGCTCAGGATCGCCTCGCCCTGTGGGTTCAGGTGCTGCTTTCCGCAGCGATGGGGTGGGGGCGCCATGGCGTACTCCTGGGGCCCGAAATGGCCTCGCTGGTCACGGCGCCGGAAGCACCGAAGCGTGCCCTCGAAGCGCTCCTGGCGAGGGTGCACGAGGGTCTCGCGGAGCCCCTTCCCCTGTTCCCAGAGGCGTCCTGCGCTTGGGCGGAGGCGGTGCACGCGGGCAAGGCTGACGATGACGCCTTCGCCCGGGTGGTCGGGAAATGGCGCCCGGAGCGTTCGGAAGGCGCCGCCCCGGAGGGGCTGACCCTGCCTGCGCGCCACGCCTTCCGCGAGGGGCTCGATCCCGTGCGAGAACGCTTCTGCGCTCTGGCGGAGGCGGTTTTTCTGCCCCTGCTGGAGACGGAGGAGGTGGTGGCCCTGGGGGCGGTGGCGGAGCGCCTGCGAAGTCGGGGGGCGCTGCTATGACGCGCTTTGATCCCCACCAGATGCCCCTGGTCGGGCGCAAGCTCCTCGAGGCCAGCGCAGGCACGGGAAAAACCTTCGCCCTCGGCTCCCTGGTGCTGCGGGCCTTGCTTGGGCAGCGGGGCCCGGACGCCCTCGATGCGCCGGCCCTGCGCATTGATGAAATGCTCATGGTGACCTTCACCCGGGCGGCAACGGCGGAGCTTCGCGATCGCCTGGGGCAGCGGCTTCGGGAGGCCCTGTCGGCCTTCAGGGAGCGGGCGGCCCCGAAGGACCCGTTCCTGGCCCAGCTTTGGGCGCAGAGCGCCGATCGCCCGCGCGACGAGGCGCGGCTGCGGGCGGCCCTGGGGCAGCTTGACGAGGCGCCAGTCTTTACCATTCACGGCTTCTGCCATCGCGCCCTCCTGGAAGGGGCCCTGGAGCAGGCGACCCCCTTCACCTTCGAAAACCTTGAAGACGATAAGGCGCTCCAGGGCGAGGCCCTGCGCACGGCCTGGCGGCGGCGCTTCTACCCCGCGTCGCCCTGGGTGCAAAGCCTTTGGCTGCGAGTCTGGGCCGATCCCGAAGCCTGTGAACGGATCTTTTCGAGCTGGCTGGCGCCCGGTGCTCTGGCCTTTCGTGGTGTCCCGGAGGCGGACCTCGAGACCCTCGGGGCCGCGGTGGCGCAGGCGCTGGACGCCCTGCGGGACGCTTGGTTGCAGCGGGACCGGGCCCCGGCGGTGCTGGGCCTGCCCGATTTTGGCAAGGCGGGGACGGCCTGGGGCGCCCTGAGCGAGCGCTATCATGGGAACGCCCGGGGCCCGGGAAAGGCCGCGCTTCAGCATGCCCTAGATACCGCCCTGGCGGCGGAGCTCGCGCCCCTCGCGGCCATAAAGGCCCTTCTCGGAGGAGGCAAAAAGACCGATCCGGTGCTCCTCGCACCATTTACCCCCGAGGCCTTCGCGAACACTAAGGTCAAAAAGGGGCAAGCTACCGTGAGCGGCGGCGCGCTCGCCGCCGCGGCGGAGGCGTTGGGGGAGGCGGCGGAGGCCTTTGCGGCCAAGCTGACTCATACCCTGTTCCAAGACCTGGCCGCGGCCCTGTCCGAGCACAAGGCCCAGCGCCAGCTTCGAGGCCCGGAGGACGCGCTCCGCCAGCTGGCGGTCAGCCTCCAGGGCCCCCAGGGCCGCGCCCTCGCTGAGCGCCTGGCGGTGCGCTACCCCCTTGCCTTCATCGATGAGTTTCAGGATACGGACCCGGTACAGCTGGAAATCTTCGAGGCGCTCTATCCCCTGGGGGGCGCCGGCACGCTCGTGCTGATTGGGGATCCCAAGCAGGCCATTTACGGTTTCCGCGGCGCGGATCTTTTTGCTTATCTGAAGGCGCGGGATGCGCTGGGGGCCTCGGACAGGCTGCGCATGGATCAAAACTGGCGTTCCTCGCCGCCGGTGCTGGAGGCCCTAAATCGTCTTTATGGGCAGCAGCCCGATCCCTTCCTAAATGGGGCCCTCGGCTTCGACCCCGTGGCCGCCGCGAAGACGACGCCGGCCCAGCCCTGGGAACGGGGCGGGCGGCCTGCGCCGGCCCTCGGGTTTTATCGAAGCACGGCCGTGGGCAGGGTGGAGGCGCAGGCCGAAGCGACCGTGGCCTTGCTGCAGCGCCTCCTGGCGGAGGCGACCATCAAGGGTAAGCCCTTAAAGCAGGAGCAGTGTGCCCTGCTGGTGCATACCCACGCAGAGGGGGCGCGGCTGCAGCGCTGCCTACGCGCTGCGGGGCTTGGATCTGCCTTTGCCTCGAAGCAAAGCGTTTTCGCCACGGAGACGGCGGAGGATGGGTTTCGTGTGCTCCGGGCCATGGTGGATCCGGAGGACGGGGCCGGCCTGCGCGATGCGCTACTGACTCCGCTGCTGGGCGTGCCGCGGGATAGCCTGGCCTCGACCGATGCGCTCGGGGCGCACCAGACGCGTTTTCGGCACTTTCGAGCGCTTTGGGAGCGGCAGGGGGTGCTGACGGCGCTCTTTGCGCTGCTTGAAGCCTATGCCGTGCCGGCCCGATGCCTGCAAAGGCCCGAGGGGCCACGGATGCTCACCGATCTCCGCCACCTCGGAGAATGTCTGGAGCGCTTTGATCGCACCGGCGGAGGCCCGGCGGAAACCCTTCGCGCCTTCACCCAAGCGCGGGGGGCGGAGGACAGCAACGAAGCCCATCAGCAGCGTCTGGAGAGCGACGAAAATCTGGTAAAGATCGTCACCGTGCATGGCTCGAAGGGCCTAGAGTACGACGTGGTGCTCGTGCCCTTTCCCCGGGAGGAACGGGAGGAGGCTTTTCCCCTGTTTCACGACCCCGCCGTCGGGGGCATGGCCGTTGATCTGCGGAAGGGGCCCGGGGCCTGCGCCGCCGCCGCCCGGGAGAAACTCGGGGAGAGTCTGCGGCTGCTTTACGTGGCCCTAACCCGGGCTCGCCATGCCGTGTACGTGGGGGTGCCCCAGGCCCGGGGGCCGATGAGCGAGGCGGCGCAAAGCGCCTCCGCCCTGGCCCATGCCCTTGGCCTTCAGGGGCTTGCGCCCAAGGCCTGGGCCGAGGCCCTAATCGCTGCGGGCTGGCCCCTAGAGGTGTTTGAACCCGGCGACCCAGCGGGGGAGGGGGCCGCGGCGGCCGACGCAGCGGAGGTGGCCCTCGCGCCGGCGAAGTGGGTTGCGCCTCGAAGCTTCCCTCGGGAGGCGCGGGTAAGCTATTCGAGTTTGCTTCGCCAGGATCTGCAGGCCGGGGCGGAGCCCGCAGGCTTTGGGGATGAGGGGCGCGATGCCCCCCTCCTTGAGAGCCCCACCCCCTTGAGTGCGCCCGCTGCCCAATTCCCCGCCGGCGCCATGCCGGGTACCTGTCTTCATGACATGCTGGAAACTTGGCCGGCGGAGGCGAACGCCCTTCCGGCCCATCTTGAGCGGTGCCTGCGTCGCCATGGCCTTTGGGGGGCCCCGGGGGTGACCGTGGAGGGGGTGGAAAGCTGGCTAAGCGCCGTGCGCGCGACCCCCCTTATCGCGGGCCGCGCCCTCGCCGACATTCCTCACCAGCGCCCCGAGCTGGCCTTTGATCTGCGCCTGAAGGATCTGTCCTTGCCCGAGCTGGAGGGGCGCATTCGGGCAGCGGGCTACCCCATGCCGTCCCTGCCGGCGCAGCGGCTTACGGGCTTTCTTCGCGGTTTTATCGATGTGGTGCTGGTCGTGAACGGCCGCTACTACGTGGTGGATTACAAATCGAACCGCCTCGGCATGCACCGGGAGGCCTACGGGCCCGAGGGGCTTCGGGCGGCTATGGAAAGTCACCACTACGCCTTTCAATATCTGATCTACGCCGTGGCCCTCCGCCGGCTTCTGCGCCGCCGCCTTGGCCCCGGTGGGGAGGCAGCCTTCGGCGGCGTTCGCTATCTCTTTTTACGAGGCATGGCCCCGGGCTCCAGCTTGGGGATCTTTGTCGATGACCCCGCGCCGGCGCTCCTTGACGCGCTGGATCGCTGCTTTTCTGCGGAGGTGGGTTGATGGAGACGTCCCGATCCCCGCTCGGCCCCCTAAGCAGTGCCCTCCTGCGCTGGTGCGCCTACGCCCCAGGGACGGGGGACTACGCGGCGCTCGCTGCGCTGCTTGAGGTCTTTGAAGCCGGCGTGGCGGCGCAACACAGCTGCTTACCCCTGGAGCAGGCACCGCCGGCGCCGCAAGGCCTGGCCTGGGCTGACCTGCTTCAAAACTCCGCGCTCCTAGGCCCGGAGCTTGGTCCAGCCCCCCTTGTGCTGTGGGAAAACGCGCTCTATCTGGCGAAAGATGCGCGCTATGAAAGCGCCCTCGCCGAGGCGCTGCTTTCCCGCGCAGCCCAGCCCGCGCCCCTGGCCGTGGCGCCGGCGCAGGTGAGGGGTTGGCTCGAGGCCCTCTTCGGCGCCCCGGGGGAGGCGATTGACTGGCAACGGCTCGGGGCGGCCATGCTTTTAGAGCGCCGCCTTCTGGTGCTGACCGGAGGGCCGGGAACGGGGAAAACCTCCACCGTTACCCGGGCCCTGACCCTCCTGGCGGCTGCCCTGGCGGCCAACGAGGACGGCGGCGCGCCCGGCCCGGTGCGCATGGCTTTGGCCGCGCCCACCGGGAAGGCGGCGGCGCGCCTTGCTCAGGCCGTGGCGGGGGCCAAGGCGGCCCTTTCAGCGACCACTCTGCCCCCGGCCCTCGCCGCAGCGCTTGCGGCCATCCCCGATGAGGCCGTTACCCTCCACCGGCTCCTGGGCTACCAGCCCTACGGAAATCGCTTTGCCCGCGGGGCCGAGGCGCCCCTGATGGCCGATGTGGTGCTGGTGGATGAAGCCTCCATGGTGGATCTGCGGCTCATGGCGAAGCTCTTTGAAGCCCTAGCGCCGGAGACTCGGGTGATTCTTTTGGGCGACAAGGACCAGCTGGCCTCGGTGGAAACGGGGCAGGTGCTCGGAGATCTCACCGCCGGAGTGGGCAAGCCCGCCCTGTCGAGCGCGCGCTGCCGCGCTCTAGAAGCGCTTACGGGGGATGATCTTCGGCCCTTTGAGCAGGCAACGGTGCCGCCGCTGGCGGATTGCCTGTGCCACCTTCAGCTCAGCTATCGTTTTGATCCCACGGGCGCCGTGGCCCGCTTTGCAACGGCGGTGAACGAAGGGCGGCGGGATGAGGCCTGGGCGGTGCTGGCCCGCGGCGACGAGGCCCTTGGCTACGCCCAGAACCCCGAGGCCGTGCTGGGGGACGCCCTCGATGCCTACCTCACGCTGTGGCGACGGGAGGAAGAGGGGGCAGAGGAGGGGGCGCTGCTGACGCAGCTAGGGGCGTTTGCGCTCCTCACCCCCACGCGCAAGGGCCCCCTTGGGGTGTCGGGCCTCAATGCGCAGATTGCCGCGGGGCTGCGCAAGGCGGGCGCACCGGTGCCGGCGGAAGGGCCTTTCCCCGGCATGCCCCTCATGGTGCTGCGCAACGATCCAAGCCTCGGCGTGTTTAACGGCGACTTAGGGATTGTGCGGGCCACGGAGACCGGCCTCGTCGCGGTGTTCCCGGGCGCCGGGGGGGGGGCGCCGAAGCGGGTCCCTCTGGATCGCCTTCCGGCCTATGAACCGGCCTACGCCTGCACCATTCATAAAAGCCAAGGCTCGGAGTTTGGGAAGGTTTCCGTGGTGTTGCCGTCGGGGCTTGGCGATAGCGGGCAGCAGCTGCTCAATCGCGCCCTGCTTTACACCGCCGTCACCCGGGCGCAGACGCGCGTTCGCCTCTTTGCGGAGCCAGCAGCGGTGGAGTGCTGCCTCGCTCAGGCGCCCCTACGCCGCTCGGGCCTCGCCCGGCGCTTGTGGTCTGGCGCGCCCTGAGCCATGGTGCGTCTCCCGCTGAGGGAGGTGTTGCATGGCGTTAGGACGCACGGGGCTGACTTGGCTGCTTTTCTGCTGCCTGAGCGTGCTGGTCGGGGAGGGACGCGCGATGACTTTTGATCCCGTAATCGAGGACCCACCCCCCCGACGCCCCGGGCCAAGCTTGCTCTCAGCGGCGATTCCCTCCGGGGACGTGGCCCTGAATGCCGTGTTCTATCTGCCCGGGGGCGAGGCCCCGGCCCCCGTGGTGCTTTTGCTGCATGGCTTACCGGGAGAAGAGCGCAATCAGGACCTCGCCCAGGTGCTGCGCCGGGCAGGCTATGCCGTGCTCCTGCCTCACTACCGCGGGGCCTGGGGCAGCCCTGGCGCCTTCAGCTTTCGCCACTGCTTAGAGGACGTGGAGGCCATGCTTCGCTGGCTTGATACGCCTGCCGTGCAACAGACCTTTAACCTTGATGGCCAGCCCCGGGCTCTCGTAGGCCATTCCATGGGCGGCTTCATGGCCCTGCGCGCCGGCGCGGGCCATCCCCGGGTGGATCGCCTGGTCAGCTTGGCGGGCCCGGATTTCGGGGAACTGGGCGCGCGTTTAAAAGCTGATCCGGCGCAGGCAGAAGCGACGGCCGAGGCTTTTCAGGGCTGGATTGCGCCCCTGGCGGGGGCTTCCGGGGCGGCGCTGGTGGCCGAACTCATCGCCGATCCCGCCGCCTTCTCCCTGGTCGCCCGAGCCGGGGCCTTCGTGGGTCAGCGGGTTGTCCTGGTGGCGGGCGCAGCAGATACCTTTGTCTCGCCCGCGGCGCTAGAAGCGCTCGCCGGGGCCCTGGAAGCGGCCCACAGCCCGGTGCAGCTGCATACCCTGAACGCCGATCATGCCTTCTCGAGCGCCAGGGTCGCCCTGGCCCGGCGCGTATTGGCGGCCCTTGGGCCAGCCGTTCCCGCCGCCTAGGGGGGAGATCGCGCCCGTGGCCAACGCGCCCCACATCATCGATACACTGATCTCGGAACGGGCCCCGCGGCTTTTCCGGCCGGGCCCAACGGGAAGCTTGGCGCGCCGTTTGCTCTATCCCTTTCTGGGCTATGGGCAGGCCGTGGCCCTGGCCGATGCCATGGGGGGACGATCGGGACTCGCGGCCCTCGAAGTGGTGAGCGACGCTCTTCGTCTTCGCCTGACGTGCTCGGGCCTAGCGCACTTGCCGCGCTCTGGCCCGGCGCTGCTGGTGGCGAACCACCCCACGGGCATTGCCGACGGCGTAGCGGTGTTCGATCTGCTTCGCCACCAGCGGCCCGATTTCATGATCTTTGCCAATCGCGATGCGGTGCGCATCGCCCCGGCCCTGGAAGAGGTCATCATTCCCGTGGAATGGCGCCGGGAAGCGAGAAGCCGAGCGCGCATGCGGGAAACGCTCGCGGGCACCCAGCGGGCCTTTCGGGAAGGGCGCCTGGTGGTGGTCTTTCCGTCCGGCCGCCTGGCCTATCGCGATCGAGGGGTGTTGAAGGAGCGGCCTTGGCAGAGCACGGCCCTAAGCTTGGCAAGGCGGTACCGGGTCCCGATCATTCCCCTCCATATCGGCGCCCGGAATTCCCCCGTGTTCTATGCGGCGGCGAAGCTATCCGATCAGCTGCGGGATATCACGCTGTTCTATGAGGTCATGAATAAGCAAGGCACGACCTACCAGATGACCCTCGCGCCGCCCCTTGAGCCCTGGCCCTGGCTAGAAGCTAGCGCGGCCCTCGGGCCGGCCACGGAGGCGCTGGCGGCCTACGTGGGCAGCGGCTTTAAGGCGCCGCGCCCAGGCCTACTCCCGCGCCCGCAAGATGATCAGGCCGGCGCCGATAATCAGCGCTGCGCCCAGGGCCAGCGCGCCGGTGGGCACCTCGTCGAAAAATAGGGCGCCGAAGAGGGTCGCCCAGAGCACGGCGGCGTACTCCATGGGGGCCACGGTGGCGGCCTGGGCCAGGCGATAGGCCATGATGACGCTGAAGTGCAGCGTGGCCCCCGCCGCACCAATCCCCAGAAATAGCGCGATGGACCAGCCTTCCAGCGGCGTCCAGCCGTCGACGCTGAGGCTCCCCGCCAGCACCAAGGACAGGGGCATGGTCGAGAGCACCATGGCCCCGGCGGGCTCGTTGGCCATGCGCCGCGCGCTCAAGGATAGGCCCGCCCAGCACAGCACGGAGCCGGCGACGGCGAGGTAGGCGGGATGCCAGGGCGCGTTCCCCGGATTTACCAGCACCCAGACCCCGGCAAAGCCAAGGGCGACGGCAAGGCCCCGGCGCCAGCCCAGAGCTTCGCCGAGCAGCGGCCAGGCCAGGACGGCGATAAGCAGCGGGGCGGTGAAGGACAGGGCCACAAGGAGCGTGAGGGGCAGTTCGCCAAGGGCGAAGAAAAAGCCAAAGGTTGCGCCGCTCGAGAGCACGGCCCGGAGCGCATGGCCCCGCCAGCGCTTCGGCCGCAGGTTTTTCAGATCACCGCGCCAGGCCGCGATAAGCAAGACAAAGGGCAGGCCGCAGAGCAGGCGCCCCAGTACGATCTGGGGGGTGTCGTAGGTGCTGGACAGGGCTTTGACGCCGCTATCAATGAGCGTGCCCGCGAGGCTCCCAAGGAGCATCCAGGCCATACCCTGGAGGGCGGGAGAGAGGGAGAGGGTCCGCATGACATGCATCCTGAAGGCCGGCCCGCAGTATACTCGCGGGCTGGGGTCGGGCCGAAGCAGGGGGAGCGGAATCGGTGAGTACGTTGGGCATTGCGCAGGAAGACGACGGCGAACTTCGGGCGGCGGGCTATGCTCGCTACGAAACCCCGTCGCCCTTTATCCATTTTATCGGCGGCCTGTGGTCGAAGGTGGAGGGCGAGCGCGCCTTCGTGGCCATGCGCATTCGCGACCCCCACTGCAACAGCTTCGGCTCGATCCACGGCGGCATGCTCCTGGCCCTGAGCGATCAGCTCATTGCCATGAGTAGCCGCCTGCTGACGGGCCGCGCGGGCATGACCATGCACGTCAACGCTGATTTTCTCGATGCGGCGCCCGCGGGGACGGTGCTTCAGGGGGAAGGCCGGGTGCTGCGGGCGACCCGCTCCACGGCCTTTCTGGAGGGGCACTGGTTTGGCGAGGGGCGGCCCGTGTTGCGGGTGAGCGGCCTCGTGCGCCTGATGGGGGATGCGGACGGTCCGCGCCGCGCCCCGGGCCTCGAGCGCTGGGGTGACGGCAAGGCCGCGGGCGAATCCACCTAGGCGTTTAAAACAGGCTCAGGAAGCGGCCAGCCCCGAGCAGCAGGGCGCCGGCCGCCAGGCCCCAGGGCCCAAGGCGCCAGAGCGGGTTCGCCGCTTGCGCCGTCGCCAGCTTCAGCAGCAAAAAAACAAACCAGGGCAGGGCCAGGGCGTTAGCGGCCTGGGCCAGAAGGATCAGCTCCAGGGGCTGGCTGCCGAGCCCGGCGCCGAGGGCCCCGCAAGCAAGGACCGTGAGCGCCGTCGCCCGCGTGCGCCTATCGTCCAGGCTTGGAGACCAGCGAAACAGCCCGGCCAGGGCCCAGGCTGCGGCGAGGGGTGCGGTCAGCGCGCTGCTTAAGCCGGCGGCGAAGAGCCCGAGCGCGATAAAGGGCGCCGCGGCTTCCCCCAACAGGGGCGTAAGGGGGGCGGCGAGGCGCTCAAGGCTGCTGCCCGAACCCGCACTGCCTGCGGCCAAAAATAAAATCGCTGCGGTGATGAGGCCTCCGGCCGCCACAGCGCCGAGCGTATCCCCCCGGGCCGCGCGGGCGAGGGCTTCGCTGTCCGCCGCCGTGGTGGGCGTTGCCTGGGCGAGGCGGTCGAGGAGGGCCCGGCCATGAAGGAACAGGTTGTAGGGCACCACGGTGGTGCCGAGCAGGGCCAGGGCGAGCCGTCCGTCGGATCCCGTCGGCGGCGTGAAGGCCAGACTTCGGGGCGCGCCGAGGGTGGCCAAGGCGGCCAGGAGGAACACGCCCGTCATCACAGCAATCAACGCCAGCAGCAGGGGCGTTAACCGATCGCGCAGCCCCGTGCCGAGGAGCCCCGCGGCGAGGACCGCAAGCAGCACGCTGAGGCTTGCCGTGGGCAGGGGCACGACCGCGGCCAGGCCGAGGGCAGCGCCGGTCAGATTCCCGGCTTGATAGGCGGCATTGCCAAAGCCAATAGCGAGGGCAGTGAGCGCCACGCTGAACCAACGCAGGCCTGGAGGCGCCAGTTGGCTGCGGATGAGCGCGCCGAAATCAGCCCTTTTTTCCAGGACGAGGCGCACGAGTAAAAGCTGGATGCCCGCGGTAAGGACGACGGAGAGCCCTAGGGCCCAGAGCAAGCCGAGGCCCGTACCTTGGCCGGCCAGCGTGGCCGTGGTGAGGGTGCCCGGGCCGAGAAAGGCTGCGGTAACGAGCCAGGCGGGGCCCCGGAAACCCTTGGTCACCGCTGGCCCCGCCGCCAGCGCCGCAATTGGCGCGCCACTGCCCCAAACGCCTGAACCATGGCGTCCGCGGCCAGCAGCAGGGCCGTGCGGAGCCGCAGCGGCAAAGGCGCCTCGGCGCTGCGATCCCAACGGCGAAAAAGCGTGACAAAAAAGGGCCAGCGCAGCAGGGGCGTGCGCAGGGCGGGCCAGGCCGCCGTCAGGGCCAGGGCCGCGAGTACGGCGAAGGGGGGCGCAGGCCAAAAGGGCAGCAGGGCGCCGAGGGCTGCGAGGAGCAGGAAGAAAAGCCCTGCGCAGCCCCAGAGCAATCTTCCGGCCATGCTAGGCTCGGAAGGCGCACTGCGCGAGGCATCGTCGAAGCGAAAGGGAAAGGCCATGGTCAGTCTCAACGCGGGTTTAGGGGCAGCTCATGACTCTGAACTCAGCAAATCCTATGCCAGGGAGCATAGCGCGTTTTCCCCTGCGTTCTTGGGCGTGCTTTCGCGCCCGGCCTGCCTGGCTTTGGTCAATTTCGCCAAATCCCGGCGCGTTTCTAAAGCATGACCCCCCTCGCTGCCTTCGGTGCGGCCGTGCTTTTGGTGGCGCTCGCGGAGCTGGGGGACAAATCTCAGCTTCTCGCCCTCATGCTGGTGATGCGCTACTCGCGCCCCGTCGCCTTGGCAGCAGGGATGGGCGCCGGGGTGCTTGCCAATCATGTGCTGGCGGCGGCGTTAGGCATGACAGCCTTTCAGGCGTTGCCCCGAGCCTGGGTGGAAGGGGCCTTGATCTTGGCCTTTATGCTGATGGCGGTTTGGCTGCTTGGGTCCTCGGAGGAGGACGAGGCGGGGTCGCCGTCGGAGGAAACTGCCCCGGGCCCTCAGCGTGGAAGTGCCTTCCTGGCCGCCGCCGGGCTCTTCTTCCTGGCCGAGATGGGCGATAAGACGCAGCTCATGGCCCTTGGCCTGGGGGCGCGCTTCGAAACGATCCTGCCCGTGGTGCTGGGTAGCGTCACCGGCGTACTGTTGGTGAACGCGCCGGTGTTTTGGGGCGGCGAGTGGTTAGCGGCGCGCATCTCCATGGTTTGGGCCCGCCGCGGCGCGGCGGCGCTCTGCCTCCTGTTGGCGGCCCTCACCGCCTGGGTGTAGGGCGACCCTAGGGTTTGAGGTGCGTGCGCCGAACGCCCTGGGCTTCTAGCTCGGCCCGGGACCAGGTCACGGGGCGCAGCGTTTCCTCGGCAAAGGCCTCCGCCTGATCTGCGTAGTGGGGGCTCCCGGGGCGGGTACTGGCGCTGCCGAAGTTATGACGCGTACGTAGCCGAGGGGTTCCCTGTGCATCCCACTCGGCGAAGATCATCAGCCCATCGCCGGCCACGGCGGTGAGCCGTCCATCGCCCGTTTGCTCGCGGCCATAAATCGCCCGGAGCACATCGGGTCCGCCACCGATGGGCACGTCGATTTGTCCTCGGCGCAGGCGGTTGACCTCACCCCAGGGGGGATCGAGGCGGCCGAAATGGGCCATGAGCTTCTCAGCGCAGGTTTGGAGCTGGGTGTCGATGGGCGCCGGCGCCCGCGGGGCCCGCTCCGCCAGCCATTCCTCGGACAGGACGCAGACGCCCAGGGCGGCTTCCCGGTTGTCGATATCCGTGCTCCTATCCCAGCGCGCGAGCACCCCCTGCGCGGCCTCGAGGAGAGCGCCCGCCGGGGCGTCCAACGCTTGGGCGCTATTCACATAGGCCATGGCTCGGGAGTGGGCCGCATAGACCTTGTCGAACTTGATCGCTTCGAAATCTTCGGCGCTGATGCGGGGCTTGCTCAAAAAGAGCTCAAGGCCCCGATCGGCCCGGTTGGTCATGCGCGTGGGCAGGCCCAGCTCCACGGGATAGCCCGCCGGGTCCGGATTGTCCTCTGGCGCCGTCACGAAGAAGGGGCTTTGGTTCGCACTGAGGAGGAAACCGGAAGACGGATTCCATACCTGAGGGTTATCGTGGAAGGCCTGCGTTTCGCTCCAGAGGAGGTCGCTTCGATCGCCGGGCAGGCGCTTCTGCCAATCCCAACCGGGGGTGCGGAGGGGGCTGCGGCTGTTGTGGATGAAGCCGATGTTCCCGGCCCGGTCGCCGTAGATAAAGTTGAAGCTGGCGATGGCGCTGAGATCCATGGCCCGCTGCCAGTCGGCGAGGGTCTCGGCGCGGTTCATGGCATACCACTGCTCGGGCTGGCGGATTTCCTGGTAGCCGGCGAAGCGCAGGGCATAGAGGCCATGGTCCGTTTCGAGGACCGGGCCATGCACGCTATGGAGTACGGTGCGCGTAAGGGGCCAGCTGAGGGCGCCGATCAAAGGCACGGACAGGCGGATCGTGCGGGTTTCGAAGGCGCGCCAGGCGCCATCGAGGCGGTACTGGCCCGGGTGGTCGTCGTCCGTATGGAGCAGAAACTCATCAACGAGGTCGGGCTGGTTGACGGTCACGCCCCAGGCCAAGTTGGGGGTGGCCCCGATGGTGGCGATGGGGGAGCCGGGGAAGAGGCCGCCGTGCATGCGCCAACCTGCTTCGCTTTCAAGATGCACCTCGTACCAGGCCACGGGGCCTGTAAGGGGCTGGTGGGAATTGCCGAGGACGCGCGTCGCGCCGTCGGTGCTGCGCGCGGGGCCGACCGCAAAGGCATTTGAGCCAATGGGGACGTCGCCACCGAGGAAGCGGTGGGCGAGGAGGGGCGGGGCCTCTGCCTGCTCCCCGGGCCCGGCCATGACCCGGCGCACGGCGCCGTCAAAGCCGTAGAAAAAGAGATGCTGGATGGAGAAGCCCGTGACCAGATCCTTTGCCGTCACCGGGTAGAGGCGTTTATCAACTTCCTGCGGGTGCTGGGCGGCGTAGTAGTTCAGCCCCGCGGCGTAGCCTTCAAAAACGGCGCGAACCGCCGGGCTTAAGCGCGTTTCATAGCCGGCCTCGACGGCCTCCCGCGCGCCGGTCCAGGCGATGAGGTAGTCCACGGCGATGGCGTCCCGACCTTGAAAGCGCGCGGCCTGACCCCGGTAGAGGGGGAGGATCTCTTCGAAGGTCGCCCGATCGTCTTCCATGTGGGCGTAGGCCAAGCCGAAGGCCACGTCCGCATCCCGCGCGCCATAAATGTGGGGCACGCCCAGGGCATCGCGGAGAATTTCGACGTCGTAGCCCTTGGCCGCCGCGGCAAAGGCGGTGGGGTCGAAGGCCGCCCGCTGCTGCCCTTGCACGGCTTGGTCGAGGGCGATAAGGCCGAAACCGGCCACGATGGCCACCCAAAGCAGGCGTTTAAGCATGACCCTTTCCTATAAAGCGCCCTGGGGGACGAGAAGGCGAAAGCCCGCTAGCATACCGCGTCGATTTGATTTCAACAGGAGGGAGCACCATGAGCGATTTTCCATTACCGAACGCGGGTCACGATCTCGGGGGCCAGGTGGCCCTGGTCACGGGCGCAACCTCGGGCCTCGGGTGGCGCTTTGCCGAGGTGTTGGCCGCGGCGGGCGCCCGGGTGGTGGTGTCGGGACGCCGGGTGGAGCGTCTCGAGGCGCTGGCGGAGCTGATCCGAAGCCGGGGTGGGGAAGCGCTGCCCGTGGCCATGGACATGACCGACCGGGCAAGCCTGCGGGCGGGTTTGGACCAGGCCGAAGCCCATTTTGGCCGGATTCAGATTCTCGTGAACAACGCCGGCATTCCCGATGCGCAACGCGCGCATAAGATGAGCGATGAGCTTGTGGATCGGGTCTTCGATACCAACTTGATCGCTCCCTGGGTGCTCTCCTGCGAGGTCGCGAAGCGCCTCATCGACGCCGGGGAAAAGGGGCGCATGGTGAACATCGCCTCCGTGGCCGCCTACAATTACAGCGGGAATGGCGCTGCGCTCTATTCCGTGACCAAAGCCGCTGTGGTGCGCATGACCGAAGCTCTGGCCGTGGAGTGGGCGAAGTTCGGCATCAACGTTAATGGCATCGCCCCCGGCGCCTTCGAGTCGGAAATGATGGACGGCATGCTCGAGCGTATGGGGGATATTGCTAAGTACTTCCCCCGGGGCCGGGTGTGCCCCGCCCCGCTCATGGATTCGACCCTCCTTTACCTCGTGAGCCCGGCGTCGGAGGCGGTTACGGGGACGGTCATTAAGATCGACGACGGCCAGGGCTCGCGCTAGTGCGAAGCCCCCTGCGCGCGCTGGGGCTGCTGCTCGTCGCGGTCCTCGCGGCCTGCGACGCCGCGCCGGAGCGCCTGGCCGTGGACTGGGAAATCTTCGGCGGCCAGCTTGTCGATGGCACCGGGGCGCCGCCTCGCCCCGGTACCCTCTGGCTTAAGGACGGCCGCATTTTGGCCGTCACCGAGCCCGGACTTCAGCCCTTCACCGCGGCCCAGCGCTTTGATGCCACGGGCCGGGTGGTGACCCCGGGCTTCATTGACCCCCACAGCCACGGCGATCCGGAAGCCACGCCGGCTTTTGAGAACTTTACGGCCATGGGGGTGACCACCATTACGCTTGGGCAGGACGGGAGCAGCGCCGAGGTGGCCGACCTGGCGCCCTATCGGGCGCGGCTTGAAGCCTTGCCCCTGGGGCCGAACCTCGCGCTTTTCGTGGGCCATGGCACGCTCCGCACCTTGGCCGGGGTAGATCGGGATCCGAACCCCAGCGCCGAGGCGCTAGCGCGCATGCAGCGCCTTCTGGATGCGGCGCTCGATCACACCTTCGGCCTGAGTTCGGGGCTGGAGTACAACCCGGGCCTGTGGGCTCCGGAGCGGGAGCTGCTGGCCCTGGCCGAAGTGGTGGGGCGGCGGGACCGGGTGATCATGAGCCACCTGCGCTCGGAGGATGACGATCAGCTATTCGCCGCCCTAGACGAATTGTTCGCCCAGGGGCGGCGGGCCCGGGTGCACGTCGCCCATCTAAAATCGGTTTATGGCCAAGGCGTTGCGCGCGGGGATGCCATCCTCGATAAGCTGACCGCCGCCCAGCGCGCAGGGGTGCGCCTCAGCGCGGATGTGTACCCCTACAGCGCAAGCTATACGGGCCTGGCCCTTCTGTTCCCGGCCTGGGCGAAAACCCGAGAACAGTTTACTGAGGCCCGGGAAACCCGGAGTGAGGAATTGGCGGCGTACCTGAGGGCTCGCGTGCTGGCACGAAATGGGCCCGAGGCCACGCTGCTCGGTTCGGCGCCCTATGCGGGGCTTACCCTTGCCGAGCTCGCGGAACGACTAGAGAAGCCCTTTGAGCGGGTGCTCATCGAAGACCTTGGTCCCCAGGGGGGCTCGGCCGCCTACTTCATCATGAACGAGGATCTTCAGCGTCGCTTTATTCAGGATCCCCGCATTGCCATTTCCTCCGACGGCAGCCCCACGGGGTTCCATCCCCGGGGCCATGGCACCTTCGCGAAGATCATTGAGCAGTATGTGCAGGCGGAAGGGGCCTTGACCCTGCCCGAGGCCGTGCGGCAGATGACGACCCTGCCCGCGGCCCTTCTGGGCATCGCGGATCGGGGCCAGCTGGCCCCGGGCCTCGCGGCCGATGTGCTGGTATTCGATCCCGCGGCCGTGCGCGCTCGGGCGACCTATGAGAACCCTCAGCAACTTGCCGAGGGCTTCGAGGCCGTTTGGGTCAACGGCGTTTTACTTCGGCGGGACGGCGCCTTTACCGGCGCCGCCGGAGGGCGGGTCCTCCGGCCCGGGCCCTAGCCCGTTCGCGACCCGCCGTCCACGCGCAGCACGGTGCCCGTGGTGTAGCTGGAGGCGGGGGACGCGAAGTAGAGGGCCGCGCCAACGATTTCCTCCGGTTCCCCGCCGCGCTGGAGCGGAATGGTGGACGCGGCGCGCTGGGAAAAGGCCTCCATATCCCA
>JADHNU010000043.1 GCA_016779325.1 Pseudomonadales bacterium
GCCAGCTGATGCAGCTCTCGAGCCTTATAGCACTACCCGGAGGTGAAGTGTTGAAGCCGGTGTGCATGTCCGCGCGTCGGAAAGCCTTTGGCCAGACCTGAACCTCCACCTTGGACCGCTGGGTTCAAGGGCACAGTCAGCAGCGGCATTCCCGGGGATTTTTCATGAGCCAAGCCGCAGAGTTGCGCGCGCTTCGGCGCGCCTTGCGTCATCAGCGACGGCGCCTAGGCGAAAGCGATCGACAGGCGGCAGCGCAGGCTGCAGCAGCGCAGCTGCTCCGCGCCTTACCCAAACCGCCGCGTCGCCTTGGGCTCTACCTGCCCGATGATGGCGAGATGGACCCGGCGCCCCTGGCCGAGGCCCTGGGCAGCCCAAGAACGCAAACGTTCCTTCCGCGTATCAACCCCTTTTGCCAGCGGCCCCGCCTGACCTTTGGCCACCCCTCGCCCCTGTGCCCCGGCGCCTTCGGCATTCCCGCGCCCTGCACCGGGCTGCGAGCCAGCTGGACCCTTGATTGGGTGCTCATTCCCCTGGTGGCCTTTTCCCGTGCAGGCCACCGCTTGGGACGAGGCGGCGGGTACTACGACGCAAGCTTCGCCCCGACGCTGCCGGGGCAGCCCTTTCGCCTAGGGGTGGCCTACGCCTTCCAGGAGTGCGCGCCCTGGAAACCGGCAGCCCACGACGTGCCCGTCGACGCCATCGTCACGGACCGGGGGCTGTGGCGCTGCTCGCCCCGCGCCTGGCGCATGTTTCCAAGCTAGGCGAGAAACGCCTCGTAGGCTGGGTTGTGGGATTCCTCCCAAAAGCGATAACCCGTGGCGTGAAGGGCCGCAAGTAGCGCCTTGCGATCGCGCTCCGAGGCCTGAAAGGCCACGAGGACCCGGCCCCAGGCGGCGCCGTGGTTACGATAGTGAAACAGGGAAATGTTGAAGCGGGTGCCGAGCACGCCAAGGAATTGCCCAAGGGCCCCGGGGCGTTCGGGGAATTCAAAGCGAAATAGATACTCGGGGATTTGCTCGGCCCGATGCCCGCCGACGAGATGACGCACATGGACCTTTGCCATCTCGTTGTCCGTGAGATCCGCCACCGGGTAACCGGCGCCTTGCAGCTGGGCGACCAGGGCCGGGCGATCGCTGCGCTCTGCCGTCTTCAGGCCCACGAAAACCTGGGCACTCCCTGCCTGAGCGTAGCGATAATTAAACTCCGTCACCGCGCGCTTCCCCAGCACCTTAGCGAAACGCCGAAAGGCGCCGGGGCGCTCGGGCAGGGTGACGGAAAGAATAGCTTCCCGGGCCTCTCCCACCTCGGCGCGCTCCGCCACGTGGCGGAGGCGATCAAAGTTCACGTTCGCGCCGCTATGAATGGCAATCAACCGCTGCCCCGGGGGGGCGCTTTCGGCCCACTTTTTGAGGCCGGCCAGAGCGAGGGCACCCGCTGGCTCAGCCAGGGACCGGGTGTCCTCAAAAACATCTTTTATCGCCGCGCAAATCTCGTCCGTGGAAACGGTTACCACATCGTCCACGTAGCGCCGGGCCAACTTCCAGGTGTGCTCGCCCATCTGCGCCACGGCCACGCCGTCGGCAAAGAGATCGAGGGACTCAAAGGGAAGGCGAACACGACGGCCGGCACGACGGGCCGCGGCAAAGCACGCCGAGCCCTCCGACTCCACGCCGATCACCTTAATCTCCGGGCGCAGATACTTCACATAGGCGGCAATACCCGCGAGCAACCCACCCCCGCCCACGGGAACAAAAATCGCATCCAGGGGGCCGGGGTGCTGGCGCAAAAGCTCCATGCCCACCGTGCCCTGCCCCGCAATCACTAGGGGGTGGTCGTAGGGCGGCACCCAGGTGAGGCCCTCCTCGCGCATGCGCCGCTCAGCATAGGTTCGCGCCTCGTCGAAGCTATCGCCTTGGAGGACCACCTGCGCACCCCGGGCACGGACGGCGCGGATTTTAATATCCGGGGTGTTGGTGCCCATGACGATTGTGGCTTTGATGCCAAGCTTTGCCGCTGCCAGGGCCACGCCCTGCGCATGGTTGCCCGCGGAAGCCGTGATCACCCCGCACTGACGCGCCGCCGGCGAGAGGTTCGCCATCATGTTGTAGGCGCCTCGGACCTTGAAGGAGAAGATGGGCTGGAGGTCTTCCCGCTTGAGCCAAACCTCCTGGCCCAGCCGCGATGACAGGAAGGGCGCCGGAGAAAGGGGGGTCTCCTGCGCGACGTCATAGACTTTGGCTTCGAGAATACGCTTGACTGTTTGCTCAAGCATGATGAGCATGCCGGCGGCTTCGGGGTCGCAAGAGTAAACACTCCCTTTCCCCAGAGCCAGCCTACGCTTCGCCTCCCAGCGCCGAAATAAGGGAACAGGCCATGACCCAAGACGAGCAAAAGCGCCAGGCCGCGGCCGCCGCCCTCGAGGCTCTTCGGCCAAAGCTGGGCCGCGGAGTGGTTCTCGGCATTGGGACCGGGTCGACCACCAATTGCTTTATTGACGCCCTCGCCGCCCTAAAGGGCCACTTCGATGGCGCCGTTGCCAGCAGCGTGGCCTCGGCTGAGCGTCTTGCGCGCCACGGCATTCCCGTGCTGACGTTAAAGGAGAGCGGCCGCCTCTCGCTGTATATCGACGGCGCCGACGAGGCCGATCCCAACCTGGCCCTAATCAAGGGCGGCGGCGCGGCCCTGACCCGAGAGAAAATCGTCGCTGGCGCCGCGGAAACCTTCTATTGCCTCGTGGACGAGAGCAAATGCGTCGAAGTCCTCGGCACCTTCCCCCTACCCTTGGAATACATCGAACTGGCGGAGGCCCCCTTAGTCCGGGCCCTAGAGGCCCTGGGCGGGCAAGCGGTCCGGCGCCCGGGGGTGCTGACGGATAATGGGCATCCCCTGCTGGATGTGCGGGGCCTCGCCATGACCGATCCGGAGGCCCTTGAAAAGGAAATCAACCAGTGGCCCGGGGTGGTCTGCAATGGCCTATTCGCGCTTCGCCGGGCCGATCAGCTCTTTGTCGCGGGCGCCAGCGGCGTCACCGTGCGCGCCCGGCCCTAAAGCAGCTTACCCGGGTTCAACACCCCGTCGGGGTCAAAGCAGCGGCGGAGCCCTTGCATCAGTGCCCGCTCGGCGTCGCTTCGAGAGAAGTGCAGGTAATCCTTTTTCAGGAGCCCGACGCCGTGCTCCGCAGAGATGCTCCCCCCCAGGGCCTGCACGGCAGCAAAAATCTCCGGCGATACCTGGTGACAGCGGGCGTAAAAGGCCTCTTGCGAGACGTTATCGGGCTTCAAGATATTCAGGTGTAAGTTGCCGTCCCCAATGTGGCCGAACCACACGACCTCGAGATCGGGATAGGCCGCCTTCACCCGATCATCTACCGCCGCTAGAAACTCCGGGACGGCGGCCACGGGGACGGCAATGTCGTTTTTATAAGGCGTCCAGGCCGAGATGGTTTCCGAAATATCTTCCCGGAGGCGCCAGAGGCGCGCCGCCTGCTCACCGCTTTGGCTCAGAACCCCGTCCTGGGCCCAGCCCGCCTCGAGGCAGTGCTCAAAGGCGTCGAGCGCGGCGTCCTCAGCGCCTTCGAATTCGATGAGGGCGTAGAAGGGGGCAGCCTCGGCGAAGGGTCGGCTTAAATCCCCCCGGGCCACCACCTTCTCTAGGGCCAGGTCGGAGAAAAACTCGAAGGCCGTGACCGGCACCGCGCGTTCAAAGGTGGCAAGCACGTTCATGACGTCAGGGAACGCCGGCAGGGCCAACACAAGCACCTGAAGGGGGCCCGGGGGGCTCGTGAGGCGAACGGTGACCTCCGTGACCAAGCCCAGGGTGCCTTCGGAACCGATCATGAGCTGCTTAAGATCGTACCCCGTGTTGTCCTTGACCAGGCCTCGGCCCAATTCCAGCACGTCTCCGGCGCCCGTGACGACCCGGAGCCCCGCGACCCAATTCCGGGTCATGCCATAACGAATGACCTTAATGCCCCCCGCGTTGGTGGCCACGGAGCCTCCAAGCTGCGCACTGCCCGCGGAGGCAAAGTCGACGGGGTAGTAGAGCCCCTCCGCTTGTGCCCGCGCCGCCACCTCGGCCACGACCACCCCAGGCTGGCACCGCAGCAGACGGCCTGCGGGATCGAAGGCAAGGACCTTATTCATGCGATCGAAGGAAACAACCACCTCGCCGGCGGGGGCGACGGCGCCCCCGGAAAGGCCCGTCCGCCCCCCCGAGGGCACCAGCTTAAAGCCGTGGGTCCGGGCAAGCTGCACGAGCGTTTGCACCTCCGCCTCAGACTCGGGAAATACCACGGCGCTCGGGGCCACGGGGAAGCTTCGCGTCCAATCCCGGCCCCAATGGGCGAGGTCCTCCGGCGCGGTGCGATAGCGATCGCCAAAGCACTCGGCGAGGGCCTCGGCGCCGGCGGGGGATAGGGAATAGGCGGGCGCGGGGGGGGTGGTCATGGGCGGCTCTCCGGCCTGTGCGCGAAAGGCGCCTATGCTACCATGTTCGGTCTTGCTCCCCCTCGTGAGATCCCCCATGGCTTCCCCCTTCACGTCCTTAGCCAAGGACAAAATCCGCATTGTGCTTCTTGAAGGTATTCACGCTTCCGCGGTGGAGAATTTCGCCCGGGCGGGCTATCACAACGTCGAACAAATTAAGGGCGCGCTAGATCGAGACACGCTGCTTGAGAAAGTGAGCCAGGCCCATATGGTGGGCATTCGGTCCCGCACCCAGCTTGACGCCGAGGTGCTCGCGGCGGCTCGGCGCCTCATCGCCGTGGGGTGCTTTTGCATTGGCACAAACCAGGTGGACCTCTCCGCCGCCTTGAACCTGGGCATCCCCGTTTTCAATGCGCCATTTTCCAACACCCGCTCCGTGGCTGAGCTGGTGCTTGCAGAGGCGATCCTGCTGCTGCGCGGCGTGCCAGAGAAAAGCGCCATGGCCCATGAAGGGGGCTGGCAGAAAAGCGCGACGGACAGCTTCGAACTGCGCGGGAAAACCCTTGGCATTATCGGCTACGGCAACATCGGGGCCCAGCTCGGGGTCATGGCCGAAGCGCTTGGTATGCGCGTCTGCTTCTATGACGTGATGCGGAAGCTCAAGCTTGGTAACGCAGAGCAGATCGACGACCTCCCGAGCTTGCTTGCGCAAGCGGACGTCGTTTCCTGCCATGTCCCCGCGGCCAAGGCCACGGAAGGGCTCATCGACGCCGCCGCCCTGGACCTCATGAAGCGCAAGGCGGTGCTCATTAACGCCTCCCGAGGCAAAGTGGTGGACCTCGACGCCCTCGCTCAGCGCTTAAAAAGCGGCCACCTCCTCGGCGCCGCCATCGACGTTTTTCCCGTGGAGCCGAAAAGCAACGACGACCGCTTCGAGTCACCACTGCAGGGCCTGAAGAACGTCATCCTGACCCCCCATATTGGGGGCAGCACCATGGAAGCGCAGGAAAACATCGGCGCGGAAGTCTCCGAGAAGCTCGCGCTCTATAGCGACAATGGCTCCACCGTGGGCTCCGTGAACTTCCCGGAGGTGGCGCTGCCGCAGCACGAAGGCTCTCACCGACTGCTACACATTCACCGCAATGTGCCCGGCGTGATGTCGGGCATTAACGCCGTTTTTTCAGACAACGGGCTGAATATTTCTGCCCAAACGCTGCAGACCAATCCGGAGATTGGTTACGTGGTGATCGACACCGATGCGGAACATAGCGAGCAAGCCCTAGCGGGTCTGCGCGCCGTCCCCGGCACCATCAAAACCCGGGTGCTGTTCTAGGCCAGCACCGGGTCCAAGCTGCCCGCGCGGTAGCGGTCACTCATGGCGTCGAAGGACAGCGGGGTAATTTTGCTGGCCTGCCCCGCGGTGCCGAAGGCCTCGTAGCGCGCCTTCACAATAGCGGTCATGGCCACCATGGTCTCCTTAAGGAACTTTCGCGGATCGAAGTCCGCGGGGTTTTCCGCAAGAAAACGGCGCACGGCGCCGGTGGAGGCCAAGCGCAGGTCGGTATCGATATTCACCTTACGGACCCCATGGCGAATCCCTTCCTGGATCTCCTCCACGGGCACGCCGTAGGTTTCCGGGATTTCACCGCCATAGCGGTTAATGATCTCAAGCCAATCCTGGGGCACGGAGGACGAGCCGTGCATCACCAGGTGGGTGGTGGGAATGCGCGCGTGGATAGCCTTGATTCGATCGATGGCCAGGATGTCTCCCGTCGGTGGCCGGGAGAACTTATAAGCGCCGTGGCTGGTGCCGATCGCAATCGCCAAAGCATCCACCTTGGTCGCAGCCACAAAAGCGGCCGCTTCTTCCGGATCGGTCAGGAGCATATCGTGGCTTAAGGTCCCTTCGGCACCGACGCCATCCTCTTCCCCCGCCGTGCCCGTCTCCAGGGAGCCGAGGCAGCCGAGCTCACCCTCCACGGACACGCCACAGGCGTGAGCCATGGCGGACACCTGCGCCGTCACCGCTACGTTGTAATCGTAATCCGCCGGCGTTTTCTGATCTTCTTTCAGCGATCCGTCCATCATGACGGAGCTGAAGCCAAGCTGGATCGATTGCTGGCACGCGGCCGGGGAGGCGCCGTGATCCTGGTGCATACACACCGGGATCTGGGGAAACTCTTCCACCGCAGCCAGAATAAGGTGGCGGAGAAAATTCGGACCCGCATATTTCCGGGCGCCCGCCGAAGCCTGGACAATTACCGGGCTATCGGTGGCTGCGGCGCCTTCCATGATGGCGCGCATTTGCTCCAGATTGTTGACGTTAAACGCGGGAACGCCGTAGCTGTTTTCCGCGGCGTGGTCCAAGAGCTGTCGCAAAGTAATGAGTGCCATGGGAAGAAACTCCGCTTCCGAGTGGATTGAAGGTCAGTCTAACGCGGCCGGGGCCTTGGGAGCACGGGGTCCCCGCTGCCAACCAGAGTGGGCGTCGAAGGCGGCCCGATAGGGCGCGAGCTTCTGCGCATCGTAGGGCTTCAGGTCTACGGCGCGGGGCCCAAGAACGGTCCAGCCGCCAGGGTCCGGCGCCAAGGCCACGGCCTTAAAGTTCACCCCCCGGGTTGCCGCGATGCGCGCCGTTTCCGCAAAGCGGGGGTCGTGAAGATCGCTCGGACGCAAGGCTTTTGCATCATCGCGCTGAATGACGAAGAGCACAGTTGCCTTGGCCCCGTCCTCGACGACGTCCATGAGCGCCTCGAGATGCTCGGTCGCCCGGGCGCTGACGGAATCGGGGAAATAGGCGCGCCCGTCGGGATAAACCAAATGGCAGTTCTTAACCTCGACCAGGTGGGGCCCCGTGGCCGTCTCCAACCAGAAATCGATGCGCGACTTCGTGCCGTAGGGCACCTCGGCCCGTAGGCTGCGAAAACGCCTTAACCCGGGAATCACGCCCGCAAGAAGCAGCTGCTCGGCGAGCCAATTGGGCACAACGGTATTGGCACCGATCACCCGACCTTCCACTTCCAAGAGCTCCAGCGTGTAGCGAAGTTTGCGCTTACTATCCTCGGGGACCCTGGATACCCAGGCGCGGGCGCCGGGCACAACGAGTCCTTCCATGCGACCCGGGTTTACGCAATGGGCCCGAATGGTCTGCCCATCAGCCAGCGTGAGCTCGGCAATGAAACGATCAAAGCGCGCGGTGAAACGCGCCTCCAGAAGGGGCGCTCGAGGCTGAAGAAGGTAGGGCGCGGGCGCCGCCGTCACGACTCGGCGCGCGCCGCCAGGGCCGCCACCGCGGGCAGGGTTTTGCCCTCCACGAATTCCAGAAAAGCCCCGCCGCCCGTGGAGATGTAACCCATTTGCTCGGCGACGCCGAACTGGTCGATGGCCGCTAGCGTATCGCCACCCCCGGCAATGGAGAAGGCCGCGCTGGCACCAATGGCCTTCGCCAACGCCTCCGTACCTCCACTGAAGGCAGGAAACTCAAACACCCCCACAGGTCCGTTCCACAGCACGGTGCCGGCCTTGGCGAGCAGGTCCCCGTAAGCGGCAGCGGTGGCCGGGCCGATGTCGAGGATCATCTCGTCCTCTTCCACCCGATCCACGGCGCAGCAACGATGGGGCGCGTCGGCGGCAAAGCCTTTGGCCACCACCACATCGGTCGGCACGGGAATGGAGACCTTTGCGGCCAGCGCCCGAGCGGCGTCCACCAGCTCCGGTTCAAGCAGGGACGCGCCCACGCTGTGGCCGGCCGCCGCGATAAAGGCGTTCGCGATCCCGCCCCCCACAATGACCTGGTCAGCCACCTCCGCGAGGCGCTCAAGGACGGTCAGCTTAGTAGAGACCTTCGAGCCGCCGACAATCGCCACCAGGGGGCGCGCCGGAGTCAGCAGGGCTTGCCCGAGGGCATCTAGCTCGGCGCACAGCAACGGACCCGCGCACACCTCCGGCGCGTGGCGCATCACCCCGTGGGTGCTGGCTTGGGCGCGGTGCGCGGTGCCAAAGGCATCCATGACGAAAACATCACAGAGGACCGCAAGGCGTTTCGCAAGCGCATCGTCGTCGGCCTTCTCGCCCACTTCCCAGCGAATATTTTCTAGCAGCGCCACGGACCCCGGGGCTGGCGCCTGAGCCTGGGCCGCATCGAGGGAGGGCAAGAGGGGAACGGGCTGGCCCAGCAGGGTTTCCAAATGCTTGGCCACGGGCGCCAGGGAATAGGCGGGCTCTTCGGCGGCATGGGCCCCTTCCGTGGGACGACCCAAATGAGAGACGAGTAGCACGGACGCGCCGGCGGCAAGCGCCGCCTGAATGGACGGCAGGGCCGCGCGGATGCGGGCATCGCTGCGCACCGTGGACCCCTCCACGGGCACGTTCAGGTCCTCTCGCATCAGTACCCGGCGCCCGGCCAGGTCCAAATCGGTCATGCGTTTAAACGCGAGCGCCATCGCCGAAACCTCCTAGCGGTCTAAAAGCCTGCGCGCCGCCGCAGCGACAGCTTCCGGGGTAAAGCCGTAGGCCGCGAGCACTTCAGGCCCGGGACCCGAGGCACCGAACTGATCCACCCCAAGCACCTGGCCCTGGGCACCGGCTAAACGCCACCAGGGCGCGGGGTGCGCAGCCTCAATGATGAGGCGGGGCACGGCCGACGGCAGGAGCGCCGCTTGGGCCATTGCGTCGGACGCAAGGAAGCGTTCCACGCAAGGCATGGACACGACCCGCACCTGCCGGCCCTCGCTTCGCAGCGCCGCCGCGGCGGCGACTGCGAGCTCGACTTCCGATCCGGTCGCAATCAGCACCAGCTCCGGCGCCTCGACGTCCTCTAGGGCGTAGGCGCCGGCAGCAATCGCCGCCACCTGCGCCGGCGTCCGGCCCGGCACGGGCAAGTTTTGCCGAGAAAGAATGAGGGCCGAGGGGCCTTCAGCCCGGGCAAGCGCTTCCCGCCACGCGATCGCCGTTTCCACCGTATCGCAAGGCCGCCAGGTTTCGAGCCCCGGCGTCATGCGTAGCGTCGCGAGCTGCTCGACGGGCTGGTGCGTCGGGCCATCTTCCCCTACGGCCAGGGAGTCATGGCTATACACAAAGATGTTTTGCACGCCCATGAGCGCCGCCAGGCGCACCGCATTGCGGGCGTAATCCATAAAGGTAAGAAAGGTGGCGGAATAGGGGAGGAGGCCGCCGTGTAGGGCCATGCCATTGCAGGCTGCGGTCATGGCGAACTCGCGCACGCCCCAGGAGAAATAGTTGCCATCGGGGGCCGCGGCGGTCACCACCCGGGCACCGTCGAAGCGGCTCCCATTGGAGCCGGACAGATCCGCGGAGCCCCCAAAGAGGGAGGGTAGGCGCGCGGCGATGACGTCCAGGGCCGCCTTCGAGCTTTGCCGGGTCGCGAGGGCCTTGCCTTCTCCTTGCGCCGCCGCCGCAAACTCCGTGAGCGCCTCAAGCACCGTGGCCGGCACCGCAGCCAGCGCCGCCTCAAACTCGGCGTGGGCCTCGGGATGGGCCTCTGCGTAGCGGGCTTTCAGATCGCACCACGCCGCGTAGGCCTCGGCGCCCCGGGCCCGGCCATCCCAGCCCTCCCGCACGGGGTCGGGAATGACGAAGGGGGGCTCGTTCCAGCCCAGGGCGGCGCGAGTGGCCGCGATTTCATCGTCGCCAAGGGGCGAACCATGCACCGAAGCCGTCCCCGCTTTTGCCGGAGAGCCAAAGCCAATTTGGGTTTTGCACACAAGAAGCGCGGGACGGTCGCTGCTGCGAGCGGCGGCGAGCGCCGCGGCGACGGCGTCACCGTCATGACCATCGAGGTCATCCCATACGTCCCAGCCCGCAGCACGGAAGCGGCCCGGGACGTCCTCCGTAAACCAGCCCTTCACCTCTCCGTCGATACTGATGCCATTGGCATCATAGAAGCAGATCAACTTGCCCAGGCCTAAGGTGCCGGCCAGGGAAATCGCCTCCTGGGAAATGCCTTCCATCAAGCAGCCGTCGCCGAGGAAGACATAGGTGTGGTGATCCACTAGGGGGAAGCCCGGGCGGTTAAAGCGCGCCGCCAGAATTTTCTCCGCCAGCGCCATGCCAACGGCCATGGCAACCCCCTGGCCCAGGGGACCGGTGGTGGTTTCCACGCCGGGCAGCTCGCCGTATTCAGGATGGCCTGCCGTCGGCGCATGCAGCTGGCGGAAGTTTTTGAGGTCTTCGAGGCTGACCTCATAGCCCGCTAAATGCAGCAGGCCGTAGAGCAGCATGGACGCGTGGCCGTTAGACAGGACGAAGCGGTCGCGGTCGAACCAGCTGGGCACCTCAGGATGATGCTTCAGTACGCCGCACCAGAGCGCCTCGGCCATATCCGCCATGCCCATGGGCGCCCCGGGATGCCCGCTATTGGCACGTTGGACTGCATCCATGGCCAAAACGCGTAGCGCGTCGGCGCGGGTTCGACGAGTAATCATGGGGCAGGTCTCCGGACCAAGGGGGGCGCAGGGCGCGTAGTTTCCCAGCCCCTTAGGGGATGCGCAACGGCGGTGAGTCCATGCAGCGCCCTCACGGTGAGTTGCGAAAGACTCAAGGCAGGGCGAGAGCACCTTGCATAGCATGTTCGCCTCAATTTCTTCGGCTGCGCCACGGACCGCCCCTTGCGGACTCCACCCAGGCGACCAGACATTTTTGAAGGGGACTTCCATGGCCGAGTACCAGCTTTTTACGTCCGAATCCGTGAGTGAAGGCCATCCAGACAAAATGGCGGATCAAATTTCCGATGCCATTCTCGACGAAATGCTCCGCCTTTCCCCGGATGCCCGGGTCGCCGTGGAGACGCTGGTGAAGACGGGCATGGTGGTCCTGGCTGGGGAAATCCGCCTACCCAAGGGCAGCGCCGTGGACTACGAGGGCATCGTGCGGCGGACCGTCGCCGAGATCGGCTACACCTCCAGCGAAATGGGCTTCGACGCCGAAACCTGCGCCGTGATCAATGCCATTGGCGCTCAGTCAGCGGACATCGCCATGGGCGTGGACGAAGCTGCGGACCATGAGCAAGGCGCCGGCGACCAGGGCCTGATGTTTGGCTACGCCACGGACGAAACGGACGTGCTCATGCCCGCGCCGATTACCTACAGCCACCGTCTGGTGGCCCGGCAGGCCGAAGTGCGCAAGAACGGCACCCTCCCCTGGCTCCGGCCCGACGCGAAGAGCCAGCTGAGCTTCTCCTACGATGCCGACGGACGCCCCCAGAGCGTGGATGCCATCGTCCTATCCACTCAGCACGATCCGTCCATCAGCCTCGCCGATCTTCGGGAAGCGGTGATGGAAGAAATCATCAAGCCCGTGGTGCCCGCGGAGTGGATGACCGCATCCACCAAGGTATTCATTAATCCGACGGGCAACTTCGTCATCGGCGGCCCCGTCGGTGACTGCGGCCTGACCGGCCGGAAAATCATCGTCGACACCTACGGCGGCATGGCCCGCCACGGCGGCGGGGCCTTCTCTGGGAAGGACCCTTCCAAGGTCGACCGCAGCGCCGCCTACGCCGGCCGCTACGTGGCAAAAAACATCGTGGCAGCGGGGCTGGCAAAGCGCTGCGAGATTCAGGTGTCCTACGCCATCGGCGTGGCCGATCCGACCTCCATTTCCATCAACACCTTCGGCACGGGCACGGTGGACGACGCGACCATTGCTGGGCTGGTGCGGGAGCACTTTGATCTGCGCCCGAAGGGCCTGATTGCCATGCTCGATCTGAAGCGTCCCATCTACCGCGCCACGGCGGCCTATGGCCACTTCGGGCGAGAAGAAGCGGACTTCACCTGGGAGCGCACGGACAAGGCCGACGCGCTCCGGGCTGCGCGCTAGGCCCATGGCCCGCACTGTCCCCTTTTCCCTTGAGTTCTTCCCGCCGAAAACGCCGGCGGGAGAGCGCAAGCTGGCGGCCGTCCGGGATCAGCTCGCAAGCCGGGGCCCCGATTACGTCTCCGTCACCTACGGCGCCGGGGGTAGCACCCGCGACGGCACGCTCAAGACTGTGGAAGCCATGGTGGCGGCGGGCCTCGACGTGGCCCCGCACCTCTCCATGGGCAGCGACGCGCCGGATACGGTGCGAAGCCTGCTTGATCGCTACCGCGAACTCGGCATTCGACGCTTGGTTGCCCTGCGTGGCGATCTGCCCTCGGGCGTGGGCGCAGGTCGCCTCCACTACGCCGCCGAGCTGGTCAGCCTTGTTCGGGAGCATGCGGGGGACCATTTCCATATCGAGGTGGCGGCCTATCCGGAAATTCACCCCGACGCCCCTTCGGCCGACGCGGACCTTAAGTTCTTCGCAGAAAAGTGCGCCGCCGGCGCCAATGGGGCGATTACCCAGTACTTTTACAATGCTGACGCCTATTTCGACTTCTGCGAGCGGGCCCAAGGCGGGGGCGTCACCCTTCCCATCGTCCCCGGCATCATGCCCATCACCAACAGCGCGGGGCTCCGACGCTTCTCTCGCGCCTGCGGCGCCGAAATTCCCCGCTGGCTGGATCGACGCTTGGATAGCTATGAGGAAGGCGCTGAAGACTTCCTGGCCTTCGGGCTCGACGTGGTGACCGCCCTCTGCGAGCGGCTCCTCGATGGCGGCGCCCCGGGGCTTCACCTCTACACCATGAACCAGGCGGAGGCGCCCACGGCCCTCCTGAACCGCCTAGGCTTTTAAGGTGCGCGTTCCCCGGCTTTACTGGCCCGCACCCTTGCGGGAGGAGACTGCGCCCTTGCCCGAAGGGGCCGCCCGACACCTGCTTAAGGTCCTGCGCCGAGGAGATGGCGATGCGGTCGTGCTCTTCGACGGCCAGGGCCATGTGGCCGAGGGCGTGCTCTGCGACGTGGTGGGTATGCAGGGAAACGTGACCCTCGGCCCGCCTCGCGAAGACCGCTCCGCCGAACCGCCCTGCGCGCTGCATCTTGGCTTGCCGCTCCTGCGCGGCGAGCGCCTAGACGTTGCGCTTCAAAAAGCCTGCGAACTGGGCGTTACGGAAATCACCTTGCTGCAAACCGAGCGCACGGAAGTAAAGTTTGAGACCGGCCCCCGGGGGGCGCGACGCCTCGCCCACGCCGAAGGGGTGCTCATCCACGCCGCTCAGCAGTCTGGCCGCACCGTAGTACCAGCACTCCACCCCCCCGTTGCCCTCGCTGCCTTTAGCGAACAGCGCTCGGAGCCCCTTAAGCTGGTGCTCGATCCCGAGGGCGCCCCCCTGGACCGGGCTACGCTCGGAACGCCGGTTCCCGAGGAAATCGTTCTCCTAACCGGGCCGGAAGGGGGGCTGAGCGAGCGGGAATGTGGGGCGCTCAGCGGTCAAGGCTTCCACCGCTGGCGGCTTGGAAACCGCATCCTGCGGGCCGAAACCGCTCCCCTCGCTGCCTTGGCCACCCTCGCCACCCTCCTGGGCGACTTTTAGTCGACGGGCCGCCCCTCCGAGGGTGAGGCCAGGTAAACCCAGAACATCGCCTTCCCAACGACCGTAATGCCCAGGGCCCGGGGCATGCCCGCGCCAAAACCCGACGGCACCGCATGCACGGAAAGGCTCGGCGGCAAAGCGCCCGGCGGCGCGGGCACGAGGCGGAGCGCGGCCGCCTGCAGCCGAAGGCAACGCCACGGCACGATCTGGCGTCGACCACCCCCTTCAAGGCCTAGCTCCCCGCCCGCCAGCTTTAGGCACAACCCTTCTGCCCCGTCCATGGCGTCGGCGTGAGCTACGCCGTCGAGCAGCCCCGGCTCCACCGCTTCAAGCGGGTCCTTGAAGAGAACAACGCGGCCAAAGCGTTCGCTCAGGGCCGCCGCTTCAAGCCAGAGGAGCGGAGCTAGGGTGGCCTCAAGCTGCCCCAGGGCCCGACGCAGGGCCGGCGTGCCAGCGGCGGCCTCGGCCTCGAGGCCCGCGAGGGCAGAACGAAGCCGAGTCAGCTCCGCGGCCCCAAACCCCTCCCTAGGCGCAGCGCTCGACGCCGTGTCCACGGCGGGCAGGGGAGAGGGCAAGGCGACGGGCTCGGGCTCAGGCTCAGGCTCGGGGGGCGGCGGCAAGGGCGCCGCCGCAGCCTCAAACCCCGAAGCCCATAGATCAATCTCTTCGATAATCCCATCAAATAGCGGTGCAGGCAGAGCAGCGCGCGGTTCCGTAAAGACCGCCAGGAGCGCAGGCAAGCGCGCATCGAGCGCCGCGGCGGCGGGCAACACACCACTTCGCCGTTGCGCCACGAGATTGCCAAGGGCCCAGGCCCACTCCCACCGTTGCCGCTTGGGAAGCGGGGTATGGGCGTCGGGTACGGGCTCACAGGCCTCCAGCGCCGCCTGCAGGGACGCAAGCACCCCCTCCTCAGGCGCCGGGCCGAGGCGCTCTAAGATCACTGGGAGACCTTGGGCCGGGCCCGAGGGGCCACGGGCGGTGACGTCGGTCGCGCTCGGGCTGGTGGCGTCAAAAAAGGCGTCGTCGAGGCGCTTAAGATCCGCCAGCGCGTCCGTGGGCCGGTCCAGCGGTAGGGCGAGGAGTGCGTCTACCGCCCGCCCCCAAGGCGCTTCTGGGCGGTCTCGATCCAGGCATCCCTGTACCACCGTAGCCACGAAGAGATTCGGCAGAAGGGCGCTCAGGAGATTGGGGTTCGCCACAATCAGCGTGTAGGCGCGGCGAAAGAGGCGATGCGGGGCCCGGGGACTCAGAGAAGCCAAGGCGGCGCCTAAAGTTGCCTCGGCCTGAGGCCCCCCGGGCCCGCCCTGCCAGTCGGCCCAGGCCTCCGCCAGCGCGGCGCTGAGTTCAGCCTCGGGTTCCAGGGCAACCAAGGCGAGGGCGGCCCAGGGAGCGGGTTCCCCGCCGTGCCGGGCCTCAGCGAGGGCGGCCTCGCTCGCCCGACGAAAGTCCCAAGGCAGCGCCACCGCTAGGAACGCTCTTCCGCGCCCAGGACCGCTCCCGCGGCTCCCAGGACACCTTCGAAGGACTCCAAGGCCCCTTCGTCCGCCGCTTCCGACCCCGCCCGAGGCCAATGCTCCGCCAAGCCTTCCAGCGCCGCTTCGCCCAGGGCGAGCGCATCGGCGAAGCTTGCCTGCTCCGCCTCGAGGGCGGCCATGAGGGTCGCATCATCCGCATGCTCGGCCATGAAGACCTGGAGCAAGCCTGTTAGCGCCGGCGCTTGCTCCGCCAAGGCGCCCCCTCGCTGCTCCAAGGTGAGCTGGGTCAGCTGCAGCGGGTCCCGAAGCGCGCTCAAAGCCTCTAGCGCCGCATCCAGGGGCTCGCCGAGCGCACCCTGAACCACCTCCAGCGCCGCCTGCTCGGCGACGGCGTCGAAGGTCTCCTCCAGCACGGCTTCGAGCACACCCAAAGAACCGTGAAGCCCGCTGGCCACCTCAGCCAGGGCTTCACCGTGATGCGCTGCCGCCTCGAGCGGCGGCAGCAGCACCTCCTCAAGGGAAGCCTGAGCCGCTCGGGTCGTTTTCCTCTCCCGCAAAAGGGCCTGCGCCGCATCGACGCGCCCCCGAACCTCCGCCAGCGCCTGGCGCACCCTGCCTAAGGCGGCGTCAGCCGCCCCCTCCGCCTCCATGGCAGCCCGCCTTGCCCTTTCCGCAGCCTCCCGCTGGGTCCTGAGCGACGCCACCAGCACCTGACCCTTCTGTACCAAGTGCTCCAGCTGTTGCCCCTGCTGGCGCCGGTGCCGCTGAAGCCCCTCCAGCGCCGCGCCAAGACCCTGGAGGCTTGGCGGCAGGGGCAGGGTGTCGAAGGACGCGGAGGGGTCAGCTTCGGCATGCCGAACCTTTCCCTCGAGCAACGCCACCGCTTGTCGGAGCGACTCCCCCGCGGCGACCTCATCCGCCATGGCCTGCTGGGTGCTTCGCAGCAACCACGCACCAAGGGCAAGGGCGAGGGCCAATGCCAAAGCCGCCCAACGCAGCGCCGGCGGTGCGAGGGGTCCACTGCGCAGAAACAGGGCCCCCAAAATTGCCGCGGCGGCAAGAAGCAGGGCGAGTAAAAAGAGCCGCCACCAAAGCTGCTGCTGGCGGAGGGACCGCTCAACTGAGGTCATGCGCCACTCCACAAAAAGGATTAAAGGCCGGATCAGCCAGCAGGGCGGACAAAGGGAGCAAGGGGTCCTCCTCCGTCGCCTCGCCGGGGGCTTTAGCCGCAAGAGCCGTCCAAGCCAAAACGCGCTCGGCGGCCAGGGCCAAGCGCCCCTCCGCCAGAAGCAGGAGACTTCGGGGCTTGCCGCGCTTTCCCCAGAGATAGGCGCTGGGCGCCTGAACGAGCCAAGGCTGCCCCCCCGCCAGGGCATAACCCAAGTTCCAGGGGTAGGCTGCCTCGGGTTTGAGCCAGGCCTCGGGCGTCGCCACGCCGTAGAGCGCGGCCTGGGGAATCCGTAGGCGCGGCGTGCCCGGCGCGAGCCGCACGAGTAACGCGTCCTCCCCTCCCTTGCCCCAGGAAGGGGGGCCGGCTACGCTCCGCGGCATTCTTTGCCTGGGTGCGCTCACCATGATCGACCTCGCCATCGTTATGGACCCCGTTGCGGGCCTCTCGAAGAAAAAAGACTCCACGCTCGCCATGTGCGTTGCCGCGCAAGCCCGGGGCTGGCGCGTCTTTAGCATCACACAGGACGCGCTTTACTTCGCGAACGGCGAGGTCCTTGCCCTGGCCGCGCCCCTCACGGTCGACCTCAACGCCGATCCCTTCTGGCGCCTTGGGGATGCGGAGCCTCGCCCCCTGGCCAGCTTCAGCGGCGTTCTGATGCGCAAGGATCCGCCCTTCGACATGGAGTATATCTACACGACCTACCTGTTAGAACGCGCAGAGGCCGCCGGCCTGCCCGTGTTCAACCGGCCCGCCAGCCTTCGGGACTGCAACGAGAAATTCTTCGCCACGGCCTTCAGCGAATTCACGCCCCCCCTGATCGTCAGCAAGCGCGCCGAGCTCCTCCGCGCCTTTGCCGCAGAGCACGGCGACGTGGTGATGAAACCCCTTGACGGCATGGGCGGGGCATCCATTTTTCGCCTGAAGCCTGGTGACGCCAATCTCTCCGTCATCATCGAAACCCTCACCCAAGGCGGCACGCAGCAAATTATGGCTCAGCGCTACCTCCCCGAGATCAAGGATGGCGATAAGCGCATCCTCATGATCGAAGGTAAGCCCGTACCCTACGCGCTCGCCCGTATCCCCGCCGCGGGAGAAAGCCGAGGCAACCTGGCCGCCGGCGGACGGGGGGAAGCGCGGCCCCTGACGGAGCGGGACCGGGAAATCGCTGAAGCCGTAGGCCCCGAACTCCAGCGTCGAGGCCTGAGCTTTGTGGGCCTAGACGTCATCGGCACGCACCTTACCGAGGTCAACGTCACCTGCCCAACCTGTATCCGCGAACTCGATGCCCAGTGCGGCCTCGACATTGCCGGGGATTTCCTCGATGCGATCGCGGAACGTCTGACGGCCCTGCCCTAGCGAGCGGCCGATGGAGGCGAGGCGACAGGACTGGCGGCGCCTCGCCCTTGCGCTGGTGCTGGCGCTCGGCTGCCATGGCGCGCTGGTGCTCCCCCTCGCACCGCCCCTTGCGGCCACCGTGGCCGCGCCACCCCCGGCCACCAGAATCCCCCTGCAACTGCGCCGCGCCTCCGTCCCCACGCCCAGCCCCGCAGCGCCTAGGGAAACCTCTGCGGCGCCCAAGGCCGTAAGCCCAACGCCGACCCCCGCAACGGCGCCCTCCCCCGCAGCGGTGCCCGCACCCGCGTTGCAGGAGGCAACGCCTCTGGCCCTCGACGCCTTTCTAGCCGCCGCGCGCCGCTACAGCGAAGACCCCGAACGCCCTCGACGCCTGGGCCCGGGTTCGGTGTTAACGGCGACAGAAGCCGCCTATCTTCGGGGCTGGCGCGAGCGTATCGAGCGCCTGGGGACGCTCAACTTTCCCCCCGCGGCCCGCACAGCGGCCGTGGGCGAGGTAAAACTCCGCCTGCGCGCCGTACTGGCCCGGGATGGGCGCTTAGAAGCGCTCTCGGTGGTGATCGGCAGCGGCTATCCCGCGGTCGACGCAGCGGCCCTCGCCATCGTCCGCCAGGCCCACCCCTATTTGCCCTTCCCCCACGCCCTCGGGGCGCAGGACCGCCTAGAAGTGGTGCGCGACTTCACCTTTCGGACCCGTTAAAACCGGTGAGTCCCTGGCGAGGGCAAGGCCTCACGCCTATCATGGTGCGATGGACCTGCGACATCAGTTTCTCATCGCCATGCCCGGGCTCGACGAAGACTACTTCGGCGGCACCCTGAGCTATCTCTGCGAGCACAATGACGAGGGCGCCTTCGCCCTGGTTATCAACCGCCCCCTCGAAGGCGTCACCCTAGGGGGCATTTTCGATCAGCTCGCCATTGAAGGCGGGGCCCACCGCGACGTGCCCGTCCTGGACGGCGGTCCCGTGCAGCGGGATCGGGGGTTCGTGCTCCATAGCGACGACTGCTGCCTTCCCGCAACGGTGAAGCTTCAGCCCGGCCTGGCTCTAAGCACGGTGCGGGAAATGCTTTCCGCCATCGCCCAGGGCGAGGGGCCAGAGCAGTTTCTTGTCTGCCTGGGCTATGCGGGCTGGGGGGAAGGGCAACTGGAGCAGGAAATGGCCGACAACGCTTGGCTCTCCTGCCCCGCCGACCTCACCACCCTGTTTGAAGCGCCCCTGGAAACGCGCCGCATCCGGGCCGCCGAAAGCCTCGGTATCAACTTGGCCCTGTTCCCCGGGGCCCCCGGCCATGGCTGAAGCCGGCCTACTCCTGGCCTTCGACTTCGGCCTTCGCTACATCGGCTGGGCCACGGGGCAGCATCTTACGGCGAGCGCCACCGCGGGAAGCGCGCTGCCCGCCCAGGAGGGCGCGCCGAAGTGGGAAGCGGTGGCCGCGCTGCTTGATGAATGGCGGCCGGTCCGCCTGATCGTCGGCTTGCCGCTGAATATGGATGGGTCCGAAAGCGAGATGAGCGCTAAGGCTCGCCGTTTTGCTCGCCGCTTAGAGGGTCGTTTCGGGCTCCCCGTAAGCCTCCAGGATGAGCGCCTCTCAAGCCGCGAGGCCAGCGAGCGCCTGCCCGAAAAAGCTCGCAACGCCCGCCACGGGGAAGCGGCCCGGGTCATCCTTGAGGATTATCTTCGGGCCACGGGATCCTGAAAGGTTTCGGGGAAGCGGGCGTAGCGCTGCGCGACCTTCGCGTCCACCGTGCCCGCCCTCACCAGCTTTTCTAGGGCTTGATCGAGGGTGACCATGCCGTGCTCCGCGCCGGTCTGGATAGCCGAGTACATTTGCGCGACCTTGTCTTCCCGGATCAGATTCCGAATGGCGGGCGTGCACAGCATGATCTCCTGAGCCGCCACCCGCCCTCCACCCTGCTTTTTCAACAGCGTTTGGGAAATCACGGCCTGAAGGGACTCGGACAGAAGGGTTCGCACCATAGCCTTTTCCGCACCAGGGAATACGTCGATAAGCCGATCGATGGTTTTTGCCGCGGACTGGGTGTGGAGCGTGGCAAACACCACATGCCCCGTCTCCGCCGCTTCCAGGGCAAGGCGAATCGTTTCC
>JADHNU010000044.1 GCA_016779325.1 Pseudomonadales bacterium
CGCCGACCGGCTCCTGGCTACAGCGCTGAAAACCCAGCGCGTCCCCGGCGTTCGCCCCGAGGACCCCAGTCGGACCCTCCACAGCGTGCGCGTTGCCCTCGTAGACGATCATCTCCACCTAAGGGAAAAAGCTTACGCGGAAAGCGTGCTCGCCAGCGCGCGCCGGTACAACGTGCCGCCTTCCCTAATCTACGCCGTCATCGAAGTGGAGAGCGCCTTCAACCCCTACGCCGTGAGCGCAGCCCAGGCCTATGGGTTGATGCAAGTGGTGCCCGCCACGGCGGGACGGGATGTTTTCGAGAAGGTGAAGCGCCAACCGGGCGAGCCGACGCGGGACCAGCTCTTCAAACCCGATTTCAATATCGACGTGGGCAGCGCGTACCTGCACCTTGTGGATGATCTTTACCTTAAGGCCATTGCCGACAGCGCCAGCCGCGGCTTTGCCACCATCGCCGCCTATAACGGAGGTGTCTCCACGGCGCTCCGCACCTTCCACCGGGATCCGAAGCGCGCCGTTGCCGAAATCAATCGCTTATCCTCCGCCGAGGTGTACGCAGCGCTCACCACGCGTCATCCCTTTGCGGAAACGCGTCGCTACCTTGAGAAGGTTCGGGAAGCCGAGGGGAAGTATCGCTAGGGCTTGGATGAAGCGTGGCGGAGAGGGTGGGATTCGAACCCACGGTGGGCTATTAACCCACGCCGGTTTTCAAGACCGGTGCTTTCAACCGCTCAGCCACCTCTCCGGAAGCGCTAGTATAGAGAAAGCCGGCGCCCTGCGCGCTGCCTCGGGAACTTTTCCCCCCTTGCATGGTTCTAAGCTTCACCGTATATAGGCCTCTGAGGGCGCTGCCCTCGCCTTGTGAATAAACAGAAGAGGATTCTCATGGATCAGCGTCGACCGAACTCCCGCATCGCAACCGCGAGCGCCGTGGCAACCGGTCTATCCACGGCCCTGGACCCCAGCGCTCTTAAGGTGCTGCGCAATACCTACGCCCTGCTTGCCATGACCGTGGCCTTCAGCGCCGTAACGGCCATGGCCTCCATGGCCCTGAATGTGCCCTACCTCGGATTCTGGATGATCATTCCCTATTTCGGTCTTCTTTGGGGCATTGACAAGACCAAGCACAGCAGCATGGGCATCGTCCTCACTTTTGCTCTGACTGGCTTCATGGGTCTCACGCTCGGCCCGATCCTCAATGCCTACCTGCAGTTCCGGGGCACGGGGACCATCGTCATGGCCCTTGGCGGCACGGCGGCCATCTTCTTCGCCATGAGCGCCTACACCTTGGTGACGAAAAAGGATTTAAGCGGCATGGGCCGGTTCCTCATGATTGGTATGATCATCGCCTTCGTGGCCGCCATCGCCAATATCTTCATGGAGATTAGCGCCCTGGCCATGACCGTATCCGCCATGATGCTGGGGATCTGCTCGCTCATGATCGCCTTCCAAACCAGCGCGATCATTCACGGGGGTGAGCGCAACTACATCAGCGCCACCGTTACCCTTTACGTCATGCTCTACAACGTCTTCCTGTCCCTGCTGTCCTTCGCAGGCATGGGCAGCGACGACTAAGCTCGATCCTCGGCCGGGGCTCAGCCCCGGCCGCAAGCCCATGCGCTTCGCGCTCCTTGTTCAAGCCGATCCAACTTCGAGCCCTGCGGCCTTAAGTGCGCTGCGCTTTGCAGAAGCTGCCGTGGCCTCGGAGCACGCCGTAAGCTGCGTGTTTTTTCAAGGCGACGGCGTTCAGCTTGGGCATGCCTTTCGCCGCCCGCCGAAGGATGAAGCGCAGCTGCCCGCCCGCTGGGCCGCGGCCGCTGCCCAGGGCGCTTTTCCGCTCTACCTATGTGCCGCCTCGGCCTTGCGACGCGGCGTGCTGGATGCAGGGGAGGCGATGCGCCAGGGGCTTGAAGCAGCCTCCCTGGCCCCACCCTTCGAGCTTGCCGGTTTGGCCACCTTTCTTTCGGAGGCCCAGAGCGCGGATCGCCTGCTGACCTTTGGGGTGAGCCTGTGAAATCCCTGCTCATCGTCAGCCAGAGTCCCCCCTACGGGCGCAGCAGCGCCGCAGAGGCCCTCGACACGGCCATGGCCGCAGCAGCCCTCGAGATGCCCGTTACCCTGCTCTTCGACGGTGACGGGGTGTTTCAGCTTTTGCCGAACCAGGACGGCACGGCCCTCGGCGTGCGCAATCACAGCCAACTTCTGGAAGCCCTCCCCGCCTTTGAGGTGGAGCGGTGCTTTGTCGCCGGCCCCGCCCTCGCGCGGCGCGGTTTGGCTGAGAACGCCCTGCGCCTTCCGGGACCCGTACTCGATGCGGCGGCGCTCCGGGCCCTGTATCGAGACGCCGGCCTGGTGCTGACCTACTGATGGCGCTGAAAACCTTATTTCTCTTACCCCACCGGGTGCGCGACGGCGCGGCCCTTGCGGAACGCCTTGAGGCCGGCGATGGCCTTTTGCTGCTTGAAGAGGGGGTTTATAACCGGGCGCTAACGGTTCCCCAGGGCGTGGCTTGCTGGGCCTTGGAGGCGGATTGCGAAGTCCGGGGCTTCAGCGCGAGCCCCTTCGAAACCTTAAGCGACGCAGACTTTGTCGCAAAGGTTGCCGAGGCCGCGCGGGTAGTCACGCTGAGCCGCAGCCTTGTCGACTAAGCTCGATGAAAGCGCCCTGCCGCCTCGCGATGGGGAAGGCTTCCTGCTCGACCGGGCAAACTGGAACCGCTCCGTCGGGGCGCAGCTTGCGGCCCTCGACGGCCTTACGCTGGAAGCGGACCATTGGGCGGTTATCGAGCTCGTGCAGGCCTTCTACGATCGCTACGGGATTGCGCCGAATAATCGCGCCCTTGTCCGCGCTGTGAAGGCCGAACTGGGAGCGGAGCTGGGCACAAGCCTGGCCCTGATGAAGTGCTTCGGCGGCGCCCCCGCCAAGGCCGTCGCAAAATACGCCGGCCTCGCGAAGCCGCCCCACTGCCTCTAGGCGCCGGCCTTCAGCACCTCTAAGCCACCCATGTAGGGCTTCAGCACCTCGGGAATGCGCACGCGGCCGTCCGCTTCCTGATAGTTCTCCAGCACCGCCACCAGGGTGCGACCAATGGCCAGCCCCGAACCGTTTAAGGTGTGCACCAGGGTGGTCTGCTTAGCCCCCGCCTCCTTGAAACGGGTGCCCATGCGCCGGGCCTGAAAATCGAGGAAATTCGAGCAGGACGAGATTTCTCGATAGCAGTCTTGGGCCGGCAGCCAGACTTCAAGATCGATGGTTTGAGCCGAGGAGAAGCCCAGATCCCTGCTGCACAGAAGCATCTTTCGATAGGGCAGCTCGAGGCCCTGGAGCACGGCTTCGGCGTGGCCCACGAGCGCCTCAAAGGTGGCCCAGGAATCTTCAGGACGGGTCACGTGAACCAGCTCAACCTTCTCGAACTGGTGCTGACGAATCATGCCCCGGGTGTCCTTACCGTAGCTGCCCGCCTCGCTGCGAAAGCACAGGGTGTGGGCGACGAAGGCCCTAGGGAGGCTTTCCTCCGCTAGGAGCGCACCGCGCACGAGGTTGGTGACGGGTACTTCTGCCGTCGGGGCAAGCCAGTAGCCCGCTTCTCCCGTGAGCTGGAAGGAGTCTTCGGCAAACTTCGGCAGCTGTCCCGTGCCCTGCATGGAATCACTGTTGACCAGCACGGGCACGTTGACCTCTTCGTAGCCGTGACTGCCCGTGTGCAGGTCAAGCATGTATTGGGCAAGAGCCCGATGAAGCCGAGCCAAGCCTCCGGAAAGCACCACAAATCGGCTGCCCGTGAGCTTTGTTGCGGCCTCGAAATCCATGCCGCCGAGGCTGTGTCCTAAATCCACATGATCCCGGGGCGCAAAGGCAAATTGCCGAGGCGTACCCCAGCGGCCCACCTCCACGTTGTCGCTTTCCTCCCGGCCGTCGGGAACGGCCTCCGCGGGCAGGTTGGGCATTTGCAGCAGCAACGCCTCGAAGGCTTCGGCCACCTCTCGGTGCTGGGCCTCCACCGCGTCGAGTTCCGCTTTGAGGCGGCCCACGTCTGCCTTGGCAGCCTCCGCGGCCGCTTGATCCCCCTGCTTCATAAGCGCGCCAATGGCTTTGGAGCGGCTATTGCGCTCCGCCTGAAGCGTTTCTAGCGCCGCTTGGAGGCTCCGACGCTGCGCTTCCAGTTCCCCAAGCCGCGCCTGGTCGACCACAAAGCCGCGTCGGCCCAGGGCCGCCACCACGGCGTCGAGATCACTGCGAATAAGCTTCGGATCGAGCATGGGAACTCCGGAAAGGCTGGGCGTTAAAAAAGAGCGTTATGGTACAGGGGGACGGGCTAGATCGCCCCCTCTTCCTCCTCCGGGCCCCGTTGCCAAGCGCTCGCTGTGTTCTGAGCATCGAGAAAAGCCTGCTTTTTTCCCAGGCGCTGCTCGAAGCCCCGTTCCGTTGGAACGTAATAGCGCCGGTCGGCGAGACCGCCAGGTAAGTAGCGCTCACCGGGCACGAAGGCATCGTCATAATCATGGGCATAGCGGTAATCGGCGCCATGGCCTTCCGCTTTCATGAGTGCCGTGGGGGCATTGCGCAAATGCAGGGGCACGGGTAGCGAGCCGGCTTCGCGCACATCCGCCTGGGCTGCCTTGAAGGCTTGGTATACGGCAGCGCTTTTGGGGGCGAGCGCGAGATAGGTGACCGCTTGCGCCAGCGCAAGCACCCCCTCCGGCGCCCCCAAGCGTTCCTGCACCTGCCAGGCATCAAGGGTAAGGCTCAGCGCTTTCGGATCGGCGTTGCCGATATCTTCACTGGCCATGCGCACCAGCCGCCGGGCGAGGTAGAGCGGATCGGCACCGCCGTCGATCATGCGCGCGAGCCAATACAGGGCCCCATCCACGGAGGAGCCCCGCACCGCTTTGTGCAGAGCGGAAATCTGATCATAAAAGGCGTCGCCGCCCTTATCGAAACGCCGCGTGCTGTCTTCGAGGAGATCCTTCACCGTTCCCAACGTGAGGGTCCGCTCGGGGTCATCGGGAAGGAGATCGAAAGCCACCTCGAGCAGGTTCAAATAGCGACGGGCATCGCCATCGGCTACCTGCACCAGTGCCCGCTGGGCCTCGGTGGAAACCGCAGCGCCTGGGCCCAGCTCGGGCAAGGCGCGAGCCAACAGGGCCGCGAAGGCGTCGTCGTCGAAGGGGCGCAATTTATAGACCCGGGTGCGGGATAAAAGCGCGGAGCGCACCTCGAAGGAGGGGTTCTCCGTGGTGGCCCCCACAAACACCACCGTGCCGTCCTCCACAAAGGGCAAAAAGGCGTCTTGCTGCGCCTTATTAAAGCGATGGACTTCGTCGATGAAGAGCAGCGTGCGGTGGCCCTGGGTTCGTCGCTGGGCGGCCCGGTCTACGGCCTCGCGCACATCCTTCACTCCCGCCATGACTGCGGAGAGCGCGATCATTTCCGCCCCCGTGGCTTCCGCGAGGAGCCGCGCAAGGGTGGTCTTTCCCACTCCCGGGGGCCCCCAGAAAATCATGGAGTGGAGCCGGCCCTTCTCCAGCACGCGCCGAAGAGGGCGCTCTGGGCCCAGGAGATGGGCCTGCCCAACCATCTCGTCGATTCGCTCGGGACGCAGCCGGGCGGCGAGCGGGGCGCCAAAGGCCTCTTCCCCGCCGAAGAGGTCGGTCACGGCGCCGCTTCATCTAGCAGTTCAGCCCCTTCCGGAACGATGAAGACAAAATCGTCCGGCGCCGAAGGCCGAGGCCTAAGCGCTTCAAAGCGCAGCTGAAGGCGTTGGCCACTGCCCTCCTCCACCGTTAGCAGCGCAAGCGCCTCCTCAAGCCAGGTGAGGCTCAGGGTGGCAGGGCCCAGTCCCTGGGAAAGCGACGCCAGACGGTAACGGTCAAGCGTCGGCTGAGCCGTGCTGCGGGAGATGACATAGCCATCGAGCCAGTCCGGGTCCAGCCCCAAAAGCAGCGCTGCAGGCGTTTGAAGAAGGTCGTCCTTGGGACGCCGAAGAACCTGCTGCAGGGCCGGATCCCAGAGCCATGCGCCGGCGTCATTGACCACGAGAGCCTCTTCGTAGGGCCTGTGGGTGAGCCACCGTAAACCGGCGCCTGGCTCAAGGGCGAATTCGCCCGCACTTTCCCCTAGGCGCTGCCCAAAGCTGTCTTCAAGGGTTTGGTGGAAGGTCCCCTCGAAGGGCGTGAGCGTGGCGAGACGCGCCTCCAGCGCCGCGCGAGCCGCGGCTCCGGTCACCCATGGGCCGGATGCCTGCAGGCCCTCTTCGGGGGCGGGCTCGGCCTGAGCCCCGGGGACGAAAGCTAGCAGAGCGAACAGGCAGCAAACGGCGATGCGCAACGGAGCCTGGGGCGCCATGGCTAGCCGTCCCCCTGGGGCCCGGGAGCAAGCACCTCCCGGCCGCCGGCCGCATCCATGGCGCTGACCACGCCAGCGGCTTCCATGGCCTCAATGAGCCGCGCCGCGCGGTTATAGCCAATGCGTAACTTTCGCTGCACCGAGGAGATCGAGGCGCGGCGCGTTTCCAGCACAAAGGCGCAGGCTTCATCGTAGAGGGGATCGTCCTGCTCCGTATCCCCACCCGTATTCTGCCCACCGCTGGCCGCCAAGGTGTCAATGTCCGCGGTTACGGAAAGCACCTCTTCCAGATAGTTCGGGGTACCGCGCTGTTTCCAATCGGCCACCACGCGATGCACTTCGTCGTCCCCGACGAAAGCGCCATGAACGCGCTCTGGCACGGCCGTCCCCGGGGGCAGGTAAAGCATATCCCCGTGGCCCAGAAGCTGTTCTGCGCCGCCCTGATCGAGGATGGTTCGAGAATCGACCTTGGAAGACACCTGGAAGCTGATCCGCGTCGGAATATTGGCCTTGATCAGACCCGTAATGACATCCACGGAGGGGCGCTGCGTGGCCAAGAGCAGGTGAATGCCCGCCGCCCGGGCCTTCTGGGCAATGCGCGCGATGAGCTCTTCCACCTTTTTGCCCACGATCATCATCATGTCGGCGAACTCGTCGATGACCACCACGATGGCGGGCAGGGTCTCGAGGTCCGGGGCCTCCGGGACATCCCCCTCAAGCACCACCTCGGGCCGCTTCCAGAGCGGATCCTTCAGCGGCTCCCCCTGCTTGGCGGCGTCCGACACCTTGCGGTTGAAACCGGCCATATTACGGACGCCAAGGGACGCCATGAGACGATAGCGGCGCTCCATCTCGGCCACACACCAGCGGAGCGCAGCCGCCGCATCCTTCATGTCCGTCACCACGGGCGTGAGCAAGTGAGGAATGCCCTCATAGACCGATAGCTCGAGCATTTTGGGATCGACCAGGATGAGGCGCACTTCCTCCGGCGTCGCCTTGTAGAGCAGAGAGAGAATCATGGCATTCACGCCCACGGATTTCCCCGACCCTGTGGTTCCGGCCACCAGAAGGTGGGGCATGCGTGCAAGGTCCGCGACCACGGGCTGGCCAGAAATATCCTTGCCCAAACACAAGGCAAGCTTCGAAGGCGCTCGCTCATAGGCGCTGCTGGCGAGCACCTCCCGAAGCCGTACCACGGCGCGATCCTCGTTGGGCACTTCGATGCCCATGGTGGATTTCCCGGGAATGACCTCCACCACCCGGACGCTGATCACGGCGAGGGCTCGGGCCAGATCCTTCGCGAGGCCGGAAATACGCGACACCTTCACGCCGGCGGCCGGTTCAATCTCGAAGCGCGTAATGACCGGGCCGGGATGCACCTTCACCACCGCCGCCTCAACGCCAAACTCCCGAAGCTTGAGCTCTAAGCGGTCGGCCATGCGCTTAAGGGCTTCCTCCGAGAGGGCTCGGTGATCCTTCGGGTCCGTTTCATCCATCAGGGACAGGGGCGGCAGTTCACCGCTCACGGGAAGGGTGAAAAGCTTTTGCTGCTTTTCCTTCTCGGCCCGAGGACTGGGTTCGATTTTGGGTTTTGGCGCCTCGATCTCTACGGGACGACGATTTTGGCGTCGCTCGACCTCCTGATCGATACGGGCCCGGCGTACCGCCGCCTGGGCCTTGGCTGCCCGGCGATCCCTAAGGTTGTCAAGGCGTGTTTGGATGGCCGCCCTAAGGCCCATTGCCCCGGCGGACAGAAGCGCCGCCGTCCGCGCAAGCAAGGTAAACCAGGACAGGCCGGTGAAAAGGGTGACGCCAAGCAGAAAGAGCGCCGAACCCAGAAGAGAAAGCCCTGGGGTACCCAGGGCCTGACTGCTTTGCAGGACGAGAAAGCGCCCTAGAATGCCCCCCGCGCCGCTGGGTAAGGGTGAGGCAACGCTCTCGCTGAGGGCACCCAGCAGGCATCCCGAGGCCAAGGTAATGAAGAAACCCAGGGCGCGGAGACCCAGCACCGCACGCTCCACCGCAAAAATCAGCGCACGGCTTCGGAACTGCAGCACGGCCAGCACCAGGAAACTGAGGGGCAGGAGCCCCGCAAACCAGCCGAATAGGGACAGGAGCGCGTCGGCGGCAAAGGCCCCCGTCGCGCCAGCGAGGTTCTGCACCCCCTCCCCGCCCGTACCATGGGACCAGCCCGGGTCCGCCGGGGCGTAGCTGAGCAAGGCCAGAAGGAACCAGCCTCCCGCCGCCAGGGCGAAGATGAGCGCCGCCTCCCGCAGCCCACGATGCGCCGACGTCAAAAGCCCTTGGCGCTCGGGCTCTGCATTGATTACCCGCCCCGGGGTTCGCTGCGGCACGCTCTACTCCTTTGGGAAGCTCAAGGGGCAGTATACGAAAGGCGCCCTCGCCCCGTCATTTCTTCTTGAGAGATCAAATTCTTAGCCTTCGGGCTTGGCCAGGCGCCTGCGTCGTCGGGGAAATCGCGTTATGCTTCGCGCCGGAAAAAATCACCGCAAGGAGCACCCCGTGAGCGAACCGCTACATCGCCGCCTACTTATTCTCGGCTCCGGCCCCGCGGGCTGGACCGCAGCGGTTTACGCTGCCCGGGCGGGCCTCTCGCCCACGGTGATTACGGGCCTGGAAGCGGGCGGGCAGCTCACCACCACCACCGATGTGGACAACTGGCCCGGTGGCCCCGAAGGGCTCCAAGGTCCGGGTCTCATGATGGACATGCAAGCCCATGCAGAGCGCTTCGGTACGGAAGTAATTTTCGACCACATAACCGCCGTCGACTTAAGCGAGCGCCCCTTCACGCTTCAGGGCGATAGCCAAGCCTACCGTTGCGACGCCCTAATTCTGGCCACGGGGGCTTCGGCACGCTATCTCGGTTTACCCTCGGAAGAGGCCTTTAAGGGCAAGGGTGTTTCCGCCTGCGCCACCTGCGATGGCTTCTTTTATCGAAATAAGCCCGTGGCCGTCATTGGCGGCGGGAACACCGCCGTGGAAGAGGCGCTATACCTGGCTAACCTCGCCTCTGAGGTGCATCTCGTCCATCGGCGGGATGGCCTGCGCGCTGAGAAAATCCTTCAGGATCGCCTCTTCGCACGCATGGACGAAGGCAAGGTCATTCCCCACTGGCACCGCACCCTCGATGAGGTGCTCGGTAATGAGGCTGGCGTAACGGGCCTGCGCCTCGCCGGGGCCGGCGGGGAACAGGAAGAGATTGCCGTAGACGGGGTATTTATCGCCATTGGCCATACGCCCAATACGGGCATGTTCGAGGGCCAGCTGGCCATGCGCGGAGGCTACTTGATTACGCAAAGTGGCCTCGATGGCATGGCGACAGCGACCAGCGTTCCCGGGGTGTTTGCTGCCGGTGATGTGGCCGATAGCCACTATCGCCAGGCCATCACGTCCGCGGGCTTCGGCTGCATGGCTGCCCTCGACGCCGAACGCTTTCTTGACGCGGGGGGCGCTTCGCGACGGGACTAGGCGATGGGTCAACCTCGCAGCCTCCCCTGGCTTCCGCCGGCACCCAGGGCCTTTCCTTCCCCGGCGAGCGCGGGCCCCGATGGCCTACTCGCGACCGGGGCAAGCCTGGATGTGCCAACGCTCCGACGGGCCTATGGGGCCGGGATCTTTCCCTGGTTCGACGAGAACTCTCCACCGCTTTGGTGGAGCCCTAACCCCCGCGCCGTGTTGCGCCCGGGCGCCCTCCGCATCCGCCGAAGCCTCCGCAAAAGCCTGCGCCACCGGGGTTACCGCTGCACCTTTGATGAGGCCTTCCCCAGGGTAATTCAGGCCTGCGCCGCGCCCCGAGGCGGTGAAAGCGGAACCTGGATCACTCCGGCCATGGAAGCCGCCTATATCAAAGCTCATCACGCAGGGGTCGCGCACAGCCTCGAGGTTTGGCAGGACGGCGCCCTCGTCGGCGGCCTCTACGGCCTCGCTCTTGGCCGCTGCTTCTTTGGAGAATCCATGTTCTCCCTCGCCTCCGATGCCTCGAAGGTGGGCCTGGTGCACCTTTGCGGCCAGCTCCAGGCCTGGGGCTTTGCCCTTTTGGACTGCCAGGTTGGGAACCCCCATACCGAATCCCTGGGGGCTGAGCCCCTCGCGCGGGACGCGTTCCTGCGTATCGTTGCCGGGCTGGTTACCCAGCCCAGCGGCGCCAACCCGGGGCCTTGGTCCTTAGCCTGGCGCTGGCATGGCTAGGTTTTCTCGGTAAAAGCTTGCTAGGCTGCGCCCCTTAGGAGCGCGCCATGACCGACCTTTCGGAACTGCGATTTTTTGCCACCCCGCCCCATCCCTGCAGCTACCTTAGCGGGGAAAAGGCGACGACCGTGTTCCTCGATCCCGCCGCCGCCCTTAACCAGGATCGCTACAGCGCTTTGTCACGCCTTGGCTTCCGACGGAGCGGGCCCCATCTTTATCGCCCCCACTGTGCCCAGTGCAGCGCCTGCATTCCGCTTCGCGTCTGTGCGACGTTGTTCCAGCCCCGACGACGCCACCGGCGCCTGCTTCGGGAAAACGCCGATCTGGAACTCCGAGATGTCCCCGCGCGGCCCAGCGAAGAGCACTACGCCCTTTATGCCCGCTACATTAACGCCCGCCACCGCGATGGGGACATGTATCCCCCATCCCGGGAGCAATTTGAGACCTTCCTCCTGAGCCACTGGGCAGCACCGCACTGCCTGGAGTTTCGCCTCAACGGCACTCTCCTGGGCGCCGCGGTTACGGATCGTTTAGATGACGGCTTGGCAGCGGTCTATACCTACTTTTCCCCGGACTTTCCTGGCCGCGGACTGGGGACCTTTGCCATTCTGTCTCAGCTTGCCTGGTGCCACCGAGAGGGTTTGCCCTATCTCTATTTGGGCTACTGGGTTCGCCGTTCCCCAAAGATGCGCTATAAGCAGGCCTTCCAGCCTTGCGAGCTCCGCCTTGGGGAACGCTGGGTGCGGGTTGGCGAGCGCGATCCCGCCTATTCCTGACCTTTTGCGTCTTGCCCTGGCATGCGGCAGAATTGCGCGCGTTTTGCATAGACCACAGACCGACTCTTGCGCCCCAGGCGCGTTGCCGATGAGGCCCAAAACCGTATGGCCAAAGAAGAACAGATCGAGATGGAAGGCACCATTGTCGATACGCTCCCCAACACCATGTTTCGGGTGGAGCTAGACAATGGGCACGTGGTGACCGCTCATATCTCGGGAAAAATGCGCAAAAACTACATCCGGATTCTGACCGGGGATCGGGTGAAAGTTGAGCTGACCCCCTACGACCTTTCAAAAGGCCGCATCACTTACCGGGAGCGGTAAGCTCCGCCCCGGTCGCAGGCGGCCCCCTAAGCGGGGACCGCCTCCCCCTCCACATCGAGTACCAACGCGCCGTCACGCGCGGTGACCCGTACCAGCCCACCCTTATCCGCCAGGCGGCCAAAGAGGAGATCTTCGGCCAGGGGCCGTTTGATCTTCTCCTGGATGAGCCGTTGCATGGGCCGGGCGCCCATCTTCTCGTCGTAGCCTTCCTTCGCAAGCCAGGCGCGCGCGTCTGCGTCGACTTCCAGGGTGACACGCTTCTGATCGAGTTGTGCCTGCAGTTCCGTGAGGAGCTTATCGACGACTGTTTCGATCACTTCCGGGGTCAGGGCGGCGAACTGCACAATGGCATCAAGGCGATTCCGGAACTCGGGGGTAAAGAGTTTCTTAATCGCTTCCATGCCGTCATGGCGGACGTCTTGCTCAAGAAAACCGATAGCCCCCCGGCTCATGGCTTCCGCCCCCGCATTGGTGGTCATGATGAGCACCACATTGCGGAAGTCGGCGCTTCGGCCGTTGTTGTCCGTCAGTCGCCCGTTGTCCATCACTTGCAGCAGCAGGTTGAACACCTCGGGGTGGGCTTTCTCAATTTCATCGAGCAGCAGAACGCTATGGGGATGCTTGCTCACCGCTTCTGTGAGGAGCCCACCCTGGTCGAAGCCGACGTAGCCCGGGGGCGCCCCAATGAGCCGGGAGACCGTATGGCGCTCCATGTACTCGGACATATCGAAGCGCAGGAGCTCCACCCCGAGTACATTCGCCAACTGGCGACACACCTCCGTTTTCCCGACCCCCGTCGGGCCAGCGAAGAGGAAGGAGCCAATGGGCTTCCGCTCCTCCTTCAGCCCCGCCCGAGACAGCTTTATGGCCGAGGACACCATATCGATGGCCTCATCCTGCCCAAAGACGGTCATGCGTAGCTTCTTGTCCAGATCGCGCAGCGCTTCCTTATCGCTGCTGTTCACCTGCTGGGAAGGGATGCGGGCGATCTTCGCCACGACCTGCTCGACATCGGCAGCGCCGATGGATTTTTTCTGCCGAGAAGGCGGCAGCAGCTTCTGCGCGGCACCGGCTTCGTCGATCACATCAATCGCTTTGTCGGGCAGGAAGCGATCGGTAATGTAGCGCGCCGACAGCTCTGCTGCGGCCCGCAGGGCCTTGTCCGTGTAGCGGAGCTGGTAGTGGTCTTCGAAGCGCGACTTCAGCCCCTTCAAGATCTTGAAGGTGTCGTCAACATCGGGCTCCAGCACGTCGATTTTCTGGAAGCGCCGGGAGAGAGCCCGGTCCTTCTCAAAGATGCCCCGGTATTCCTGGTACGTGGTGCTGCCCATGCAACGCAGCTCGCCGTTGCTGAGCAGCGGCTTGAGCAGATTCGAGGCATCCATCACGCCCCCGGACGCCGCGCCTGCACCGATGATCGTGTGGATCTCGTCAATGAAAAGAATGGCCCGGTCCCGGGCTTTCAGATCGGCCAGCACCGTTTTGAGCCGCTTTTCGAAATCGCCTCGGTACTTCGTGCCCGCAAGCAGCGCGCCCAGATCGAGGGAAAAGACTTCACTGCCGGCCACCACGTCGGGCACCTGCCCATCCACGATGCGCTTAGCCAGCCCTTCCGCGATGGCCGTTTTCCCGACCCCCGATTCGCCGACCAGCAGCGGATTGTTTTTCCGTCGCCGCGTCAGAATTTGAACGACCCGCTCCACCTCTTCGTCCCGGCCCACAAGAGGGTCGATGCGGCCCGCTTTGGCTTGCTCATTGAGATTGGTGGCAAAGGCCTCAAGGGCACTGGGGGGCGACGCCTCCGGGGCCTCCCCCGCTTCCTCGGCCTCCTCAGCCTCGTCGGGCCGGGCTTCATTGTCCGGCACCTTGGAGATTCCGTGGGCGATGTAATTGACGATATCGATGCGGGCGATGTCCTGGAGCTTCAGGAAATACACCGCCTGGCTCTCCTGCTCGCTGAAGATCGCCACCAGCACATTGGCCCCCGTGACTTCCTTGCGTCCGGAGGACTGCACGTGAAACACCGCTCGCTGGAGCACGCGCTGGAACCCCAGGGTGGGCTGAGTCTCCCGTTCCTCTGCGTCTTCCGGCAAAACCGGAGTGGTGCTGTCGATAAACTCCGCAAGCTCCCCCCGGAGCTGCTCGATATCGGCGCCAACGGCCCGAAGCACGGACCGTGCGGCGGCATTGTCGAGGAGCGCGAGCAGCAGGTGCTCGACGGTCATGAATTCGTGACGCTTCCCCCGCGCATCGCGGAAGGCATTATTGAGCGTTGCTTCTAGGTCTTTGCTGAGCATACTGCTTCGCTCCTGTGGTCGTGCCCGCTAATCGGCCATCTCTACCTGGGACAAAAGGGGATGGTTATTCTCCTGCGCGCACTGATTGACCTGCTCGGATTTGGTTTCCGCCACATCCCGCGGATAAACGCCGCAAACGGCGCTCCCTCGAGTGTGCACGGTTAGCATAATTTGCGTGGCTTTCTCCCGGCCCATACCGAAGAAGCGCTCCAGCACGTAGACCACGAACTCCATGGGCGTGTAGTCGTCATTTAACAGCAGCACTTTGTAAAGGGGGGGACGCTTGAGCTTCGGCTTAGCCTCCTGCGTGGCGAGGCCTGCCCCGTCATCGTCACCGGCTCCGGGGGAAGCGCCGCTGGCCCAGATCTGCACGCTCTGTCCAGCTTGCCACACCACCATGGGGTCTCCTTTCCTGGGCAATTTTCACCGGCGCCTGATCTCGCGCCCCGGCCCAGGATCATACCTGCCTGCCCAGAAAGCTGGCCAGGGCTGATCGCCCTTCATTTATGGGGGTCCGACGACTGCCTTTCAAGGGCCTGCCCTCGGATCTCGCAGATTTCCCCAAGGCCTTGACGAGGCCCCGGCGCTTGGCCTTATGCTCCTCGTTGCCCTGAGGACATAACAAGCGCCAGCTGTTCATAACAATATCCAAGGCGCACCCAGGGTTGACCGAGCCGCACGGGGAGGTGACGCATGGCTTTAGGGACCGTTAAGTGGTTCAACAACGCCAAGGGCTACGGATTTATCGTGCCCGAACACGGCGGGCAGGACCTATTTGTGCACTATTCCGCGATAGAAATGGAGGGGTATCGCACCCTCAAGGCAGGCCAGGAAGTGGCCTACGAGGAGCAGGAAGGCGATAAGGGAGGTTCCGCGGTGAAGGTACGCCAGCGGGACGACGCCCCCGCCGCTTCCCCCGCCTACACCGCTGCAACGGGCTAGGCTGCACCTCGCAGCCAAAAAAAACGGGGCGCTTTAGTGCCCCGTTTTTCTAAAGCCCCGGCGGGCTTAGCCCATCTTGGCAATCATGGCATCGCCAAAGCCCGAACAGCTCACAAGCGTCGCACCGTCCATCAGACGTTCGAAGTCATAGGTCACCGTCTTGTCGGCAATCGCTGCGTCCATGGCCTCAATGACCAGATCCGCCGCTTCGGTCCAGCCCAGGTGGCGCAGCATCATTTCTGCGGAAAGGATGAGGGAACCGGGGTTCACCTTGTCCTGCCCCGCATACTTCGGCGCTGTGCCGTGGGTGGCCTCGAAGAGGGCGACGTCGTCGCCAATGTTCGCCCCCGGCGCAATGCCAATACCGCCCACCTGCGCGGCGAGCGCATCGGAGAGATAGTCGCCATTCAAATTCATGGTGGCCAGCACGCTGTACTCGTCGGGGCGGGTGAGGATCTGCTGGAGCATGGCGTCCGCGATCACATCCTTAATGATCACTTCCTTACCGTCCTTCTTGATGACGTGCCAGGGGCCGCCATCCAAGGGCTCGGCGCCGAACTCTTCCACGGCGAGCTCGTAGCTCCAATCCTTAAAGGCCCCTTCCGTGAACTTCATGATGTTGCCTTTGTGCACGATGGTGACCGAATCTCGGCCCTCGTCGAGCGCATATTGGATAGCTTTGCGCACGAGGCGCTTGGTGCCTTCCACGGAGATAGGCTTGATGCCGAGGCCCACGTGCTGCGGGAAACGGATCTTGCTGACGCCCAGCTCTTCCTGGAGGAACTTGAGCAGCTTCTCGTTCTCCGGGGAGTCTGCTTGGTATTCCACGCCCGCATAAATGTCTTCCGTATTCTCCCGGAAGATGACCATGTCAACGGCACCGGGGTTGCGCACGGGGCTGGGTACATTGGTGAACCAGCGCACGGGGCGTTGGCAGACGTAAAGGTCAAGTTCCTGGCGCAGGGCGACGTTAAGCGACCGGATACCCCCACCCACGGGGGTGGTCATGGGGCCCTTGATGCCAACGATGAACTCGCGCATGGCCTCAAGGGTTTCTTCCGGCAGCCACTGATCTTCACCGTAGACTTCCAGGGATTTTTCCCCGGAGTAGATTTCCATCCAGGCGATGGAACGCTTGCCGCCGTAGGCCTTGGCCACGGCTGCGTCGGTGACCTTAATCATCACCGGAGTAATGTCCACGCCGATGCCGTCACCCTCAATAAAAGGAATGATGGGACGATCGGGGACGTTCAAGGAATGGTCAGCGTTGACGGTGATCTTCTGGCCGTCGGCGGGAACCTTGATGTGCTGGTAAGCCATGAAAAACTCCCTGCGAGTGATGGAGGCACCAACCGCGCGGCACATGGTCTGCCTGGCAGGGAAATCCACCGGGCGCATGCAGGGTTTGCTAGGCTGGTGCTGGGCCCCCCTCGGGCCCTGCGTGAAGCGGCGAGGAGTATAGCAAGGGTGGGCGCAAGGTTCACGGCCGATGGCCCTAAAGACCGATCGGGGCACTCGGCCCCATTGCTGAGTTTGCTGCGCGTGCACAAGCCCTATGGCGTGCTTTGCCAGTTCACGGACCCAGAGGGTCGGCCTACGCTGAGGGACTACGTCGACGTACCCAACGTCTACGCCGCCGGCCGGCTAGATCGGGATTCGGAAGGCCTGCTCCTGCTCACGAACAGCGGCGCGCTGCAACACTGGCTCGCCCATCCGCGCAGCGGCGTGGAGAAAAGCTACTGGGTGCTGCTGGATCAAACGCCGAGCGATGACGCTCTGAAGCGTCTCAGAGACGGTGTGGTGCTGAGGGACGGCCCAGCCCGGGCCCTGCGGGCAGAGCGCTGTGCACCGCCCCCGCTCCCGGAGCGGAACCCGCCACCGCGGATAAAAAGCTCGAGCGCACCCTGCTGGCTCTCCGTGACCCTCGATGAAGGGCGAAACCGACTACTTCGGCGCCTCTGCGCCGCGATTGGCGCACCGGTCTTGCGGCTGATTCGCTATCGCATCGGCCCCTTCGAACTCGACGATCTCACTCCCGGAGCCTGGGCGCTCGCACCCCTGCCCCCGGGCTTTACTCCGCCGTCGACCAGCCGGCCAGGGCCTGGTGGTCGGAGACCGCCGCCTCGATCCAAACCGCCTCGTCGCCCCGGTCCTCGAGCTTCCAAAACACCACCTCAGACTTGAAGGCGTCCATGATGTAGCGGGCGCCGTCAAAGGCCGCATGGCGATGCGCACTGGCCACCGCCACGAGCACAATCTGATCTCCCGCCGCCAAGGCGCCCACCCGGTGAATCGCCTCGATGGCTTGCAGAGGCCAGCGCGCCGCCGCCGCTTCGCACACGCGCCGCATGGAGGCCTCGGTCATGCCTGGGTAGTGCTCGAGGGTGAGGCTTTTCACCACGCCGGCCTGGTCCCGAACCCGCCCCAAAAACAGCACTTCCGCTCCCGCGCCCGGGGCGGCCTTGCGCAGGCGCGCAAGACTTTCATCGACGGAGAAGTCCTCCGTTTGCACAGCGATGGCAATGGGGGTCGCCGTGCTCATGCTAGCCCCCTGTTACCGGCGGCAAGAAGGCAAGCTCGTCTCCGGCCTTTAGGTACAGGGCCTCCCGCTCCACAAAGGCCTGATTCAAGGCGAGGCGAATATGCGGGTCCTGCAGCACCGCGCGAGCCCCGGGCAGACGGTCTTCCAGGGCCGCTTCCAGAGCCGCCAAGGTCATCCCCGCTTCCTCCACAGGCAGAGTCAAGCCCTCACAATCGAGGGCCTCCCGAACCCGGGCAAAGAATCGCACCCTAAGCATGGGCCGGGGTTTCCCGCTTCCAGCCGCCGCTGGCACCGCCGATCTTTTCCTCAAGGGCAACAGCCTCGATCACCATGCCCCGATCCACCGCCTTACACATGTCGTAAATCGTCAGCGCGGCCAGGCTCACCGCTGTCAACGCCTCCATCTCCACCCCCGTTTGGGCCGTGGTCCGCACCGTCGCGGTAATAGCCAGGGCCTCCGGCGGCACGGGCTCGAAGGCCACCTTCACGGAACTCAGGGGCAGGCTATGACAGAGGGGGATGAGCTCATGGGTGCGCTTAGCCGCCATAATGGCCGCAATTCGCGCCGTGGCGAGTACATCGCCCTTCTTGTGATCGCCGGAGAGGAGCTTGGCCAAGGTTTCTGGTGCCATACGCACTCGCCCAGAGGCGCGCGCCTCCCGGGTGGTGACGGGCTTATCTCCCACGTCGACCATGTGGGCCTGCCCTTGGGCGTCCAAGTGGGTGAATCCATCGGCATTGATCAAGGGCGTCTCCCTGCCTTGCTGGTGGCGAAGCGGCTTCGGCCGGTACAATAACGGCCGCCTCCGTCTCGAGAAAGCCCCTGCTCATGGTTCACGCCGATCCATTACCGATTCTGGCGCCTGCCCCCCATCCCGAGCCCGGCTCAAAAGTGGTCGTGGGGCTCTCCGGTGGCGTTGACAGCTCCGTTGCCGCGCTTCGGCTGAAGCGCGCGGGCTACGAGGTCATCGGCCTGTTTATGAAAAATTGGGAAGAGGATGACGGGACCGAGTACTGCACGGCGCTGGCGGACCTGGCCGACGCTCAAGCGGTCGCCGATCGCCTAGCCATTCCCTTAGAAACCGCAAATTTTGCAGCCGAATATTGGGACGCGGTCTTCGAGCACTTTCTCACGGAGTATCGCGCCGGGCGAACCCCCAATCCCGACGTGCTCTGTAATCGCGAGATCAAATTTAACGTCTTCCAAGATTACGCCGAGGCGCTTGGGGCCCAGTGGGTCGCCACCGGCCATTACGCGGACCTTGGCCGCTTGGGCAGCGCGCCTTGCCTACTCCGCGGGGCCGATGACAACAAGGACCAAAGTTACTTTCTCCATGCCGTGCCGGGGGCTCGATTCGAGCGCTGCCTGTTTCCCCTTGGGCCCACGGCAAAGCCCGTTATCCGGGAAGAAGCCGCCGCCGCCGGCTTACCCACCCACGCCAAAAAAGATTCTACGGGCATCTGCTTCATTGGTGAGCGCCGCTTTAATGACTTCCTCAGCCGCTACGTGCAGGGGACGCCGGGGTCCGTGGAAAGCGTGGAGGGGGAAACCCTGGGAACCCATCAGGGCCTGGCCTTCTACACCTTCGGGCAGCGTCAAGGCTTAGGCATTGGGGGGCGTCGCGATAGCGACGGCACCCCCTGGTATGTAGTGGAGAAGGACCTTGCACGGAACGTGCTCCTGGTGGCCCAGGGCCACGAGCACCCCGCCCTCTTCCACGATGAACTCATTGCGGAGGCGCTCAACTGGATCGGCCCGCCCCCGGAACTCCCCCTGCGGTGTACGGCGAAGATCCGCTACCGCCAGCGCGATCAAGCCTGCGACGTCGAAGCGCTTGCGGAGGGTCGCGTGCGCGTGCGTTTTGCCGAGGCCCAGCGAGCCGTCACCCCTGGCCAATGGGTGGTTTTCTATGCGGGCCGTCGGTGCCTTGGGGGCGGGCGCATTCTTGAGCGCGCGCGCAGCGCACCATGACGGCCCCTCGCGATCGAACCCTGGCCCTGGCCGCCGTTTTTCAGGCCGCCGCCTTGGTGGATGACGCTGCACATGGTCGGCCCCTCGACGACCGCCACCTCACGGTCCTGCTTGAAGCCGTTCTCATTGTCGACGCTCAGGCCATCCAGGACATTTACGGCCCACCCGCGCAGCTGCGCCTGGGGCTCACGGCGCTGACAAGCCATCTGACGCCGGGCCTCGGCAGCGGTTCAAGCGCCGCCCCGGGGGCCGATATCCTGCGCTACCTGTTTTCCCTCCTGCGCCTGGCGCACCAATTCCAGCGCGCCCCGGCCCTGCAGGGGGAGATGGATAAGCGTCTCGAACGCCTAAAGGCGCAGCGCGCGCACTTTGCGGTGACC
>JADHNU010000004.1 GCA_016779325.1 Pseudomonadales bacterium
TCGAACGCCGCCGCGCCTGCTGTGAAGCCGAAGTGCGCTTGAATGGGCGCTTCGCCCCAAACCTTTACGAAAGCGTGGTCACGTTCACCCGCAGCGCCCGTGGCCTCCGGTGCGAGCCCGGCGCGCACTCAGGTGACGAGTACGGGGTCCTCATGGCCCGCTTTCCCGACCCAGAGCAACTAGACCGGCGCTTGGCCGCCGGGGACCTGTCCCTCGCGGACCTCAACGCCTTTGGCCATAGCTGGGCCCGCCGCCAGAAGGAATTTGCTCGGGCCGATACCTCATCGCCCTTCGGGTCGGCGGAATCGGTGCAAAAGCCGGTGGCCGCCAACTTCTTCCATCTTTGGCCTAAGGTGGCCTACATCCATAAGGGTGCAGCCCGTCTTACCGCCCTGGAAGCGAAAAGCCGGGAGGAGGGCGCAGCCCTCACGCCCCTCTTTAATCGACGGCTTGCCGAGGGCTTCATCCGCGAAGGCCATGGCGATCTTCACCTCAAGAACCTTTGCTTCTACCAAGAAACGATCCAGGCCTTTGATTGCATTGACTTTTCTGACCAACTCCGGTGGGTCGACACGGTCAGCGATTTAGCCTTTCTTTTCATGGACTTAACCGCGCGAACCGCACAGCCGGAGGCCATGGCGCTGCTCAATGGCTGGCTTATGGAAAGTGGCGACCACGAAGGCCTCGCGCTGCTGCCGTATTACTTTCGCTACCGGGCTCTGGTGCGGGCCAAGGTGGCGGCCCTCGATCTGGCACAAGCGACCAACTCCGCGGCCCGAGAGGCCTGCCAAGAACGGCTCGAAGCCCAGCTTTCCCTTGCGGAGCGGCCGTTGTTTTCTCCTGGCTTAGTGCTTATGCAGGGCGTTTCTGGCAGCGGAAAAACCCACTGGAGTACGCGCCTGGCGCCACACCTTAGCGCCTTACACCTGCGTAGCGACGTGGAACGCAAGCGACTCCTTGGGCTAGACGCAACGGCCCGTCCTGCAACAGCTGGGGAACGCGCGAGGCGCTACGGCGCGGAAATGGGCCAGCGCACCTATGAGCACCTGCGCTTGCTTACGAAACGTCATCTTTTAAGTGGCTATCGGGTGCTTGTCGATGCCACGTTCCTTAACCCCGACGAGCTACAGGCGTTTCAGGCTCTAGGAGAAACCCTTGGCGTGCCGACGGTGATCGTCCATTGCACGGCGCCCGAGGCCCAGCTCAGGGACCGCGTGCAAGCGCGAAGCGTCGCGGGAGTGGATGCCTCGGACGCGGACCTGGCCGTCTTACAGGCGCAGCTGGCGCGGGGCACCGGAGCACCAGCAGGGACGAGCCTGACCTTAACGGCACAGAGCGATGAAGTTGCCGCGCTAGAAAAGGCAGAAGCGCTTTTAGCGCGCTAGCGCGTAGCCGCGCCCTAGGGAACGCCCCTTATCAGACTGCGCATAATACATATTATGTTAAATTAAGCGTTTTATAGGCGAACGCCCCCAGGAAGGCTGGCGAAGCCGGATGTTATGTTATAACCTCCTCCGCGGATTCGGAGGAGCGCCCCCTTGGCCTTTAAGAAAGTTGATCTGGCTGCCATTGTGCTTTCGGGCTTGTGCGTGCTGCACTGCTTGAGCGTGCCTCTGCTCGTCTCCTTCGCCCCCTTTCTGTTCGCCACCGGCGGCGACGACCAACTCGTGCATAGCCTCTTCTTCTTTGTGGCCTTACCGCTCTCGGCGCTAGGCTTCTGGCAAGGCTATCGTCGGCACGAGCGCATCTTTATTCCCGCCCTCGGCGGAGTCGGACTCTTGCTGATGGGCTACGATCTTCAGCCTCTGGTTCACAGCCTCGACCACGCGCACAATCTCACCCTACCGGGCGTGCTTTTGGTGGCGGCGGCGCACATGCTGAACATCCGCTCCATCCGCCAGCGCGCCCTCGCCTAGCCTCGGCCGCTTACGGTGGCCCCGACTCGGAGCCACCCATGTCCAACGCCCTCAGCTTTCCTCGTCTCGTCCGTCTCGGTCACGGCGCTTTAGACCAGCTTCCTGAACTTCTTGCCGCCTTGGGCGTTTCCCGACCCTTACTGGTTAGTGATTCGGCTATGGCGAGCCTTGGACACGTAGATCGCGTGCTTGCCGTGCTAAACGCCGCGGGGCTGGCCGCTCAGGTCTATACGGAGACGGAGCCCGAACCGGGGGACGCGAGCATTTACCGGGGGGTAGAAGCGCTCCGCGCCGCCGGGGCGGACGGGCTGGTGGCCCTTGGGGGTGGTAGCGTTATCGATACGGCGAAAGCCATGGCCGTACTGTTCGCTGGCGGAGGCGTGATTCGTGATTACGCCGTGCCCCGAGAGGTCACCCTCTCCCGCCTACCCCTGGTTGCCGTGCCGACCACGGCCGGGACGGGCTCGGAAGCCACCCGCTTTACGGTGATTACGGAAGCAGCGAGCCAGGAGAAGCTGCTCTGCCGCGGCGCGGCTTTTTTGCCCGATGCGGCCCTAGTCGATCCCGTTTTCACCCTGAGCGCGCCGCCCCGGCTCACCGCCGACACGGGGCTCGACGCCCTTACCCACGCTCTGGAGGCCTTTGTTTCCCGGCTCGCAAACCCCGTTTCCGACACCTTTGCTCGCGCGGCGCTTGCGCGCATTGCCAGCCATCTTGAGCGCGCCTACGCGCGGGCGGATGATCTTGAGGCTCGGGAAGCGATGATGCTCGGCGCGTTCGAGGCCGGGTTGGCCTTTTCTAACGCATCCGTCGCGCTCGTACACGGCATGTCGCGACCCGTGGGCGCCCTCTTCCATGTGCCCCATGGCCTATCCAATGCCATGCTGCTACCGACGGTCACGGCCTTCTCCTGTGACGCCGCAGCGGAGCGCTATGGCGAAGCCGCCGTACTCATGGGCCTGGCAGATCCCGCGGCGCCCCTAAGCGAGAAAACCACAGCCCTCATCAACGGTCTCCAGGGCTTGAACCGACGGCTTTCCGTGCCGAGCCCCGGCGCCTTTGGTATCGAGCGGGAGGCGTGGTTTGGTGCCCTGGGCACCATGGCGGCCCAGGCCGAGGCCTCCGGGTCTCCCGCGAATAATCCCCGGGTGCCCACCTTAGCCGAGATGGAACGGCTTTATGCGGAAGCCTGGGGCAACGAGGCCCCTTAGCATGGTCAGCCTCGAGGCGCTGCTCGCAGGCTACGCACCGCAGCCGCTGGATGCCCTCGGTTGGACCAATACGGTGCAGCGTTTCACGGGCCCAGGAGGCGTCCGCTTTCTACGAACGCCTCGGTCCTCCGCCGCGCCCGCCCCCGGTGTCGCCTGGACTCGGGAGGCGGTCCTGCTGAAGTACGCGGCAGGCCTGGCCCCCACGGTACTGTTTTGTGATCCCCAAACGGGACGCTTATTAACCGAAGCCGCCCCGGGGCGGCCCTTAAAGGCCCCAGACCTTGCGCAGGCAGGCGTGGCGGAGCGCCTAGGGCAAACCCTCAGATGCCTACATGCCCTGCCCCCCAGCTCGGCCTCCGCCTTTCATCCAGCGGTCTATGCCCTCTCCTGCCTACAGCGGGCAGCGCAGCAGGGCGCAACGGTCCCGGCGCCCTGGCTGGCGCTTGCGGACGCCGAGCGCGCTCTACCCCTTCGGCGGGACCGCCTCACCCATAACGATCTTCACGGCGGCAATCTCCTGATCGATGGCGCGCGTCTCACCGTGCTCGATTGGGAGTTGGCGGCGCCAGGCGATCCGGTCTTCGACCTCGTGACCCTTTGCTGCCACCTGGCCCTCGATGGCAAGGCGCGCAGAACGGTTTTTAGGGCCTACGGTGCATGTTTCCCCATGGGCGCCGCCTGGATGCGCCTAGAGCAACTCCACTGGCTCCGGGAGTTCAGCTGGGCCTGCTGGGCGGAAACGGAGGGGATCGACGAAGCGCGGGCCCAACGCTACAGCGCAGAAGCGGCCTTGCGCCGCCTCGGGGCGGGCGCGATCTAGGGCTGGGTAAGCATCGGGGACAAAGCCGTCAGGGCATGCTGCAGCCGGGCGGCGCCCGTTCCACCGATCTCGACCCAGGGCCAGCGCTGGCCCTGCAAGCACGCGCGGTAGCGCGCATGAAGGCGTTGCCGGTCGGCCTCCGCCGGATGTTCCCGGAGCGGGTCCGGCGCCCAGGGCAAATCCGGGGCACAAAGCAGATAGACCCGCGCCCCCTGCGCCGCCGCAGCGTCTTCCAGCCAGGGCGCCACCCGCCCGTAGCGTTCCTCCGCCCAGAGCACGAGGGTCCAGAGGTCCGTATCGAGCACCGCCGGCGCCTTAGGCCAGCGCGCCCAGGCCCACTGGCGCCGCCCGAGGGCGAGAAGGTCGGCTTCGTCGTAGCGACCGCCCCGCTGCGCGAGATAGCTGCGCGCGGCTTCGGCGACAAGGGGGCGGCCGAGGGTCGCTGCCAGGGCCTCAGCCAGGGTACTTTTGCCCGTGGATTCCACCCCCGTCAGCACCACGTCCATGGCTAGGCGGCCACCCCAAGACTCTGGCGCCACTGGCGATAGCCCTGCACCGCAAGCCCTAGGTAGATGGCGTAGAGCACGGCGTAGAAGGGCAAGCCCTTCAAGGCATAGATGCCCGTCGCAACCACGTCAACGGCGAACCACAGGACCCAGTTCTCCAGCCGCTTGCGCGCGGAGAGCCACATGGCCCCCAGGGAAAAGGCCGTCGTGGCATTATCCCAGTAGGGCAGCGAGGCATCGGTGTAGCGGGCAAAGAGGGTTCCAAATACGACCGTGCCCACGAGACCAAGCATTAACACCGCGAGGAGCTCGCCTCGAGGGCTTCGGGTAACGGGCAGTTCCCCGCCGCTAGCGCCCCGGCCCTTTGCCCAGGTCCACCAGCCATAGCCGTTCAGCGCCAGGAACCCCAGATGCAAAAGGAAGTCTGCGTAAAGCCGGGCCTGCCAAAATAGGTAGAGGGACAGGAAGACGTAGACGATACCCAGGGGCCAGGTGGCAATATGTTGGCGGATGAGCAGCCACACGCAGGCCAGACCCGTCCCCAGCCCCGCCAGTTCGAGGGCGCGATCTAGGGTCCAAAAGCTCATAAACTCCATGGGGTAACCCCTTCGGGAAGGCAGCGCATGAAAAAAACCATCGCCATTGTCGAGGACGATCCAGACCAGCGCGAGAACTACCGAGACGCTATCACTAAAAAGGGCTACCTGGTGCGTGCCTTTGGTTCCCGGGAGGAGGCCCTTGCGGGCTTCGAGCAGGCCCTCCCCGATCTGGCCATTCTCGATATTATTCTCGGGGACGAGGTCGATGCCGGCTTCGAACTCTGCCGCGATCTCCTCGCCCGCCGTCCGAGCCTTCCCGTGCTCTTTCTTACGGAGCGGATCGATGAAATCGACAAGATCTCCGGGCTTCGCCTCGGCGCGTGGGATTATCTGCCGAAACCCATTTCCCTGGATTACCTCGCGGAGCGCATCGCCTCCCTCCTTCGCATCGGCACCCAGCGCGACGGCGGCGCCACGGCGCCGAGCGCCAGCGCCCAGCGGGTGGGCGATTTAATCCTCGATCAGGACGCCCTCCTGGTTTCCTGGAAGGGGCAAAGCATCGATCTCTCAGGGACGGAGTTTCGCATGCTGGCCAAACTCGTCCGCGCCCCGGGGCACGCCGTAAGCTACGAAACGCTGATGAACGCCACCATGCAGTCTCTCGTGACCAACAACACGATCAACACCCACATGCGCAATATTCGCAAAAAGTTTGAACGGGTGGACGGCAGCTTCTCTGCCATCAAAAGTGAGTATGGCTACGGCTATCGCTGGGTCGGCGCCTAGCCCATGGCCCAGCGCCGCTTCCGAGGCCCAAGCCTCGCCACGAAGCTCATGTTGCTCGGGGCGGCGCTCCTAAGCCTGCCCTACTTTAGCCTTCGGCAGCTGCTCGCCATGGAGCAGTTCCTTATTCAAGGCCAGGCGCAGGCGCAGCTGCTGACCGCCGAAGGCATCTCCACCCTCCTCAATGGACGGGATGATCTCTTCAACGATTTGCCCTTAAGCGCGGAAGGCTATGCCTCGCTCTACGCCCATCCCCTGCCCTCGGCCATTCGCCTTGATGGACGCGACGGAGATTGGGACAGCCTCGCCGAACGCCGACTCATCTTCGGCGCCGATCCGGAAACGGGGGCCCGCCCCGATGGCTCCTTTGATCTGCTCCTCGGGGAGCGCGCCGATCAGCTCTATGCCGTGCTACGGATCCTCGACCGGGACCGCATTTGGCGGGACCCGGACGCGCTCCGTCTCGACAACGCGGACCACATTCGCCTGTCCTTTCAGGATCCCAGCGGCACCCGGGCCCGCATTCAACTGAGCTTCTCGGGCCCCGGGGTGCTGACGGCCTACCCCATGGATGAGGCCTGGCGCTTCGCCGCCGATGGGCAGCCGGACAACCGCATTCAGGGCTTTGTTGCCCCCACGAACACAGGCGAAGGCTACGTGGTGGAATTTCGCCTCCCCCTAAGCCTACTCAATGCGCGGGAGTCCTTCGGCATTAGCGTGGTGGACGTCGACGACTCCGCTACCCGGGCCCAGCGGACCATGGTGCAAACCCTGCCCACGGCCGGGCCCGAGGCGTTCAACCTGATTGTGCTGCGCTCGCCGGAGGTGCTGAACATTGTGGAGGGCCTCGGCTACGCCGGCGCCCGTATTCTGGTTATCGACGGAGAGCGCCGGGTGCGCGCGGAAACCGGCGCCTACCAGCGCCCCGAAGGCGGTGCTGGCGCTGCGCCGCTGCAGCCCCCAGACCTGGGGCCCCTGGAGTTCTTCCGGCCCCTGGTGCGCGGCCTCCTTGCCCTGGCCCGCCTTGGGCAAGATCCGGCGGCGCCAGCCATGGCCAGTGATGCGGTCCTTGATACGGCCCTCGCGGGCGCCCCCCTCGCGGTGCGCCGGCGTCTAAATGATGAGGAAGAAATCATCATGGCCGCCGTACCCATCCGCGGCCGGGATCGATCCCTCGGGGCCGTGGTGGTGGAACAAAACACCGATGAAATTCTCGCCCTTCAGCGCGACGCCCTTGACCGGATCATTGGCTTTGCCGTGCTCACCATTGCCCTGGTGTTTCTTGCCCTCCTCACCTTCTCCCTGCGCCTCGCCTGGCGCATCCGGGGCCTGGGCGCCGAGGCCTCCCGGGCCATCGACCAGCAGGGGCGCCTGCGTACCCACGAACTGCGGCGGGAAAGCCGGGCGGGGGACGAGCTCGGCGAGCTCTCCCGAAGCGTTTCTCAGATGCTCGCGCGGCTCCACCAGCACAATCAATTTCTAGAGAACATGCCAAGAACGCTGCGCCACGAGATCAATAATCCCTTAAACACGCTGTCCACCTCCCTGCAGAATCTGGAAGATGCGGAGCCAAGTTTACGAGACAGCAAGTATTTGGATGCGGCGCGGCGCGGTGTGCAGCGCATCGGCGCAATCGTGCAGAACCTGGCCGACGCCGCGAACCTGGAAGAGTCCCTGAAGGCGGAGGACCTCGAAATTCTCGACCTAGAGGCCCTGGTGGAAAGCTACGCGCGTAATTCCGCGGCCCTCCACGCCCCCCGAAGCATCACCTTTTCGGGCACGGGCGCCCCGGTGCCGGCGGAAGCGGCAGATTACCGCATCGAGCAACTGCTCGATAAGATCGTTGATAACGCCCTGGACTTCGCCACGCCGGGCACGGCCATTGACCTTGCCCTGCGAAGAGACCGCCAGGAAGTCGTGCTCACGGTGACCAACCGCGGCCCGATTTTGTCCGAGGACACGCGGGCAAGCATGTTCGAATCCATGGTGTCCCGGCGCGATGGCACCAACGACACCCGCCTCCACTTCGGCCTGGGGCTCTACGTGGTTCGGGTCATCGCCGAACACCACGGCGGCCGGGCCGAGGCGCGCAACCTCCCCGACGGCTCGGGCGTGGTGGTGGAAGTGCGCCTACCTCTGGCCCGCCGTCCTAAAGGGAGCACGCGATGATTTTTGAAGGCCAAAGGCCCGGCGCCCATAACGCCCTGGTGGTGGGCGCCGGCGGCGTGGGCCTGTCCCTCGCCAAAGCGTTGGCGGCCCACCCCGCCATAGGCTCCGTGGTAGCCACCCACCGGGGACCGGAAGGGCTGCGCGAGGGCATCCCCCATCTTTCTCTGGAATTGACCGATGACGACGCCATCGCCGCCCTGGGAGCGCGCCTAGGGGAGCGCCTAGAAAATCTTTCCGTGGTGTTTTTTTGCGCAGGACGGCTTCAGGGCCCGGGCTTTAGCCCAGAAAAGCGGCTGGAGGACGTGGACAGCCAAGCCCTTCTCGATAGCTACCGCGTTCACGCGATTGCCCCCCTGCTCCTTGCGAAAGCGCTTAAGCCCTTGCTGCCCCGCCGGGAACCTGCCCTGTGGGCAAGCCTATCGGCGCGCGTGGGCAGCATAGGGGACAACCGCTTAGGAGGCTGGTACGGCTATCGCATGAGCAAAGCTGCCCACAACATGGGCCTTAGGACCCTGGCTATTGAACTGAAACGGCAGCACCGGGGCCTGCTCTGCGTCGCGCTTCACCCGGGCACGGTGGCCACGGCTTTGTCAGCGCCCTTCCGCAAGGCCGACGACCCTAAGCTCCTCACCCCCGAAGCCTCCGCCGCCGCCCTCCTCCGCACCGTTTCTGGACTCGCCCTCGCCGATCACGGCGGATTCTTCGCCTACGACGGCCAGCCCATCCCCTGGTAAGCCCTAGCGCGCCAGGGCCAATTCCGCCTCCGCGGACAGGGTCCCGCGCACGGTGATTTTCCCCTGATCCTCGAGATAGGCCACGGCCGCCAGCACGGAGCGCGTGGCCGCGGGATACAGCTGCGGGGCCACATCCGCGTACATCTTCGGCACCATGACGGACACGCGGGTGAGGCCTGCGGCGAGGGCATCGATAATCTGCTGCGCCCGGGCCTGGCGATGGGCGATGAAGGCGCGCACGTGGGTTTTCGGGTCCTCTATGGACGGACCGTGGGTGGGCCAGTAGCGGACGTCGTCCCGGTCCAGGAGTTTTTCCAGGGACGCCATATAGGCGGCCATGTCCCCATCGGGGGGAGATATCACGCTCGTGGACCACCCCATCACGTGATCTCCGGAGAACAGCGCTTTCTCTTCCCGGAGTTGGTAGGCCATATGGTTTGAGGTGTGCCCGGGGGTGAATACGCACTCCACGGACCAGTTTCCGCCGTCGATAATTTGCCCATCAACCACGCGATGATCGGGCGTGAAGTCCCAATCTGCCCCCTCTTCACTTTCCCCCTCGCCGAGGCGCCCGGCGCCATGGGGGCCAAAGGCATAGGTGGGCGCGCCCGTCTCCGCTTGCAGCATGCGTGCGCCGGGGGAGTGATCGTGATGGCAGTGGGTAATGAGGATATGGGTGACCCGTTCCGCACCAAGCGCCTCAAGCAAGGCTTCGATGTGGCGAGGATCGTCCGGGCCCGGATCAATCACGGCCACTTCCCCCTCCCCGAGCACATAGGTGCCCGTGCCATGAAAGGTAAAGGCACTGGGATTGTGGGCGATGATGCGCCGAATTTTTGGGCTTAAGCGCTCGAGCTCGCCATACGCAAAGCTCATTTCACGCCGATAGGGAATGGATACGCTCATAGCCGATGGCCCTACTTAAAAGGTGAACTCAGGCCCCTAGGCCCCCCGATCCTTCAGCCACTGGTCGATCTTCGCGACCGCCGCGGCGCGCGCCCCCCCGGGCGCCGTGAGGTAGTGATCCCCGGAGAAAAACGCCAGGGTCTTATCCTCGCTTGCGAGCGCACCATAGATGGCTTGGGCATCGCTTGGAAAGACCCCCGTGTCCGCATCGCTTTGAAGCACCAGCGCCGGCACCGTGAGGCGCGCGAGGTGGGGCGCCCCCTGGCAGTCCGACGCCTCGAGGCTCCACATGGACAACCAGCTTCGGAGGGTGCAGGTCAGGCCCACGGAATAGGGACTGTAATTCGCCCGGGACGGATCCCCGGCATAGCAGGCCTGAGCCGGGCGCGCGGAAGGATCGAGGGTGGCATCCCACATGCGCGGGTCTGCCCAGGCGCGGTGGAAGAGAAACGCTTCATCGCGAAAGCCGTCGGTGGTCAGGGCCGCAAGGCGGGCTCGGGCCCAGGCCGTAATCCGATGATTCCGCGCCCGCTGCGCCGCCCGATAGCGCGCGACGAACTCCGCGCTCAGCGGGAGCGTCTGAGCGAAAAGGTCGAGGTTTGGATCCTTGGCGAAGGGATCGCGCTCATCGATCACAGAGGGATCGCTCCAGGCGGTTAGCACTTCCGGTCGGCCACCGTGGGCATTTAGGGAAAGGTAGTAATCAGCGCTCGGCAGTTGGCTGAGGGCTTCGGGGAAGCGCTCCCCGGCGACGGGGCGCAGAGTGACCCCCTGACTCTGGCTCTGATAGGCCGCCATGAGGGAGCCCCCCCCAGAGTTGCCCAGGAGCACCACCCGCTCCACCCCCCGCTCCCGCAGCCAACGCACCCCCACGGCAATTTCGCAGAGCGCGTGATCAAGGCGGAAAAACGCTTCGTTGCCCCGGAATTTGGTATTCCAGCCAAGAAAGCCATAACCCTTAGCGGCCAGCAGAGGTGCTAGATAGTGCTCGCTGAAATCGACGTTGTAGTGGGTGGCGATGAAGGCCGTTTTCACCGGGTGCCCGAGGTGATACCAAAGCCCCTGGCAAGGGGCGAAGCCCGCCCCGTTGATTGGGGTGACGGGGGACGCACTCGAGACAAACTCGCGCTCGACGGTCATGGCGTCGCCTCCGCCCCGAAAATGGCCTCGAATTGAGATCGGAGCGCATGCTTCTGCACCTTACCCATGGTGTTTCGAGGCAGTTCGGCCATGGCAAAAAGGGCCTTGGGGACCTTAAACGCGGCCAGCTGTTCTCGGAGGCCCTCAAGGGTAGCCTCATCGCCGGGGTAGCGCGCCTCATCGAGCACGAGCACGGCCACCACCGCTTCCCCGAAATCGCGATGGGGCACCCCAATCACGGCGCTTTCCACCACGCCGGGCAGGGTGTCCAACACGCTCTCCACTTCGCGAGGGTAGACGTTGAGCCCCCCGGAGATGACCAGATCCTTGTGTCGCCCGACGATGGTGACGCGTCCGGTCTCATCGATTTGGGCCATATCGCCGGTGATAAACCAGCTGCCGCGGAAGCTTTCTGCGGTTTTATCGGGCTGTTTCCAGTAGCCGGAAAAGACATTCGGGCCCTGAATCTCAAGGACCCCAACGCCGCCGTCCGGCACGGGCTCCCCCGCTTCCGAGCGGAGCCGGAGCGCCCCCTCGGGCAGGGCAAAGCCTACGGTACCCGGCCTGCGCTCGCCGTGAAGGGGGTTGGAGGTAATCATGCCCGCTTCCGACATGCCGTAGCGCTCCAGGATGGCCTGGCCGGTGCGGGCCTGGAAGGCCTCGTGGGTTTCGGGCCGCAGGGGCGCTGAACCGGATACCCACAAGCGCATGCCCTCGCTGGCCTCTCGCGAAAGCCCGGGGGCATCGAGCAGGCGCACGTAATGGGTGGGTACGCCCATGTACACCGTGGCCGTTGGCAGCTCCGCGAGCACCGCCTCGGGGCTGAAGCGGGGCAAAAAGCGCACCTCCGACGGTTCCAGCATGGCGCAGTGGAGCGCCACAAAGAGGCCATGGACGTGATAGATCGGCAGGGTGTGCAGCAGAACGTCGTCGCGCTGCCAGCCCCAAAGGCTGCGAAGGGTGCGGGCATTCGACAGAAGATTGCCGTGACTGAGCATGGCGCCCTTCGAGCGCCCCGTGGTGCCCGAGGTATACAGAATCGCGGCGAGGTCCTTAGCCTCGCGCGGCACCGGCGCCAGGGGCGCTGGCGCCTGGTCGAGTTCCTCGGCGAAGGCTGGGGTTGCCAGGCTGCGCAGCACGCAGCGATCCGCCCACTCGGGGAAGGCGCCGGGCTCCGGCAGCACGGCCAGGGTCGGTTCGGCGTCATCGAGGAAATAGCGCATTTCCCGCGGCGTATAGGCCGTATTGAGGGGGACATAAACGGCCCCCGCGCGCAGCGTCGCCAAATAGAGGACGACCACTTCGGCGCTTTTTTCCGCCTGCACCACCACCCGATCCCCGGGCTGTACGCCAAGGGCCGCCAGCCCCGCGGCCCAGCGCCCAGCGCGTTCATGGAGCGCCCCATAGGTGATTCCCGGCCCCGCCAACGCGTCGCCGCTAAGGGCGATTTGCGCAGGCCGCTGCGCCGCCGCAGCGCTCAACGCCTCATAAAGACTCATGGCTCTCCCCCCTTTTTTCGCCCCGAGCCGCTCTGAAGCCCCTCGCGAAAATCGTTATGCTGCCCCCCTTTTGCCCAGGGGCCCCTCCATGCTTGAGCTTGCCGCCTTCGGCACCTTATTGCCTCTCTGCCTGGCCCTCGGCCTTGGCACGGGGTTTCTTGGGGGCCTGCTGGGTATTGGGGGCGGCGTGGTCATCGTACCGTCCCTGATCCTGATCTTCGACGCCTTCGCCCTACCCCTGGGCATTCGGGAAGCCGTGGCCACGGCCCTCGGCGCCATGGTGTTCACCAGCCTTGCCGCCGGCCGAGCCCAGCTTCTCCGCGGCGCCCTGGAGTTCCCTCTCCTGGCCCGCTGGACGCCCGGGCTGATCCTCGGGGGCCTGGGGGCCGGTGCCCTCGCGAGTCAACTTCCGGAAAGCCTGCTGACGCGCTTCCTCGGGGTCTTTTTGGCGCTTATCGCCCTTATCTTCCTCACCCGTTGGCAACCGCCGGCGAGCCGGCGCCACCCCGGTACCCTGGGGACCGGACTTCTCGGGCTGGGCACGGGGCTCCTTTCCGGCTTAGCGGGCATTGCGGGCGGCAACATCATCGTGCCAACCCTCATCTTCTTTAACATCAGCCCCGTGCGCGCGGCGGCCCAATCCAGCGCGCTGGGGGTGCCCGTGGCCCTCTCCGGCGCCCTCGGCTACGCCGTGCTGCCACCGGCGCCGGTACCCGGTGCCCTAGGGGCCCTCTACCTGCCCGCGGTGGGCGCGCTCGCCCTTGGGGCCATGATCAGCGCCCCCCAGGGCGTTCGCCTGGCCCATCGGGTGCCCGCCCTCCTGCTGAGGCGCGCCTTCGCCCTGCTTCTACTGCTGGCTGCCATCCGGCTGCTCACGAAGACGGTCTAGGCCGCAAGGCCCTCCCCGGCGCGCCAAAAGGCCCTCGCCTGGGCCAACGCGCCCTCTAGGGTGCAGGCCTTGGGCGTTAAGTGGGCGGGCCAGAGCTCGGCAAAGCGAACATCGCCATAACGCCCATCCACAAACATCACCACGCCCCGATCCTCGGGACGACGGCATAGGCGCCCCGCAGCCTGCAGCGCTTGGCGCAAGGCCTGCCCCTGATAGGCCCGGAAGGCGCCCTCCTCCGCCTGCGCCGCCAGGGCTTCGCGCTCTTCGAGGGGCGGGGGCACGGGTAAGCCGATCATCACGACGCTGCTGAGGGCACCAGGGGGTAAGTCAATGCCTTCCGTGAAGCGTCCCCCTGCCACCACCAAGGCGAGGCGTCCGCAGGTACTTGGCTGCGCCAGGGCAGCGAGGAAGCGGTCCTGAGCGTCCTCGGTCATGGCCCGGGCCTGGACCGGACCGAGACGGTCCGGCGCCACCGTTTGCAGCTCGCCAACCAGGGCCTCGAGCACGGAAAAAGCGGGAACCACCACTAGGTGATGGCCTTGCTGGCTTGCGGCCCAGCGCGTAAGAAAGCGCCCCAGGCGCGGCCAGGCCCGCTCCCGGTGCCGGGCGCGGAGATCGAGCTCCGAGACCAGGAGCGTTCGCTGCTGCTGAGGCGAAAAGGGACTCGGCAGGCGCAGCTGGGGCCCCGGCGGCAAGCCCAGCGCGCGCCGTTCTTCGGCTAGGGGCGCGAGGGTGGCAGAAAAGAGCACCCGACCCTGGCCCCGGGGCCACAGCCCCCCGAGGACCGCGCCCGGAGACAGCAAAGCCAGGGTCAGCTGCCCCGGGGCCGTGGTGAGCCAGAAGGCATCGGGATGCTGTTCCTGCAGGCTGCGGAGCCGCTCAAGGCGCAGGAGCATCCCCAGCACTGGGCGCAGGGGCGAAGCAAAGGGCACCGTGCCCAGGGCTTGAGCCAGCTGGGACAAAAGCGGCTGCCAGGCCGTGAGCAGAGCGGCGTCCGTTCCCCCCTGGGGCGCCAGGGCCTGCAGCCGACCAAGAAGCGTCTTCAAGGGCCCCTGCCACGGCCCGGAACCGCTTTCCGCGAGCGCCCCTTGAAGGCTCTGGACGTCGAGCTCAACGCGATGCATGCCCCGCAGCCGGCTGTGCAGCTGATGCGCTTCATCAATCAAAAACAGGGCCCCGCCCTCCCCCGGCGCCTGCAGGCCGGTCTTCTTTTGGAGGGGATCGAAGGCGAAGTTCACATCGCTGAGCACCACGTCCGCATCCCGCGCCAGGCGCTGGGCCAGGGCAACGGGGCAGAGCCGCGCCCGCGCCCCCAGGCGCCGGAGCTTTGGGCCTGTCAGCACAGCAGTCCGCTGCCCCCGTCGGGGCGCGCGCAGAGCCTGGAGCACGGGTCGACTGCGCGCATGGAACGCCTCCCCAAAGGGACACGCCGGGCCCAGGCAAACGCCCCCCTCCGCAAGGCACAGGGACTGCTCGGCGGGCAGCTCCACCACCCGTAGGGCAAGGGCCTGGGGAAGACGCTGCTGGAAGGCGTCGATAAAGGCCCGCCGCTGTGTGCGCCGAGGGGTCAGGATCCACAGCCGCTCCTCCCGAGCGCGGGGCAGCGCGCGCAGAGCGCCGTACAGCACCGCCAGGGTTTTGCCGAGTCCCGTGGGGGCCTCCGCCAGCAGGGAGTCGCCATCGCGACAGGCGCGATAGGTGGCCCGGGCCAGGGCCAGCTGCCCGGCCCGGGGCGCGGACTCGGGGAAGGGTAAGGAGACCAGGGCCTGATTACGCGCTTCGAGCCGGGCCCCCTCTCCAGCGAGAGTGGCCACGTAGGCCTGGAGGCTTTCCTGAAGAAAGGCCTTCAGGGTGGCGAGGGGCGCGTCCCAGCGCACCTGATCAAGCCGCCCCGTCGCCTCGTGCAGGTAAGTCAGGCACAGGCAGAGGGGGTCGGGCGTCGCCGGCTCTTGCAGCGCAAGCAGGGCGCCGTAGCAAAGGAGCTGGGCACGATGCAGGCCCTGCTCTGCCTGTGCTTCCTCGAGGCTGAAGCCATAGCTTTTCACCTCTTCAAGGCACCACCCCTGAGGGCCGCGCGCGAGCCCATCGGCGCGGCCACTCAGGTGCAGGCTGAGGGCGCCGAAGGGAAACTGCGCCCCTAGGCGGACCTCCGTTTCGTAGGGACCGCTGCGGCCCGCCTGGTAGCGCTGCTGCGCCCGGAGCCCCGCGAGGGGCGTCAGGGGCGAGGCCCGGCGATCGAACAGGCCCCCTTCCCGATAGAGGCTGTGCACCAAATGGCCAACGGAAAGGCGCCGATCGTTCACGAGGTTGCCCGCTGAAGCACGAGACATTCGGCCTGAAAGCCCATGGTGGCCAGCGCTTGAAGCCAGACCCGCTGCTCAAAGCGCAGCTGATCTCCCGGGGCCTTCACTTCATAGAAGGCCAATTCCCCCTCCTCCGACAACACCGTGAGGTCGGGAAAGCCGCGGCGGCAGCGCCCGGGATGGGCCACAAGCCAAGCCAGGAGCGCTGCCCAGCGCCGGGGCTGGGCGCCGAGGGCAGCGCTCGCCCGCCATAGGGCGGAGCTGGGCACTAAACGCGGCAGGAGCGGATTTTCAAAGCCGCCGAAGCGGTGCCAGAGGGCCTGGGCCTCCGTCAGGGTAAAGCGCCCCTGGCGCACGGCCTCGAGGCGAGCGCCCAGGGCACCGGCGCGCCGGGAGAAAAATTGCGGCTCGAACAGATCGTCCGGGCCCGCCTGCCTGGGATGGGTAAAGGCCCCGGGCACGGGCGTGAAGAGCACGTCGGCTGCGCTCATGAACAGCACCCAGGCGGGAAAGCGGTTCTCCCAGTGCCAGCCCCGAAACGGAGCCAGGGCCGCGAGGGCATAGGGCTCGGCAACCCCCGCCTTCAGTGGCGATGGGAGGGCTAGGGTGAGCCTGCGCTGGGCCACCCGAGGGCCGCCCAGGGCCCGGCCTCGCCCGTAGTCATAGGTGGGCGCAACGCCCTCCTCCCCAAGGCCCCGAACTGCCCCCTGAGCCGCCTTCTGCGCACTTAAGGCCCAGGCTTCCTGCTCCCGCGCCCCCCGGCGCCGCAGCCATCGAAGCGTATCCCCCGCACCGGCCCCCGGCGGCAAAGCCCCCAGGGCCCGTAGCGCCAACGCCCCGTCCCCCGCGCGCTCGGCCTGGCGCGCGAGCCGAAGCAGCGCCCGGGCTCGCCGCGCCTCATCCAGGGGGCGAGATCCTGGGTACGCCAGCGCATAAAAGAGCTGGCGGCGAAACCGGCCAGCGGCGCCCTGGGCCAGAGCCGGATCCCAGGTGCCATCGGCGGCGCGATGCAGGGCAAAGGCCCGCTCAAAGGCCTCCCGGGAGGGCCAGGGAGCGCCCTCGGGGCAGCAGGCATAGCTGCGCCTTTGGAGGCGATCAAGTACCAGATCGCTCAGGGTTTGATCGGTCCGGCCAAAATAGGCGAAGAAGAGACGGGCTGTAGCCAACTCCCGCTGGCGCCGCACCACCCGAGGTAGGCCCGACGTCCCCGGTGCAAGCCCCGGAAGGGGCAGCTGAGCCGGCGTCATCTCAAGCTTAAGGAACCCCGTCAGCAGGAGCTCCAAGGTGGCCTCCTCGACCTTCGGCACTTCCCCATAGGCCAGCGTGGTGCCGAGGAAGGCCGGGCCCCGGCGCAGGAGCAGTCGTACCCAAAGGCGCTGAGCGAGCACGGACAGGCGCCGAAAATGGCGCGCGTAGGCGACCAAATCCGGCAGCAGCACGGACGCCTCCCACCCCCGCACCCAAGCCAAGAGGTTTAGGAATGGCTCACGATAGTAATCTCCAAGGTCCGCCGCCTTGGGCGGGGGAAGCACAGACGGCATCGTCCAGCCTGTTTATTTGATCAGGCTGGTTTTATTAACAGTGATGCTGGCGAATTACAACCGCTAGGCGCCCGGGGGCCAGGGAATCAGGGCATCAAAAACGGGGGCCGGCAGGGGCGTCCGGGGTCGCTCGCGAGCCTCCTCCAGGAGAGCTTGGCCGAGCGCGCGCAGGAAGGGAAAGCCCACCGTTTCATATTCGTAGTGATCGTCATTGAAGATGCCGTTTTCGTTCACGTAAACCGTGGCGGCGAGGAGAAACTCCGTTTGCGTGCTCCGTTCGACGAAATAGGCCACGTCCGTGAGAAAGCCGTAGGCATCCCCCACCTTATTGAAGATCACGAGATCCTCGGGCAGGGCGGGCGCACTGCCGCCGAAGGCCAGGAACTTGACGAAGCCTTCAGGCAGCGCATCGTAGGCGGCGTAGCCGCTCCGCGGCGCGAGCATGCCGAAACGCTGGAGAAACCAGCGCCGCGCCGCCTCCGGCAGGGCCAAACGCGCCTCGGCGGGGACCGATTCGGGGAAGTACAGGCTCTGCAGGAAGTTCAGCTGCGCCTCTAGGGGATAGGCATTCTTTTCATCAAAAGCCTTCGGACCCGGCACCACTTGGCCATCGAGCCACTCCCCCCGGCCCAGGGGCAAGACCGGGCCCGGCAGTTCGGGGCGCTCCCGCCGCAGGGGCCAGGACCACTGCTGACCCGTGGGCGCCAGGAGCCGGCCAGGATTAAGGCGATAGCCCGCCTCCTCGCTCAGGGAGACGGAGAGGCGATGGCGAATGCGCACGCCCTCCAGGCCGAGGGCCCGGAGGCGACTTTCAATATGCTGGGGGCCCAGCCACTCATAGAGCCGGTTGTAGGCGTCGTTGTCGCTGACGAAGGCGATCTTTTCGATATAGCGCCCCACCGTCGGCAACGCCCCGTCTCCGAAAGCGTCATAGGCGACGGGCGTCTGCTCCGGGGCCCCCGCACCGGTGAGCAATACGCTGCCCCGGGTGGCCCCCGGGAGCGTACCCAGCCGCTCTAGAGCAAGGGCCGCCACGGGCAGCTTGACCGTCGAAGCTGGATAAAAATACTCATTTTTATCAACGCGGTAGCGATACCTCTTAATGCTAACGGCCCCATCGCTTCCCCGTTCAAGGGGCGCGTACAGCACTTGCACGCGGTGTGTTTCCGGCTTGGCCATCACCGGCCCGAGGGCCGCGCGAGCCAAAAACTCGGCGAGATCCGCGTCGCTGGCCACGGGCGCCGCAACGACCCAAGGCGCACCCAGCATCGCCCACAGGCCCGTCAGCAGCCTATTGATGAAGATTCGGAATGTATTAGTTGTCTCTCTTTCCATACTCTTTAGCAATCGAGGCTGGTAGGGTGCGCGCCGTCAGCTTATAGCGGTGGAAGCGGAAGCACTCTCTAGGTCTCCAACCCTCCCCCTCCCTCCCCGGGGGCCTAGCCAGAGTGCTTCCTCTTCTACCGCTTTCAGCCGCTGCTCATCCACGGGAGCTTGCCATGTCGAACTATCTAAACGAAATCGAAGCCGTTCGGGAAACCCTGAAGGGGAAAGCCGAATGGGGCGCCATCAACCCGGAATACGTGGTGCGCATGCGCCAGCAGAACCGGTTCCACACGGGGTTGGACATCGCCAAGTACACCGCCGGCATCATGCGTCGGGATATGGCCGCCTATGATGCGGACACCAGCAAGTACACCCAGTCCCTCGGCGCTTGGCACGGCTTTATCGCCCAGCAAACCATGATGTCCGTGAAGAAGCGCCATGGCGCTACGGATCGTCGCTACATCTACCTGTCCGGCTGGATGGTGGCCGCGCTGCGCTCCAAGTTCGGCCCCCTCCCCGACCAGTCCATGCACGAAAAGACCACGGTCCCGGAACTGATCGAAGAGATCTATACGTTCCTCAAGCAAGCCGATGCCCGCGAACTCCGTCATATCTTCACGGCCCTCGACGAGGCCCGGGCCGCTGGCCAGGACACCACGGCACTCCTCGAGCAGATCGATAACTACGAAACTCACGTGGTGCCGATCATTGCCGACATCGATGCCGGCTTCGGTAACGAAGAGGCCACCTATTTGCTGGCCAAGAAAATGATCGAGGCGGGCGCCTGCGCCATCCAGATTGAAAACCAGGTGTCCGATGCCAAGCAGTGCGGTCACCAGGCCGGCAAGGTGACGGTCCCCCATGAGGACTTCATCTCCAAGATCAACGCCGTGCGCTACGCATTCCTAGAACTCGGCATTCCCGAAGGGATCATCGTCGCCCGCACCGACTCCCTCGGCGCCGGCCTCACGCAGAAGATTCCGGTCTCCCTCACCCCGGGGGATTTGGGCGACCAGTATTGCAGCTTCCTCGAAGTGGAGCCGGTCAACGAACTCTCCGAGCTGCGCCAGGGCGACATCACCATCCAGCAAGATGGCAAGCTGTGCCGGCCCAAGCGCCTCGACAACGGTCTCTATGCCTTCCGGGAAGACACGGGCATCGACCGCGTGGTCCTCGACTGCGTGACCAGCCTTGAGCACGGCGCCGACCTCCTCTGGATCGAGACGGAAAAGCCCCACGTTGGCCAGATCGCCGAAATGGTGAACAAGATCCGCGAGAAGCGTCCCGAAGCCAAGCTGGTCTACAACAACTCGCCGTCCTTCAACTGGACCCTGAAGTTCCGCCTGCACGTCTACGAGACCTGGAAGGCGGAAGGGCAAGACGTCTCCGCCTACCCCGACCCGGCTACGGACGAGAAGGTCCTCATGGACGTGCGCTTCGACACGACGCCCCTGGGTGAAGAGGCCGATCGGCAGATTCAGTCCTTCCAAGCCGATGCGGCGCGGGAAGCGGGGATCTTCCATCACCTCATTACCCTGCCGACCTATCACACGGCGGCCCTGTCCACGGATAGCCTCTCTGAGGGCTACTTCGGTGGCGATGGCATGCTCGCCTACGTCCTCGGCGTCCAGCGCGCCGAGCTGCGCCGGGATCTGGCCGCGGTGAAGCACCAGGATCTTGCTGGCTCCAACATCGGCGACGATCACAAGGAGTACTTCCTTGGTGAAAAGGCGCTGCTCGCCGGCGGCGCTGCCAACACCATGAACCAGTTCTAAGGTTCCTCCCCGGGCCGGTTTCCGGCCCCTTTGGGTAAGCCCTATTCCTACCCAGCCTTAAGCGGCGCCCCCGGGCGCCGTTTTTTTTGCCCCGTTTTTTTTATGTAGGGATCAGGTCACACTCCGTGCTATCTGATCGAAGGAGTCCGCTTATGCCCAGCCGCCGCCTCAGTCTTCTCCTCTCCCTGAGCGCCCTGCTCTTTCCTGGCCTAGGCCACAGCGCTCCGCTGCTGGGCTTTGATGCACAAGGCACCGAAGCGCAGCTCGCGCTTGAGGCGCGTTTTAAGGCCGCCCTCGATGGGAAGGACCAAGACCGCTGGATGCAGCGCCTGACGGCCCAGCCCCATCACGTGGGCTCTGCCGCCGGCGCCGAATACGCCGCCTGGATGAAAGCCCAGTTCGAAGCCTGGGGCTATGACGCGGAAATCGTGCGCTACGACGTGAGCGTCCCCGTACCCACGGTGCGCAAACTCACCCTCACGGCCCCGGAGCGCTTTGAGGCTCGCCTCGAGGAAGCGCCCCTGGCGGAAGATCCCAGCACGGTGGCGCCGGAAGGGCTTCTTCCGCCCTATCACGCCTTCTCCGCGGCAGGGGATGTGGAGGCGGAGCTGGTCTTTGTGAACTACGGCCTGAAGGACGATTACGAGGCCCTCGCGCGCCGGGGCATCGACGTGGAAGGCAAGATCGTGCTCGCCAAGTACGGCCGCTCCTGGCGCGGCATCAAGCCGAAGCTGGCCGCGGAGCACGGCGCCATCGGTGCACTGATTTATTCCGACCCCGCAGACGACGGCTACGGCCAGGGCGACACCTACCCCGCCGGGCCCTATAAGCACGAAACGGGGGTGCAGCGCGGCTCCGTGATGGATCTGCCGCTCCGCCCCGGGGATATCCTGACGCCCTATGCCGGGGCTCGGGAGGGAACGCCCCGCCTCGCCCTTGAAGAGGTCGAAACGCTCACCCCCATTCCCGTGCTGCCCATCTCCTACGCCGATGCCACCCCCTTGCTGAAAGCCTTGGGTGGCGAGGTCGCGCCCAAGGATTGGTTTGGGCAGCTGCCCTTCGCCTATCACATCGGCCCGGGGCCGGCGCAGGTGCGCCTCACCCTGGCCTTCCGCTACGAAACGGTCCCGGCCTATAACGTCCTCGCCCGCCTCCCCGGCGCGCGCCAGCCGGATCAGTGGATCCTCCGAGGCAACCACCACGATGGCTGGAACCACGGCGCCGCCGACCCCATTTCCGGGCTGGTGGCGCTCCTCGCGGAAGCCAAGGCCCTCGGCGAGCTGGCCGCCGCCGGCTATCGCCTCGACCGCACCGTAATGTACGCCGCCTGGGACGCCGAGGAGCCGGGGCTGATTGGCTCCACGGAATGGGTGGAAGATCACGCCGCGGAGCTCCGGGCGCACCTTGTGGCCTATCTCAATACCGATGGAAACAGCCGAGGCTTCGTCAACATCGGCGGTAGCCATAGCCTGCAGCGGCTCATGAATGAAGTGGCCGAGGTCACCCTCGATCCGCTTCTGAACGTACCTGTGGACCAACGGCTCCGAGCTAAGCTGCGGCTCAGCAAGGATGGGGAAGACCGGCAGCTCGCGGGGCAGCCTGAGCTGCCCATCGAACCGTTGGGCTCGGGCTCCGATTATTCGCCCTTTCTCCAGCACCTGGGCATCGCGTCCCTGAACACCAGCTTTGGGGGCGAAGGCCCCAGCGGGAGCTATCACACGCTCTACGATACCTACGCCCACTACACCCGCTTCCGGGATCCGGAGCTGCGCTATGGCGTGGCCCTGGCGGAGCTCAACGGCCGCGCCACCCTGCGCCTCGCTCAGGCGCCCCTCTTACCCTTTGAATTTGAGGGGGTGGCCGACGCCGTCGATCGGTTCCTCAACGACCTAGAGGGCGCCGCGGAAAAGCAGCGCGCGGCGCAGCAAACGCGGGCGGCACGTCTGAAGGATGGCAGCTACGCCCTCGCCCTCGACCCCCTGGCCGCCATCGCGCCTCCGACTCCGGAACGGCCCGTGCCCTATTTCAACTTTGCGCCGCTGCGCAATGCGCAGGCCGATCTGGCCGCGGCGGCGAAGCGCTATGGGGAACTCACGACCGAGCCGGAAAGCTTGCCCGAAAGCCTCCGGGCTACCCTCGACCGGCGCCTGGCCCAGGCCGAAGCCCAGCTGACGGCGGAAGACGGCTTGCCCCGGCGCCCCTGGTTCCGCCACTTCCTGTACGCCCCGGGGTTCTATACGGGCTATGGGGTAAAAACCCTGCCCGCCGTGCGGGAAGCCATCGAAGAGGCCCAATACGAGCAGGTGGAAGGGGAAGTGGCCCGGACCACGGCCCGGCTTCGGGCCCTTGTAGACCACATTGAAGGCATGAATGCCTTGCTAGAAGCCCCGCGCTAGGGCGCAGGCACGGGTCCGGCGCGAAACCAGCCCGTCACCGATAAGCGGGGGCCTCCGGCAAAGGGGGCCACGTAGGTGACGGAATGGACGTGGCGCACATCAAAGAGTGATAGGACGTTCCAGCCCGGCACCCAGGCATCGCGAGGCGTACCGTCGTCCTCAAAAAACTGCAACAGCCCGCCCCAATCGGGGTGCCAGCGGGCCGTCAGGCTGAGTACATAGGCCACGCGCCGGGCTTGGCCGCTGAGATCGTCGCGGTGGCGCGTGAGAAAGTGCCCCCCGCGATAGCGGGTGGCTTGTCCATCGGCGTGGGTGATGTCCCCAAAGCCCGTGAGGGTGCGGACGCGCTCGAGGGTTTCCGGCGCATTCACCGCGGCCAAGATCGCCCGCAACGCGGGATCGTGCGAACCCCGCAGCTGATGCCCCTCATAGAGAAAGCCCACCCCCTGGCTAGCGGCCTCATGGAGCTCACGCTGGAGCCCCTCCCGAGCCGCCGGGGTCAGCTGGGCCAGCGCATCCGGAGTCAGCACCGTTCCCTGCCCGCCCCGGGTGAGCATGAGCGCATAGCCGGCCTGGGCCAGCACGCCATGCCAGGCCTGCGCCTCGGCTTCAGGCAGCGCATCCCGTAGGCGCAGTCGGCCTTCCGCGGCAAAGCGTGCCGCGCCCACCGCCCAATCCTCTCGAGGTGCAAACATCACCGTAGGTCCTAAAAAACGTCCAGCGCTAAGAGCCCGGGACCCTCAAGAAAAAAGGGCGGCCTGCGCCGCCCTTTCGAAGGCCCAGGCCCCTGCCCCTAGCCGAGGGTATAAACCCGCTCGAAGGTGGCCACAAAGCGCTCAAGATCCTCGATCTTGCCCATGCTCACGCGGGACCAGGTCTTGTAGGGCTCGTAAACGCCGCGAATGAGCACGTTTTCCGCGCGCATCTTCGCCTGGAAGGCGTCTGCATCCCGGCCAATGTCGGCGTAGACGAAGTTGGTCTGAGACGGCACATGGGGAATTTCGAGGCGATCAAAGAGCGCCTGCACCATTTGCCGACCTTCGACAATCTTGCTCTTCGAATAAGCCAGGAAGGCATCGTCGTTATAGCTTGCCAGGGCGGCGGCAGCCCCCACCCCACTTGGGGAGGTCATGGCATGGCGCTGGAGCATTTCGGCGAGATGGGGCGGCGCCAGGGCATAGCCCACGCGCAGGCCTGCCAAGCCATAGAGCTTGGAGAAGGTGCGCGTAACGATGACGTTCTCCCCGCGCCGCACCAAATCCACCATGCTCGTGGCATCGGGGTTATCGGTCAGCTCGTTATAGGCCTCATCCACCATCACCGTGGCCCGAGCACTGACCGCTTCGCAGAAGTTGCGCATGCGCCCCCCTTCTACCGTCAGCCCCGTGGGGTTATTGGGATTACAGACGTACACCAAGCTGGTCATGCTGTCCGTGAGGGCCGCCATGCGCTCGAGATCCTGATCCATGGCGCCAGTTAAGGGCACGCGGAGCACTTCCCCTCCCATGCGCTCCGCCACCTTCAGGTGGGGGCCGAAGGTCAACCCCGGCGCCACAATGCGGCCGTACTTGGTGAAGGCCGCAGCGGCGGCAAAGAGGCATTCCATGGAGCCAGAGGTGAGCACGACATGATCTGGCGTGAGGCCGTGACGCTCCGCAATGGCTTCCGCTAGGGCCCGATTGATCTTACCGGGATAGTAGGCCCCGCCCTGGGCGGCCGAATCGTTAATGGCCTGCAAGGCCTTCTTCGAGGGCCCATAGGGGTTTTCGTTGGCATTGAGCTTCACCACGCTGGCGCTTGGCCCATAGAGCATGGGCGCAGCGGCCCAGCTGCGTTGCGGTAAGGCCGTGGCCACGGCGGCGGCCCCTGCCAAGGTAGCCATAAAAGCTCTGCGACTCACTTCTGCTGTCATGTAGACGGTCTCCACTCCGTAGACGATAACGTCGTTATTTGCGCCTTTGCGCTCGCTTAGCGATCCCCAACCTTCACAGATACGCCCCCCTTCGGCAGAGATCAAGCCCTTAAGGGGCATGGAACGCCTGACCCTGCGAGGCGATGCAAAAAAGGCTTGACCGAATACTGGTTGTTTATACAGTATTTGCTTCCAAGCCATGACTCACGAGGGCCCAAGCATGAACGCCTCCCTAGATCAGCTTCTTCAGCACCCCAAGCTTTGGCGCGCCACGGCGTCGAGCACGCTGCCCGGGCCCCGGCAAAGCACGGGCTTTGCCAACCTAGATGACGCCTTAGATCACGCGGGCTGGCCTCAGGACGGGCTCATTGAACTCCTCGCCGATACGCAAGGCATTGGGGAGCTCCGGGCCCTCCTGCCCACGCTCCGCACCCTGACGCAGAAGGAAGATCGCTGGGTGGCCTGGGTCGCTCCGCCCCACCTGCCGTCCGCCCAGGCCCTAGAGGCCGCCGGCGTCCGCCTCGACCGGCTCTTGCTGATTCATCCCAAGACGCCCCAGGAGCAGCTCTGGGCCCTGGAGCAAGCCCTAAAATCCGGCACCTGCAGCGCACTACTGGGCTGGCTCGATCCGCGCCATGTTACCCATCAGGTGCTGCGCCGCCTGCAGCTGGCCGCGCGCCAGGGGGGCACCCTCGCCTTCCTATTCCGTCCCGAAGCCGCGGCTCAAGAGGCTTCCCCCGCGGAACTGCGGCTACGCCTAGAAGCCACGGACGAACCGGGCACCGTTGCCCTACACATTCTTAAGCGCCGCGGGGGCTGGCCCCTGGGTCCCCTTCAGCTCACGCTCCAGGACCCCTTAAGCCAGCGCCTTTGCCTGCCCGAGGAAGCACCGGTCCCCCAGCAGCGGCGTCTCTGGGTGCCTCGAGGCCCCTTCCGGGAATCGCTCAACCCCAATCCCACCGCGGCGCCCACCCCACCCCTGGGGGCCCAGGCGGCGCCTCTGGGAGGCTCACCGGAAGCCACGCCCCTCAGCGGTGCGCGTCACTAAGCGCCGGCATGGCCCTACGCCCCCATGGCTCGGGAAACCCTTTGGCTATGCCTGCACTTGCCACGCCTTGGCCTGGAGCACTGGCTAAAAAGCGATCCCGAGGGGGGCGGTGCCCTGCCCCGGGCGCTCTCAGAGGCCGGGCGCCTAACCCAGCTCAATCTGCCGGCCCGGGCCCAGGGGCTGAAGCCTGCCATGGCCCTAAGCACGGCCCTCAGCATTTGCCAAAGCCTTGAAACGCGCCCCCGGGATATCCCCACTGAGCAACGTACGCTCCGTCTCCTAGCAGACTGGGCCTACGCCCTTAGCCCCGAAGTGAGCATCTCGAAGAATTCGAATATTCTTGTTCAAATAGCTGACAGCATTCAGCTTTTTAATGGCGCAGAGCGAATCCAGGAGGCCGCCGTGGCCGGACTTCAGGCGCAAGGCTATAGCGTGAGCGCCAGCCTCGGACCCACGCCCCTCGGCGCGCAGGCCCTAGCCGAAGCGGGCCAAGGGCTTTCCCTGGAGCGGCTGCAAAGCGCTTTGCAGGACAGCCCTGAGGCCAGCCTCAAGGCACGCTGGGTTCACGCGGTACACGCTCAGGCTTCTTCTGCCCTAGATGGCCTAAGCCCCGCCTGCCTCTTCCCCAGCGGTCCCACGGCAAAGCTTTTGGACGCCCTAGGCCTCCATCACCTCGGCGCCCTCCGCGCCCTCCCCCGGGGCGCCCTCCGGCAGCGCCTGGGGGTCGAGGCCACCCAAACCTTAGAGCAACTTTGGGGCACTCAGGCCGACCTCCGGGTACCGCTCAAGCCCCGGCGCACTTTCTATCGAGACCAGCCCTTTCTCGAGGATGTCCTCCACCGCGGGGGGCTGCGCTTTCCCTTAAAGCGCCTCTGCGGAGAGCTCGCCCAGTGGCTCCGGGATCGGCAATTGCAAACCGATCGGCTCCAGTGGCGCCTTCAGCACCGGGATCACGGCAGCCAGTTTCTCAAGGTCACCCTCGCCGAACCCCAGGGGCAAGCCAACGCGTTCTACGAGCTCTCCTGGCTTCAGCTCAGCCGCAGCCCCCTCCTGCCCGCCGTGGATCGGCTCACCCTACGGGTAACGGCCTTGAGCCCCTTCGGCGGCGAAAGCACGGGCCTCTTTCAAGGCCCCCGGCGAGAAGGACAAGAGCCGCCCCACGCCCTCCTTGGACGCCTCTTTGCCCGCCTGGGCCAGGCAAGCTGCTATGGCCTGAGCACCTACGATGACCCAAGGCCCGAGCAGGGCACGGTGCGCTGCCCCCCGCCCACGCTCCGCGCACCAAGCCCTGGCAAGGCGCCCCGGAAGTCCCCCGGGAAGGGGCCTGCGGAGCCCCACCAGGAAGAGGGCGCAGGCTGGCGCCAAAGCCCCCGCCCCCTGTGGGTGCTCGCGCAGCCCCGGCGTCTCGGGGGACAAACCACCACCCCCGCCTACCAGGGCACGCCCCTCAAGCTTCAGCAGGGCCCGGAGCGCTTGAGCTACGGCTGGTGGGCACCCCCCGAAAAACCTGGCCAGCCTGGTCCAAATCGCGATTACTGGGTAGCCCAGGGGCCCCGGGGGGCCTGGCTATGGGTGTTCCAGGACCGCGCAAGCCAGGCCTGGTATCTCCACGGGCTCTTTGCCTAGGGGTGCCCATGGCCGGTTATGCCGAGCTTCACTGCCTCACCTACTTTTCCTTTTTGCGGAGCGCCGCCGATCCCGAGCGCCTCGCGGAGCGCGCCAAGACCCTGGGCTATGCCGCCCTTGCCGTTACCGATGAGTGCTCCCTTGCCGGGGCCGTCCGCATGCACCAGGCGTGCAAGGCAGAAGGGCTTAAGTTGCTGCTCGGCAGCGAATTCACCCTTGAAGAGGGACCCAAGATCGTCCTGCTGGCGCCGGATCGTCCCAGCTATGGCGCGCTCTGTACCCTCATTACCCTGGCGCGCCGGCGCTGCCCCAAAGGCCAGTACCGCCTAACCCTGCAAGACCTCTCGCCCGCTCGCACGGGCCGCTGCCTTGCCCTCTGGTTTCCGGATCGCACCACGCCCCTGCCCACCCAAGGCACCTGGGGCGAGGCCCTGAAGGCGGCCTTCCCGGAACGCCTCTGGCTGGCCCTGGCCGCCTTTGATGAAGGCGACGACCTCTCCCGCTACCGCGATGCCCTCACCCTGAGCCAGCGCCTTCAGGTCCCCCTCACCGCCGCGGGGGATGTACGCTTAGTCACGCCGGAGGACAAACCCCTGCAGGATGTGCTCACCGCCATCCGGCTCGGCCGTCCGGTCTCGGAACTGGGCTCGGCACTGCACAGCAATGGGGAACGCCACCTCCAGCCCTGGGCCGAACTGCAGCGGCGCTACCCACCGGAGCTCCTCGCGGAAACCCTGAAGATTGCCGAGCGTTGCACCTTCTCCCTGGACCAGCTCCGCTATGAATACCCGGAAGAGCTGGTCCCCCCGGGGGAAACGCCCAGCAGCCATCTCCGCAGCCTGACGCTGGCCGGCGCCGGCCAGCGCTGGCCCAGCGGCGTCCCGGAAGCGGTGCAGAGCCAGCTCGATCACGAACTCACGCTCATCGAAGCCCTCGGCTACGAATACTTTTTCCTGACGGTCTACGACATCGTGGCCTTTGCCCGCAGCGAAGGCATCCTCTGCCAGGGGCGGGGGTCCGCGGCCAATTCCGCCGTATGCTATTGCCTGGGCATCACGGAGGTCGATCCCGCCCAAAGCCAGCTGCTGTTCGAACGCTTTATCTCCAAAGAGCGTAACGAGCCCCCGGATATCGACGTCGACTTTGAGCACCAGCGCCGCGAGGAGGTCATCCAATACATCTACCGTAAGTACGGGCGCCACCGGGCGGCCCTGGCCGCCACGGTCATCGCCTATCGGCTCCGCAGCGCCCTCCGGGACGTCGGGAAAGCCCTAGGCTTCGAGGGGCCCTTTATCGAAAAGCTGGCGCGCCAGGCGCGGGGCTGGGAGCGGGGGCGAAGCCTGAGCGAGCTCTTCGCGGAGAGCGGCGCCGATCCCACGGCCCCGGCCCTTGCTCACTATCAGGCGCTGGTGCAGCAGATCCTGGGCGTACCCCGGCACCTGTCCCAACACGTGGGCGGCTTCGTCATTTCCCGGGGCCCCATGGCCGAGCTCGTGCCCATCGAGAATGCAAGCATGGCCGAGCGCACGGTTATTCAATGGGATAAGGACGACCTCGAAGCCCTGGGGCTCCTTAAGGTGGACGTGCTAGGCCTCGGCATGCTCAGTGCTCTCCGCCGCAGCCTTGCCTTGCTCGAGCCGCTTCGAGAGGGCCCCCACCGCCTCGCCGACATCCCCCGGGAGGATCCGGACACCTACGCCATGCTCCAGGCAGGGGATGCCATCGGCGTGTTCCAGGTGGAATCCCGGGCCCAGCTGGCCATGCTGCCGCGGCTACGCCCGGCCTGCTTTTACGATCTCGTGGTAGAAGTCGCCATCGTCCGCCCGGGCCCTATTCAGGGTGACATGGTCCATCCCTATTTGCGGCGCCGGCAGGGGCTGGAACCCGTGCACTACCCCAACGAGGCCGTGCGGGAAGTCCTCGAGCGCACCTTAGGGGTGCCTATCTTTCAAGAGCAGGTCATCAAGCTGGCCATGGTGGCGGCAGGCTTCAGCGGCGGCGAAGCGGACGCCCTCCGGCGCGCCATGGCCGCCTGGAAGCGCCAGGGCGGGCTCAGCCACTTCCGCGACAAGCTCCTCCGGGGCATGCGCGAGCGCGGCCACGATGAGGCCTTTGCGGAACGGCTCTTCGCCCAAATCCAGGGCTTTGGGGAATACGGCTTTCCCGAATCCCACGCTGCCAGCTTTGCCCACCTGGTGTACTGCTCCGCCTGGCTCAAGCGCCATGAACCGGCGGCGTTCTACGCCGGGCTCTTAAACAGTCTGCCCATGGGGTTCTACAGCGCCGATCAGCTCCTTCAGGATGCGCGCCGCCATGGCCTGGAGGTCCGGCCCGTGGACGTACAACAAAGCAGTTGGGATCACCAACTGGAAGGGAGCGCAGAGAGCCCCGGGCCCGGGCAGCGCGGGCCCGGTCCCTGGCACTACCGCTATACGGCCACGCAAAGCGCCCTGCGCCTTGGGCTTCGGCAAATTAAGGGCCTGGCTCGGGCTGTGGGGGAACGCATCGTGGCAGCCCGCACCGAGGGCGGACCCTTTAAAAGCCTCGAGGCGCTGAGGACCCGCGCCCAGCTCGATACCGGAAGCCTTCGCTGCCTTGCGGAGGGGGACGCGCTCCGTCCCCTGACGGGACACCGCCATCAGAGCCATTGGCAACGGGCGGCCCTGAAGCCACCGGCCCCCCTCCTGCCGGAGACGCCGGAGGAGGCACCCCTGGCCCTGCGCCCGCCGCGGCTGGCCGAATCCCTCCGCGCCGATTATGAAAGCCTTGGCCTAACCCTCCGCCCCCATCCCATGGCGTTGCTTCGGGGTCGGAAAAAATTCCAGAGCCTGCCCCGGGCGGACGTGCTGCGTACGCTCCATAGCGGCCGATTTCTGCGCCTTGCGGGGCTTGTGACGGGGCGTCAGCGCCCGGGAACGGCGTCTGGGGTGCTATTCCTCACCCTCGAGGACGAAACGGGCTTCATCAACGTGATCGTCTGGCCCCGGGTCCTTGAGCGCTATCGCGCCGCGGTCCTCGGGGCCAGCTTGCTTTATGTGAAGGGGGTCCTACAGCGGGAAGGCGAGGTTATCCACGTGGTGGGCGGGGCCTTCTTTGATGAAAGCGCCGAACTCGCCCACCTACCCCTTAAGGCGCGGGATTTTCACTGACCCAAAGGGCCCCGCAGGGCTCAGTAGCCGGCGAGCTGGAGGAACTCCTGCCGCGATTTCTCATCCTCTCGGAAGACCCCCATCATGCGGCTCGTGGTCATGATGACTCCGGGGGTCTCGACGCCGCGGCAGGTCATGCAACCGTGGGTGGCCTCAACGATCACGCCCACGCCGAGGGGGTCTAGCCCCCGGGCGATGCAATCGGCGATCTCCGCCGTAAGGCGCTCCTGCACCTGAGCTCGGCGAGCGAAGGCGTGCACCACCCGCGCGAGCTTACTGATACCCACGACCCGATCCCGAGGCAAATAGCCGACGTGGGCCTTGCCGTGAATGGGCGCGAGGTGATGCTCGCAGTGGGAAACAAAGGGAATATCGCGCAGCAGCACGATCTCGTCGTAGCCGCCAACCTGCTCGAAGGTCCGCTCCAGGTAGAGGGCGGGGTCCTCGGCATAGCCGCGGAAATACTCCAGGTAGGCGTCGACCACCCGGCGCGGCGTATCTTGCAGGCCTTCGCGGGTAGGGTCTTCTCCCACCCAGCGGAGAAGCGTCCGGACCGCCTCGAGCGCCGCTTCGCGGGCCTCCGGGGAGGCGTCGGGGGGGGGCATAGGTTCACTCATGGGCTTAAAACTCCAACGGTAGAAGGACGCGCCTTAGCACGCCTCAAAGATGGCAGCTATTCCCTGTCCGCCGCCCACACACATCGTTTCTAAACCATAGCGATCCCCCCGGCGCGCCATGGCGTGGAGCAAGGTGGTCATGATACGCACCCCCGTCGCCCCAATGGGATGGCCCAGGGAAATGCCCGAGCCTTGAATATTCAAACGCGCCGTATCCTCAAGGCCTAGGCCCTGCATCACCCCCAGCACCTGGCAGGCAAAGGCTTCATTGAGCTCAATAAGCCCCATGTCCTCGAGGGTCAGCCCCGTGCGCTTAAGGAGCTTCTCCACCGCCGGCACGGGCCCAAGGCCCATGGTGGCGGGATGGCAGCCCGCCGGCGCCCAGCCAACGAGGGTCGCCATGGGCGTCAGCCCCAGGGCTTCAAGCTGATCCTCCGCCACCACCAGGCAGGCCGCTGCCGCGTCGTTTTGCTGGCTCGCATTGCCTGCGGTGACCACGCCGTCTTTCATGAGCGGCCGCAGCTTGGCGAGGGAATCCATCGTCGTCTCGGGCCGGAAGCCTTCATCCCGAGCCACGACCACCGGATCGCCCTTGCGCTGGGGTACGCTGACGGGCACCACTTCCGCGTCAAAATCCCCCCGCGCCCAGGCCGCCGCGGCCCGGGCGTGGCTGTCCGCCGCGTAGGCATCCGAAGCCTCCCGGCTGATGCCGCATTGCGTGGCCACGTTTTCCGCCGTCTCGATCATCCCGGAGATCACCCCAAAGCGCTCCACGGGCTGGGACCGCTCCCGGCCTCGCTCGAGGCGATCATAAAGCGCAACATTCCCCGCCCTGGCCCCACCGCGCAGCGCTGTGGTGTAGTACTCAATGTTGCTCATGGATTCGACGCCGCCAGCAAGCACGCAATCCGCCGCGCCCGTTTGCACCATCATGGCGGCGGTGACGATGGCCTGGAGCCCCCCGCCGCAGCGCCGATCCAGCTGGATGCCAGGCACCTCGAGGGGCAGCCCCGCCGCAAGGGCCGCCCAGCGCCCGATGCACGGCGCTTCGGAATTGGCGTAGCTCTGGGCAAAGACCACGTCCTCGATGCGGCTCGGGTCCACCGCACTCTTCTCCACCACGGCCTTGATGATTTCCGCAGCAAGGGCTTCCGCCGGCAGGGCCGACAGCCCGCCGAGGAAACGGCCCACGGGGGTACGAAGGGGCGAAACGATGGCGGCACGGCGCATGACAAAAGCTTCCTTAGGCTAGAAATGGCGCGCGGGCCCTGGGGCCCGCGCGGGAATCGGAAAACCGGAGGGCAAAAGCCCCGGCGGACGACGCTAGCGCGCGCCCGCGGGCCAGGGGGTACCCTGGTTACGCGCTTCCACAGGCTTCATCCCTTGGTAGGCGAACCGCTGCACCCGCTTCCCTTCGTAGGTTTCCGTCGTAAAGATGTTGCCCTTGGAATCCACGGCAATGCTGTGCACCCCAAAGAACTGGCCAGGTTGGCGGCCCCCATCCCCAAAGGTGGTGATGATCTCAAGGCTCTGCCGGTCCATCACATAAACCCGCTCGTTCTTGCCATCGGCCAGGTAGATAAAGGTTTGCTCCGGATCGGGGGAGAAGGCGATGTCCCACACCGACCCATCACCTAAGGTTTTCGGCGCAATAAAGCGCTCCTTCACGAAGGTGCCGTCCTTCTTGAACACCTGGATGCGGTCATTGGCGCGGTCGCACACGTAAACGAGGCCGTCCCGGGTGGGCTCGGCGCAGTGCACCGGGTTACGGAACTGCTGCGCGGGCGGCTCGTCCGGATTGTAGCGGCCAATGTTCTCATCGGACGGCCTGTTGCCATAGGCGCCCCAGTAACGCTTCACCGCACCGCTGTCCGCGTCGAGCACGGCGACCCGACGGTGGGTGTAGCCATCGGCCACGTAGGCCTCGTTATCCTCGGCGTCCACGGTAATCTTCGCCACCCGGCCAAAGTACTCCGTGCTGTTGCTGTCCAGCGGCGCCCCGGGCATGCCGTACTGAGCCAGGAATTTGCCTTGGCGGGTGAACTTTAGGATGTGGGCGTCGTTGCGGCCATTGCCCCCAATCCAAATATTGTCCTTGTGATCCACCGTAATACCGTGGTTCGACTCGGGCCAATCGTAGGCCTCATTCGGCCCCCCAAAGGTATTCACCAGCGTGCCATCGGGGCTGAACTCAAGGATGTTGGGTGCGGGAATGCAGCACTCGCCCGTGGGCGGATCGGTGAAGGCCCCAATCTCCGTGCGCTCATTAAAGGATTGGCGGCGATGAATCACGTAGACGTGATCTCGGGAGTCCACCGCCACCCCAATGGCGGAGCCAAGAATCCAATGATTCGGCAGCGGCTTGGGCCAGAAGGGATCCACCTCAAAGCTCGGCGCCATCACCGCCGCCGCGTCCGCTTCTGCGTACAGGAAGCTCTCCGCAGCCAGGGTGAGGCCGAGCCCCCCCGCCAGCAGCGCCATGCCCCAAGTCTTTTTACTGCCCCATTCAAATCGTGCCATGAGTGGCCTCCCCATCTATTTGCTCGCCGGAGAGTATACTGGCCGCCGGGGAATTTCATCTTCCCTAGCCCAGCCCACGACTAGGGGAAAGTCGGTGAAGGAACAACGAACGCAACGTGTCCGCCCCACGCTTTTTCGCCTCCTCCTGGCCCTAAGCCTCGCCCTCCTCGCTCTGCCCGGGCGCAGCCATGAAGTGCCTGCGGAGGTGCGCCTCGACTTCTGGGTGGTGGAGCGCTTAGACGCCCTCGACCTTTACGCCCGCCTGCCCGTCGAGGCTCTCCGGGATATCAACCTCCCCCTGCGGGGGCCCGGGTATTTGGATCTAGCCCGGGCCGAGGCGCCCTTGCGCGAAGGCCTTGAGCTCTGGCTCCTGGACGGGCTCACCCTGTCCCGCGAGGGGGCGGCCCTCGGGCGCGGTGCCCTCGAGGCCTTCCGCGTGGCCCTTCCGAGCGACCGGCGCTTCTTCAACGGGGCGGAAACCCTCGAAGCCTATTTCGCTGCGCCGCCCCTCGCCGAGGACGAAGCGCTCTTCTGGGAGCAAGCGGTGGTTGACGTGGCCCTACGCTTTCCCCCGGGTAAGGGCACCCTCACCTTTCAGGGTCCCCTGGGCACGCTTGGACTGGCCACCCATACGCAGCTCCGCTACGTGACCGCTACCGGCGAAACCCGGCTGTTTCAATTCACCGGCGACCCCGGCGCCGTCGCCCTCAACCCGAACGCCCTCGATGCCACGCTTCGCTTCCTGCGCTCAGGAATGGCGCATATCCTCGGGGGCCTGGATCACCTGCTCTTTCTCGCCTGCCTGCTGCTTCCCCTGGCGCGCGTGCTCCCGCTCCTCGCCGTGGCCACGGCCTTCACCGCCGCCCACAGCCTGACGCTCATGGCCGCGGCCTTAAATACCCTACCCACGGCCCCCTGGTTCCCCCCCCTGGTGGAAGCGGGCATCGCCGCCTCTATCCTCTTTCTCGCCCTGGAGCATGGGCTTCGCCCTCGCCCTACCCCGCGCTGGCGCCTGGCCTTTGCCTTTGGCCTGCTTCACGGCTTTGGCTTCGCCTTCATGCTGACGGAGGGCCTCCAGTTTGCCGCGGGGCATGAAATAAGGGCCCTGATCGCCTTTAACGTGGGGGTGGAGCTGGGCCAGCTCCTCGTGCTCCTGCTGGCCGTGCCAGCCCTTGCCTGGCTCCGACGCCAGCTGCCTGGGCGGGCCCTGGACTGGGTCCTCATCGCGATCATAGGCCATACGGCCTGGCACTGGTGCCTAGAACGGCTTGCGGTGCTCGGCGCCTACCCCTTCGCCCTCCCCGCGCCGAGCACCTGGCTCGCCGCCGGCGGCCTGCGCTGGCTGGCCCTCGCCTTTGCCGCCGCCCTGATCTACGGCGCGCTCAGTCACCTTGCGTCCCGGCTAGCCCGGGCCCCAGAGCAGGCTCTATAGTGGGCAAAGACCTAGATAAGGGAGGACCTATGCGAAAGACCACACTCACCCGAGGCCTGCTAACCGCCGGCCTGCTCACCTTGAGCCTAGCCAGCTTGGCGGAAAACCTGGCGCCCAACCCCTTCACTGCTGAGCGGGGCTGGGGGAAGTTACCCGAGGGCCGCAGCTGGGGATCCACCAGCGCGATCTATCCCGCGCCGGACGGCAAGACGATTTGGGTGGCCGATCGCTGCGAGCAGAACCATTGCATCGGCAAGGAAGATCTCGACCCCATCTTCCAGTTTGACCTGGAGGGCAACCTCTTAAAGAGCTTCGGCGCCGGCCTTCTCACCTGGCCCCACGGTATGTTCGTGGATGCGAACGGCAATGTGTGGGTAACCGATGCCCGGGGCGACGGCACCCGCGGCCATCAGGTGTGGAAGTTCAGCCCGGAAGGCGAAGTGCTCATGACCCTCGGTACCGCCGGGGTGGCCGGAGAAGGCGACTACGTCTTCCACGCCCCGAACGACGTGCTGGTGGCGCCGGACGGCAGCATTTTTGTCGCCGATGGCCACGGCCCGGGGAACAACAACCGCATCGTGAAATACGACGCCGACGGTAAATACCTCCTCGAATGGGGCGGCACGGGTCGGGATTTCGGCCAGTTCCGGGAACCCCACGCCCTGGCCATGGATTCCGCGGGGCGTCTGTTCGTAGCTGACCGCCACAACAACCGGATCCAAATTTTCGACCAGGAAGGCAAGCACCTGGATACCTGGACCCAGTTCAGCCGCAACAGCGGGCTCTTTATCAAGAATGACGTGCTCTACGCCGTCGACTCGGAGTCAAACCGGACTTGGGGCAATAACCCCGGCTATCGCCGCGGCATGCGCATCGGCAGCGTGCTTGATGCCTATGTCGATTTCTTCATCCCGGACCCGGTGCCGAACCCGGACGACGTCAGCACCACCTTTGCCGAAGGCGTTGCCGTGGATGCGGAGGGGAATGTGTATGGCGCGGAAGTCGGCCCGAAGGGGGTGGTGAAGTATCACCGCAACGCCGACTAGCCAAGGCAAGCAGAAAGCCGAGCAGAAAGCCCAGCAAAGAAAAAGCCGGCGGGCCCGAGCGGGCGCGCCGGCTTTTTTATGGCCGAAGCTTTAGCGCGCTCGCCTTAGGCGCGCTTCTGCGCAGGCCCTTCTGGAGAGAAGAAATCGAAATCTTCCGGCGCCGGAGCCCGCGTGCGATTCCAGTACTCGAGCAGGGTAAAGGGCCAGTTCTGCGTGACCCGCCCCTTCGCATTCTTGTACCAGCTGCGAACATGGGGCGCGCCCCAAGCCATCTGACTGTTCGCCTCATCCACCGCCTCGTTGAAGCGATCATGCACGGTGTGCTTCACCGCCAGGCTCTGCTGCCGCTCCATGGACAGGGCCAGGCAGCCAAGGATGTAACGCATCTCGCACTCGGAGAAGAACACGATGGAGCCGTTCACCACGATGTTCGTATTCGGCCCGTAGGTCATGAAGAAGTTCGGGAAATCAGGCACGGTAATCCCGAGGTAGGCGCGGGGGTCTCCATCCCAGAGATCCTGAAGGTTCTCCCCCGTGCGACCATAGATGGCCATGGGCCAAACGATCTTGCTAGCGTGGAAGCCCGTGGCGTAAATCACCACATCGAAGTCATGGGCCGCCCCGGACTCCGTCTGAAGCCCCGTGGGCGTGAACCGCGCGATGCGATCGGTCAGCACCTCCACCTGGGGGAGCTTTAGGGTCTGATACCAGGTGCCGTTGTCCACCAGCATGCGCTTGCCCGCCGGGGGATAGTGGGGCGTAACCTTTTCCACCAGGTCAGGCCGGTCCCCGAGCATTTCGTGAATGAACTCCGTAAGCATGGCCCGGAGCTCGTCGTTCGCCTGCCCCACGGCGTCATCCCGGTTTTCAAAGCCGGGCTCGCGACGCACGGAGCCAAGGAGCCCCTCGCTGGTAGACCAAAACTGGGAGAAGCGGAACCACTTGGCGTAGAACGGCACGTGCTGGAGCAGCCAATGCTTGCCGTCCTCAATGGGCTCGAAATAATGGGCCTGGGGGGACACCCAGGGTGGGGTCCGCTGAAAGATTGTCACCTTGGCAGCCTGCTTGGCCACGTGAGGCACAAACTGGAAGGCGCTTGCCCCCGTGCCCACCACGGCCACCCGCTTCCCGGTCAGGTCCACGTCATGATTCCACTTTGCAGAGTGCCAGCTCGGCCCCTGGAAGCGATCCATGCCCTCGATTTCCGGCATGCGCGGCCGGTTCAGCTGCCCCGTCGCGGTGATGAGGGCATCGCCGGCAAAGCTTTCCGCCCCTTCCGGGCTCTTGACGGACAGGACCCACTGCTGCGTTTCCGTATCGAAGCGGGCCGCTTCCACTTCCCGGTTGAAGCGGATGTTCGGCAGCACGCCCATGGCTTCCGCGCACTGCCGGAAGTAATCGAGCAGCACGGGCTGGGCGCTAAAGTGCTGGGGCCAATCGTTCGGCGCGAAGGAATAGGAATAGGTGTGGTTCGGGCTGTCCACGCGGCACCCGGGATAGGTGTTCTCGAACCAGGTCCCACCCACGGAGGCGTTTTTCTCCACAATGGTGAAGGGCACGCCCGCCTGCTTTAGGCGATAGCCTGCCAGCAGCCCGGACATGCCGGCCCCGATGATCAGCACATGGAAGTTGGCCCGCTTGCCTTCCTCTACAGCAAAGAGGGCCGGCTGAGCGTAGGCATCTTCCTGGTCGAGGCCGAGCTCACCCATAAGGAAAGGACCGTAGTGCTCCGGGAGCGGCTGGCCGGCAATGAAGTCGATCATTTCCCGAAGGACGGCCAGGCCCGGTGCCGGGGGCAGGCTTTGGGCGCCGTCCCGGTAGGCCTTGAGGGCGTCCAGCGCTTGCGCGCGCACCGCGGCCTGATCGGCCTCGGAGATGCCCCCCTGAGGGTCGCCCATGAATTCCGAACGGGGCTTAATCGCGCCGCGAATGATGCCGGCGTCCCCCGTGAGATGCACCAGCGCGCACATAAGCGCCGGAATATTCGCCGAAGCGAGGGCCTTTTCCAGCGCGGCGTCATCCGCCGTGATCGGCGCCCAGGAATCAAAGCGGTCTGCTAGCTTTACCATTTTACTCTCCCCATGAAGCGACCGGCCCAGCCCGCATCGCTCTTCCTTTCCCTAGGCCTAGAGCCTGCCTCGGCCCGCGCGGGGGTGCAACCAGGGAAAAGCAAGGCATACTCTGGGGCCCTTGTTGATCATCCCGAAGCCTTGGACGCCCCATGACCGATGTGAGCTGGACCGCCCTCCTTCCCCCGGCCCTCGCCATCGGCTGCGCCCTGCTGACGCGGCAGGTTCTCCCCTCGCTCTTCGCCGGCCTCTGGCTGGCCCAGAGCCTGCTCGCTTACCAAACCGACGGAGCCCTTAATCCGCTGGTGGGCCTGGGGCAGGCCATCGATGGGCTCATCGGGGTCTTTTCCAGCGCCGGGGATACGCGGGTGCTGGTCTTTATGCTGCTTATCGGTTCCATGATGGCCCTGATCGAACGCAACGGCGGCATTGGCGGCCTGGTGCGGGCCCTTGAGCGCTTTCCCTTCAGCCGATCGCCGAAGGGCGCGCAGTGGCTCGCCTGGGGCACGGGGGTGGTCATTTTCCTCGAATCCACCGTCACCCTCTTGGTGGCCGGGGCCGTGGCCCGCCCCCTCTTCGACCGCTTTCGCCTTGCCCGGGAACGGCTTGCCTATCTCATCGACAGCACGTCGGCCCCCGTGTGCATTCTTATCCCCCTCAATGCCTGGGGCGCCATCAATCTGGGCCTGCTTGAAAACACGGGACTGGAGAACAGCCTAGAAGTCTTCCTCGGCGCTATTCCGCTCAACATTTATGCATTCAGTGCGGTCGGCTTCGCCGCCGCCACCATCGCCTTCGGCTGGCGCTTTGGCCCCATGGGCGCCGCCGATGATCGCGCGGCGGCGGCCCCCGCGCCGGCCCTTGCGGCGCCCACGACACCGGACGACCAAGCCCACCCCCGGGGCACGGCAGCCCATATGCTGCTGCCCCTGGCCGCGCTCCTGGTGACCGTCCCCCTGGGCCTGTGGATCACGGGCGAGGGTAATCTCATGGCCGGCTCGGGCTCGAAGGCCGTGCTCTGGGGCGTGCTCGCGGGCCTCGCGGTGGCGGGGGTTCAGGCCTATGGCCAGGGCGCCAACACGGAAACCATCCTCGAGGAGAGCCTCCGGGGCGCCGGCAATCTGCTGACCATTTCCGTCATTCTGCTCTTCGCTCTGGCCCTTGGCAGTGCCGCCAAGGCCCTCGGGACCGGCCCCTATCTCGCCCAGGTGGTGGGCGATCAGGTGCCCGTCTTCTTACTCCCGGCCCTGGTTTTCCTGGTCAGCGGTGCCACGGCCTTTTCCATTGGCTCCTCCTTCGGCACCTTCGCACTCATGATTCCCCTGGCCATTCCCCTAAGTCTGGATTTAGGCCTGCCCCCCTCCCTGCTCCTGGCCACGGTACTGGGCGGCGCGGTCTTCGGCGATCACGCCTCACCCATCAGCGACACCACGGTGGTGGCCTCCCTTGCTGCCGACACGCCTCATATTGAGCATGTTCGCACCCAGCTGCCCTTCGCCCTCTCCGCCGGCGCCATCGCGCTCGTCGCCTACCTCCTGCTCGGGCTGTTTTACGCCCCCTAGGGGACTCGCCTATTGACAGCGGCGAAGTCAAGGGGGACATTTGAGGAAAAGCGAGCCGCGACTCATCTTTAGGAGCCACTCATGAGCGAAGCGCCGACCCTGGGGAAAATTGACTGGTCGAACCCCTTTCCTGATGTCCCGAGCCATCTAGGCTTAGATCCCTACAGCCTCCCCCTCGAGGAACTCAATCCGGCCCAACCGGAACTTTTCGAAGCGGACCAGCAGTACGCTTTCTTCGAGCGGCTGCGCCGGGAAGCGCCGATTCACAAAACCGAAGTGAGCCAGTTCGGCCCCTACTGGTCCGTGACGCGCTATGAAGACATCATGTACGTCGATAAGTCCCACCAGATTTTCTCGTCCGAAACGGGCATCACGCTCAACGACGAAGACGAAGACTTCCAGCTCCCCATGTTCATTGCCATGGATCAGCCCAAGCACGACGTGCAACGGAAGACGGTCCAGGGCGTGGTTTCCCCTCGAAACCTCATGAACCTCGAGCCTCTTATCCGCGAGCGGGCCGGCAAGATTTTAGACGAGCTGCCCGTGGGGGAAGCCTTCAACTGGGTGGACAAGGTCTCCATCGAGCTCACGGCGCAAATGCTGGCCACCCTCTTCGACTTCCCCTTTGAGGACCGCCGTAAGCTGACGCGCTGGTCCGACGTCGCCACGGCGGGCCCGGGCATGGGCATCATCGATTCGGAGGAGCAGCGCCGGGCCGAGCTCATCGAGTGCCTCGAGTACTTCACCCGGCTCTGGAACGAGCGGGTGAACAGCGAGCCGGGGAACGACCTTATTTCCATGCTGGCCCACGGCGAGTCGACGAAGAACATGCCGCCCATGGAATATCTGGGGAACCTGATCCTCCTCATCGTCGGGGGTAATGACACCACCCGGAACAGCATCACCGGCGGGCTCTACGCCCTTAACAAGTGGCCCGAGCAATTCGCCAAGGTCAAGGCCGATCACAGCCTCATTCCCAACATGGTGGCGGAAATCATCCGCTGGCAGACGCCGCTGGCGCATATGCGTCGCCGTGCCCTCGTGGATACGGAACTCGGCGGGCAACAGATCAAGGCCGGGGACAAGGTGTGCATGTGGTACCTCTCCGGGAATCGGGACGAAAACCAATTTCCTGACGCGGATAAGCTCATCATCGATCGCCCCAACGCCCGCAGCCACGTGTCCTTTGGCTATGGCATTCACCGCTGCATGGGCAACCGCCTCGGGGAGATGCAGCTGCGCGTTGTTTGGGAAGAAATCTTGAAGCGCTTTAAGGATGTGGAAGTGCTCGAAGAGCCCACGCGCGTGCGCTCGGCTTTTGTGAAGGGCTACTCCAACCTGCAGGTCAAACTGCACGTCTGAAGCACCTCGGTCAGGGAAAGGGCCCCTCCCTTTCCCTGACCGTGTCCCGGGCTCCCCTTTTTTCAAGCGCCTCTGCTAGAGTCGGGGTCTAAGAAAGGAGTCCCGATGGCACCTCGCTGGCTCTCGACCTTCTACCTCCTGCTGGCCTGCACCTTAGCCGGCTGTACGACAACGGCTGTCACCGTCGAGGCCACCTTTCCCGAACGGCCCGTGGTCCAGCAACTCCCCTTGGCCGTAAGCGTGGTCTACACGGACGCCTTCCGGAACTATACCCTTAAGGAAAGCATCCCCCAGCGCGGGGACTGGGAAATCGACCTCGGCGCGGCCCAGGTCACCCTTTTCCGAGCCATGTTGCCGGCCATTTTTACCGAGGTCCGGGAGCGGGAAACGCTGGCGGCGGAACCCGAGGATAGCCCCGTCGACCTCATCCTTGCGCCTGAGCTGTTGGATATGCAGTTCTCCATTCCCTTTCAAACCCGATCGAACTTTTTTGAGGTTTGGTTGAAGTATGAAGTACAACTTTATGAAAAAAATGGCAAAACCCTCGTAGCCCGCTACCCCCTAACGGGCTACGGGCGCACCCGGGACGGGTTTCTTGATAGCGCTCAGGTGGCCATTGAGCAGGCGGCCATTACGGCCCTACGGGACGCCGGCGCGTTCTTCGCCATCGAGTTTCCCCGCAACCAAGATCAGCTTGCCGCAGCGCGGGCCCGGGCTCGCCTCGCCGCCCCCGCGCCCCCCGTCGATCCGGCCCCGGCTCCCGAGCCGGCGCCGACGGACCTTGAGGACCCCACAATATGAATACCGTCGCCCGAGCCATGCTCACCATCGCCTCTGCCCTAACCCTCGGTGGCTGTGTCAGTGCGACCATCGAAGAGGTCCGTACCGGGCCGGCAGCGAGCGCGCTGGCCATGGAGAGCCCTATCGTTGTTCTCGGGCGCCGCCACAACAACGGCTATGAAACGGAAAGCCAGTTTGTGGACTGCGTGGGGAAAAACCTCAAGGCGACCAAAGTCCTTCCCGAGCAGCAATTTGTGGATGCCCTCTACCCCTGGTTTGAGCCGCGCACCGCGCCCCTGGGCACGGCCGACCTGCCCCGCCTCTTTGCTAACGAGGCCGTGGCAAAGCGCGTAGAAGCCCTCGGCGTGCGCTACCTCATTTGGGTGGACGGCGTGACCAACACCACGGACCAGGCCGGCAGCATGACCTGCACCATCAGCCCCGGCGGCGGCGGCTGCTTTGGCTTTGTCACCTGGGCCCGGGATGCCTCCTATGAGGCGACGGTGTGGGATCTGGAGACCCAGCAATCCATGGGACGCATCTCCAGCGACGCAAGCGGCACCTCCTACATGCCCGCGATGGTAGTGCCCGTTCCCATCATCGCCCGGGTGCAGGCCCAGGCCTGCTCGGGGCTCGCGAATCAGCTAGACGCCTTTCTGAGCGGCGCCCCGCCGGAAGCCAGCTAAGCCTGAAGCGGCAGCAGGAGCTCCTCAAGCAGCAGCTGGGGGTTTGGGTTGGCTGCGCTTTGAAGCTTACGCCGCGCCCCCTCGAGCTGGTCGTAGCGGGCGAGAAGCCGCCGATCCACGCCCTCCGCCACCCCGGCCCGAAGCGCCTCAAGGGTATGCATGCGCAGCACATCGATGACGGCCCGGGCGTGGGCACGCTGCCCCGCTGCATCAAGGCGCGGAGGAAAGGTCAGCAGCGGCTGGGGATCCCCCCCATGGAGAGCGGCCCGGGCAGCCCCCTCTAAACTTAGGCGCAGGGTGGTCTCTTCCTCGAGCGCCTTCCCCGGGGCGCCCTCCCCAAGGACCAGACGCCGCTCCGCCTCGGCCCCCGTCAGCCCCGTCGCCTCGAGCACGGCCCGCGCCTCCGCTGCCGTACCCGGTGGTAGGGAAAAGCTTTGGCAACGGGAGCGCAGGGTGGGCAGCAGCTGCCCCGGCGCGTGGCAGACCAGCAGCAGGTAAACCCCTGGGCCCGGCTCTTCCAGGCGCTTTAGAAAGGCATTCGCCGCCGCGCCGTTGAGCGCTTCGAAGGGCTCCAGCACCACCACCCGCGCCGACCCCAAGCTCGCGGTGCGCTCCAGAAAGCCCCCGAGCTGACGGATCTGGTCGATGGTCAGCTGAGCGCGCCGGGGCCCACCTTCCCGAGCCGCCTCCCGCACCAGCAGACGCGCATCCGGATGGGTGCGCAAATCATCATCGTCTTCCTCCCCGGGACTGAGCCAGCGATGGGCCGACGCGAGGGGACGCCCGAGCAGATGGCGGGCGAACTGGCGGGCGAAAAAGCCGCTCCCCCACCCGCTCGGGCCGGCCAGGAGCAGCGCGTGGGGCAAGCGCCCCTCCGCCGCCCGCGCCGTGAGCTGGGCCCAGCGCGCGCGGTGCCAGGGCGCCACGGGCGCGTCAGTCATGGGTCCGGGCCGCCTGCAGAAAAGGCCGGAGAATCTCACGCAGGCTGGCCGCCACGGCGGCCTCCGAACGGGAGGCATCCACCACACGAAAGCGGTCCGGGCTTGCTCCGGCTTGCTCAAGGTAGGCCATGCGCACCCGCTCGAAGAAGTCGAGGGTCTCCTGTTCGATACGATCCTTCGCACCGCGCTTGGCCGCGCGGTCGAGGCCTTCGGCGACCGGAAGATCGAGCAGCACGGTCAGATCGGGCCAGCAGTCTCCATGTACCCACGCCGCCAGAGCGTCGATCCGGGCGAGGGGCATGCCCCGGCCGCCCCCTTGATAGGCGCGGGTGGCGTCCGTAAAGCGGTCGCAAAGCACCCAGGTACCGGCCTCGAGGGCCGGCTCAATCCGATGGCGCACGTGCTGGGCCCGGGCGGCAAACATGAGCAGAAGCTCCGTCTCCGCCGCCATGGGCTCGGCCTCGTCGGCACTTAAGAGCAGGCCCCGGATCGCCTCCGCGCGCGCCGTACCCCCGGGTTCCCGGGTGGTGATAAAGGGCACGCCGGCCTCCCGCAGGCACGCTGCCACCGTCTGAAGCTGCGTGCTCTTTCCCGCCCCCTCGCCGCCCTCGAGGGTGATAAATCGACCCCGCGCCATGGTTAATCCTTTTGCGTCCGCTGTCGTCGTTGAAAGCGATCCACCGCTTCCTCATGCGCCTTAAGGGTAACGGAAAACTCCGAGGTGCCGTCGCCCCGGGCGACGAAATAGCGCCAGGGACCCGGCGCTGGCCGCGCCGCCGCTTCCAGGGCCGCACGCCCGGGAAAGGCAATGGGCGTTGGCGGAAGGCCTCGGCGCCGGTAGCTGTTATAGGGCGTATCCCGGCGCAGATCGGCGCGGGTCAGATCTCCGTTAAAGGCCGGCCCCAGGCCATAGATTACGCTCACATCGGTCTGCAGGCGCATCCCCTCCCTAAGCCGGTTATGAAACACCCGGGCAACCCGGGGACGATCTGCCGCCTGCCCCGTTTCCTTCTCCACGAGGGAGGCCAGAATCAGCAGCGCCTCCGGAGACGGCAGCACCTCCGTGGGTTCGCGCTGGGCCCAGGCGGCTTCAAGGAGCCGGTCCATGCGGGAAGCGGCCTGAGCCAGCAGCGCCAGGGCCGAGGACCCCGCGGTATAAGCATAGCTATCGGGAAAAAAGCGGCCTTCCAGGGACCCGCTACGCCCAAGCTGCTCAGCCCGCTCGGCCCAGCCGCTTGCCAGCGGGGCACGATCGAGCCGGGGCGCCGCCGTCAAGGCGGCCTCCAGATCGCGAAGGGTCCAGCCCTCTAGAATTTGAAAAGTCCGCTGGTGGACCTTGCCCTCCCGCACCTGGGTGACCAAGCTCCGCGGCGTGGTTCCGGGAGACAAGCAATATTCGCCGGCCTTCAGCGCTCGGGCGGCGCCGCTCAGGCGAAGATAGCCCTGGAGCGCCAAACGCGTTGGGGGCGCAAGGCGCGGTGCGAGGCGCGAAGTCAGCTCCCCTGCGGAGGCGCCCGAAGGAAGGTCAAAGCAAGGCTGAAGGCCATCAGGGAGGGGCGAGGTCAACAGGTGCCAGGCCCCACCAAGCCCAAAGGCGCCCAGGGCGCCCAGGACGAGAACGCCCCGCCGCCAAGCGCGCCCCATAGGCTTAGGAAACGCTGCGGAAGATCAGGGTACCGTTGGTGCCGCCAAAGCCGAAGGAGTTGCTGAGGGCGGCTTTCACGGACACGTCCCGAGCCGTACCGGGCACGTAATCCAGATCGCACCCTTCCCCGGGGTTTTCCAAATTAATGGTCGGCGGCAGCACCCCGTCACGGAGCGCGAGGATGCTGAAAATCGCTTCCACGGAGCCGGCGGCCCCCAGAAGGTGGCCAATCATGGATTTTGTGGAGCTCACGGCCAGCTCGGGCTTGGCGCCGAATACGGTTTTGATCGCCTGCGTTTCCGCCACATCCCCCTGGGGCGTGGAGGTGCCATGGGCGTTGATGTAGCCTACCTCGGAGGGATCCATGCCGGCTGAGCGCAGCGCATTGCGCATGGCCGCCACGGCACCGGCGCCATCTTCCGGGGGGCTGGTAATGTGGAACGCATCGCCGCTCATGCCAAAGCCGGCCAGTTCGGCGTAAATGGTGGCGCCCCGGGCCTTCGCGTGCTCGTACTCTTCAAGGACCACCACCCCGGCGCCATCGCCGAGGACGAACCCGTCCCGATCCCGATCCCAGGGCCGGGAGGCTGCGGTGGGGTCGTCATTGCGCTGGGAAAGGGCTTTCATGGAGGAGAACGCCGCCAAAGGGACCGGGGACGTCGCCATTTCGGCGCCACCGGCCACCATCACATCAACATCGCCGTCGCGAATGAGCCGCCCGGCCATGCCAATGTTATGCGTGCCCGTGGTGCAGGCCGTCACGATGGCCAGGTTTGGCCCGCGCATGCCATAGCGGATCGACACGTTCCCGGAGATCATATTAATGACGCTGCCCGGAACAAAAAACGGCGAGACGCGCCGCGGACCGCTTTTAAGCAACGTTTCATGCGTTTTTTCGATGGTACTGATGCCACCAATGCCCGAGCCAATGGCCACCCCGTAGCGATCGCCTTCCGCTTCGGGAATGTCCGTGAGCCCGGCGTCTTCGATCGCTTGACTGGCCGCTGCCAGGCCGTACTGGACAAAGACGTCAACGCGCCGCGCTTCCTTCGCGTCCATGTAGCGCGTGGGATCGAAATCCTTCACCGTCGCCGCAAACTGAACGCTGTAGTCGCTGATATCAAAGGTTTCGATGGTGGCGGCGCCGCTTTGCCCCGCCAGAATGCCGGACCAGGAGCTTGCCACGTCGAGCCCTAGGGGAGACAACATCCCCAAGCCTGTAACTACGACTCGTCTACCGCTCATGGGGTGTCTCCTGTAGGCGCCAAAAGGTTTGCTCAAGCCTTAGGCTTGAACAGGACGCGGAAGAACAAAAACATCGTCGCCCCGAGGCGCCCATGGCGCCTGGGCGTGCAGCGGCACCCCCCCCGGCTTGCCGCTGCCCTTACGGTTTTTACTACTGATGCGCGAGAACGTAATCGATCGCTTCGCGAACCGTCGTAATCTTTTCGGCTTCTTCGTCAGGAATTTCCGTTTCAAATTCCTCTTCTAGAGCCATCACGAGTTCTACGGTGTCGAGGGAATCGGCACCAAGATCTTCAACGAAAGAAGCGTCGTCACTGACTTCGTCTTCCTTCACCCCCAGCTGCTCGCAGATCAGTTTCTTGACCCGTTCTTCAACGCTGCTGCTCATCTGAAAGCTAACTCCCAAGTGTCGAGGCGGCGCCACGATGCGTCGCAAGTTTAGTGGAACGATTTAGCGCCCTTCAAGCTGGCGCGATGCCTCTAATTCATGTACAGACCGCCGTTGATGGCGATGGTCTCCCCGGTAATATAGCCCGCCCCGTCGCTCGCAAGGAACGCCACCAGGGCAGCCACTTCCGAGGCGGCCCCGAAGCGCCCGAGGGCAATCGCCGAGCGAAGGTTTTCGGTCACCTCCTCCCCAAGGCCAGCGGTCATTTCCGTCTCAATGAACCCCGGGGCCACGGCATTCACCGTAATCCCGCGGCTACCGACTTCCTGCGCCAGGGCCCGGGTGAAGCCTTCCACGGCGCCCTTCGAGGCCGCGTAGTTGGCTTGCCCCGCATTGCCGCGCCGAGCAATCACGGACGACAAGTTGATGATGCGTCCAAAGCGCGCCTTCATCATGCCCCGAAGGAGCGGCTTGGTCACACGAAATAGTCCGTTGGCGTTGGTATCCATAACCTTCACCCACTGCTCCACGGACATACGCAGCATGAGATTATCCTGCGTAATGCCGGCGTTATTCACGAGCACAAGGGGGGCACCCAGCGTCGCTTCCACGGCTTTGAGGGCCTCGGCGACGGAGTCGTCGCTCTCAAGGTTCATCTCCAGCCCGAGATGTTCGGCGCCAAGGGCTTGACCAATGGCCGCCGCCCCCGCTTCCGAGGTGGCCGTGCCGGCTACGCGAAAACCCGCGTCGGCCAGGGCAATCGCAATGGCCGCGCCAATACCCCGGCTTGCGCCCGTAACAAGGGCCACTTTCGCTTCGGTCATGCCGATGCTCCGAGGGCCTCGCAGGTTTTCGCAAGGGCGTCCGGCGTGCCCGTCGCGTGACAGGTAATCGCTTTGTCGATCCGACGCACCATGGTGGCTAAGACCGCACCGGGGCCACACTCCACCATCGCGGTGATGCCGGCATCGGCCATGGCTTGTACGCTCTTGGTCCACTGTACCGGTGCGGATAGCTGCGCAAGTAGCTGCGCCTCCAGAGCAGAGGGATCCTGCGTGGGCGCGGCGGTGACATTCTGAAAGACCGGCACGGCGGCAGGCTGGAACGTCACTGCGGCCAGATCGGCGCGGAAAGCCTCGGCCGCCGGGGCCATCAGGGCGCTGTGGAACGGACCGCTTACGCGAAGTCCCAGGGCGCGCTTGGCGCCACGGGCTTTGCATGCTTCGATGGCGCGCTCCACGGCGGCGGCATGGCCCGCAATCACAATTTGCCCCGGGGCGTTGTAATTTGCGGCGGCCACCACCTCGTCCCCAGCGGCTTCCGCGCAGGCCTGCGCCACGGCGTCGTCATCGAGGCCCAAAATGGCGGCCATGGTGCCCTGCCCCTCGGGCACGGCCTCGGCCATGAGCAAGCCCCGGCGCCGCACCAGACGGACCGCGTCAACAAGGCTCAGGGACCCGGCGGCGACGAGCGCGGCATATTCGCCCAAGCTGTGGCCAGCCACGGCCAGGGGCGCAAGGTCCACTTCCCCTTGCAGCACCCGCAAGGCGGCGATGGAGGCGGTGAGCAGTACGGGCTGGGTTTGCTCCGTGGCGTCCAGGCGCTCCGCCGGCCCCTCGGACGCCAGCCCCCAGAGGTCGAGGTCGATGGCGTCACTGGCTTCCGCGAAGGTTTCCCGAACCGACGGGAAAGCCTCAGCAAGCGCGTCAAGCATGCCAACGCTCTGAGCCCCCTGGCCCGGAAAAACTAAGGCGTAACCCATGGCTTCGACTTAGTCGTCTTTGCCGTTGGTAACCTTGCGACCGCGGTAGAAGCCATCCGCGGAAACGTGGTGCCGACGGTGCGTCTCACCGGTGGTGGCATCGGTGGACAGGGTCGGACCCGTGAGCGCATCGTGCGCCCGACGCATGCCGCGCTTGGAACGGGTTTTACGGTTTTGTTGAACGGCCATGGTACGCCTACTCCTTCGCGTAAGGTCGGCTCCCGCCGACAAGAAAACCTATTCCGGAGGCAGCTCCCCGGTTTTTAACTGGGCCAGGGCCGCGAAGGGGTTCTCCCGCTTCTTCGGCGCTTCCGGCTCCGCTGCCTGCTGGCTTGCCATTACCCACAGTGCTTCCGCATAGGGGCAGGGCTCGGCCTGCGCCGCACAAGGGCGCTCGGGCAAGGCCAGCAACAAATCATCCTCAAACACGTCCGCCAAGGGAACCTTCTTCCCTTCCAGAGTGATCGGATCCCGGTGCCCCGCATACTGGGCTTGAGCCGCTTCATCCCGCAGCACCACCAGGTCGACCCGAACCTCAAGCGCCAGGGCTTCCTCACGCTCACAGTTCGCGCAGCGCTGACGCCCGTCAAGACGCACTGTCGCTTCCACGCAGGGCCGCCCCTGCTCATCGCGAAAGAAGTGGGCGTCCACCGCCACCATACCGCCAGCGCCCGCCGGGCCCAGGGCCTCGGCAATGCGGGGGAAATCGGCAAGGGATACGCGCACCGTGTACTGAGCGTCTTCTCGGGCTAAGCGATAGGGTTCAAGCACCACGGTCGCAGGCCCTCGGCTAAACAGGCGCGCAATAATAGGGATGGGCTAAAGCTCTGTCAAAGGGCCAGGGCCCGCCGTTGCCCATGTTAAGCTTTTGAGCTGGCTGGCAAATTTCACGAGGTTTGGCGCCTTGGTCCCCTTTCTTTTACTTGCGTCCCGCTCCCCCCACCGGGCCGCTGTCCTCGAGCGCCTGGGCGCGCCCTTTCTTACCGCCGACAGCCAGGTCGATGAAACGCCCCGGCCCGGCGAACGCCCCCCTACCCGGGCGGCGCGCCTTGCCCTAGAAAAGGCCCAGCGGGTGGCCGATGCCTGGGCCGGGCCTGGGGCCGCGCTGGTCATCGGCGGCGACCAGGTCGCCCATGACGAGGGAGAGATTTTGCGCAAGCCCGGCACCCTGGAGCGCGCGCGAGCCCATCTCCTGCGCAGCCGGGGACGCTGGCTGACCTTTGAGAGCGCGCTCGCCGTGGTCCATAGCGAAAGCGGCGAATGCCAGACCGGCCAATGTTCGGTGCGGGTGCGCTTTGCCAACCTAACGAAGGGGGAAATCGACGCCTACCTCGCTCAGGAGCAGCCCCTGGACGCCGCCGGCGCCCTTTACTCCGAGAAACTGGGTGCGGTCCTTCTCGATCGTTGGGAGGGCGCGGATCCCTCAGCCTTGATCGGACTTCCCCTTCATCTATTACATCGCCTCACGAAAGCCCAGGGCTGGCCCCTCCTCGGGACGTCCTGGCCCCCCGTGCCTAGCGCCTAGGACGCCTGCCGAAGGGCTTTGATCAGGGCGGCAAGATCGTCGGGGAGGGGGGCTTCAAAGCGCCAGGGGGGCTGCTCCGGATCCCGATGGGGGATCGTGAGGGCGTGGGCATGCAGGGCAAGGCGAGGCACGGGGACGGCCCCCAGCGCCGTACGCAGCTCGGGGGGAGCATATTTCTCATCCCCCAGAATGGGAAACCCAGCGTGAGCGAGATGGACTCGAAGCTGATGGGTCCGCCCCGTCTCGGGCATCAGCTGAAGCACCGTGGCCGTCGCCAAGCGCTCTCCGAGCGTAACCTCCGTCCGCGCGGGCTTGCCCGCTTGGGCGACGCGCACAAAACGCTCCCCATTGGCCGCGAGCACCCGCTCTAGGGGCGCCTCAAGGCGGCGCAAGGTCCGTGGCCAGGCCCCCGCCACCACAGCGAGATAGCGCTTCGTCACGTGCCGCTCCCGAAAGGCCGCCTGCAAATAACGCAAGGCAGCCCGCCGTTTGGCCAGTACGAGCACGCCGGAGGTATCCCGGTCGAGGCGATGGGCCAGGGCGAGGGCTGGCGCCTCAGGCCAGGGACTCAGGGCTTCAAGGACGCCAAAGCGCACCCCGCTTCCCCCGTGGGCCGCGAAGCCGGGCGGCTTGGCCAGCACGAGAAGGTCCCGATCCTCAAAAATCACCGCGGCCTCGAGGCGCGTGCGCACGGCACGGGGTACCACGGGCGTCTCCGTCACCTCCCGCTGATGGGGAGGAATGCGGAGTTTCTGCCCCGCAGCCACCCTCGTGGTCACCTTAACCCGGCCCCCATCGAGGCGCACCTCGCCTTTCCGCACCATGGCGTAGATACGGCTTTTAGGCACGGACTTCAGCAGTCGCAAAAGCACATTATCGACGCGCTGCCCCGTCTCCCCGGCGTCAATTTCGTAGAGCCGGGCCTGGTGCCGCTCAGCCGCCCCTGCGGGATTGTTTTTCCCTTTCGATTGAGTCACTTAAAAAACCCTGTTAACCTCGCCTCAAGGTCAGCCGCGGCGCTCGCTCCAGTAATGGATCGCAGAGCCGCCCCGTGTTCGCCTGACCCGCCGCCGCTGAGCGCGCCTAGCGCCGCGTCGGAATGGAACACGCCAGGGCCTCGGCCCGGCTACGCCGGTAGCAGCGAATTCGATGCTATCGATTAAATAAGAGTACACGCGCTGGCGCTTGGATGCGCGGCGTTAACGGATAGTGCGCAGGCCGCGATGAGCCGCGGCCGCCGGTAAGCGAACTTCTCGAGCACGTGATTGTTTCGAGGCCCCTGCTGCCCGCCTTCGGCAACCAGGTGTGCCCGTGCTTGAATCTCGCGCAGTGCGGGGCCTCTCGTGCCCCCAATGGTGTTGCGTTGCGCCCCTGGCCCAATGCCCCCGCCCCTGCAAACCGGGTCTCGCCTTCGAGCCTGAGCCCTACCCTAACGCCCACCCCGCCACGCCCTCACTTGAGTGCACAGCATGAAAAGGATGTTGATTAACGCCACCCAACCCGAAGAGCTTCGGGTTGCGCTGGTCGATGGGCAAAAGCTTTACGATCTCGATATCGAATCCCGCATGCGGGTTCAAACCAAAGCCAATATTTACAAAGCGCGCATCACGCGTGTCGAGCCCAGCCTCGAAGCCGCCTTCGTGGATTACGGCGCAGACCGCCACGGCTTCCTTCCCCTGAAGGAAATCGCCCGGGAATACTTCCAAAAGCGCGGCGGTGATGGGGAAGGCCGCACGTCCATCACGGACCTTGTGAAGGAAGGCCAGGAACTCATTGTCCAGGTCGACAAGGAAGAACGGGGCACGAAAGGCGCCGCCCTCACCACCTTTGTTTCCCTTGCGGGACGTTACTTGGTGCTCATGCCCAACAATCCTCGGGCCGGCGGCATCTCCCGCCGAATTGAAGGGGAAGAGCGCGATCTGCTGCGGGAAGCCATGAGCGGCCTGGTGATCCCCGAGGGCATGGGGGTCATCATTCGCACCGCCGGGGTCGGCCGGAGCAGCGAGGAACTCCAGTGGGATCTGGACTACCTCTGCCAAATCTGGGAGGCCATCGGCCGGGCCGTGGAGGAGAACCCCGCGCCCCAGCTCATCTATCAAGAAAACAACGTCATCCTGCGGGCCATTCGAGACTACCTCCGCCAGGACATCGGGGAAGTGCTCATCGACTCCGCCGATGCGCACCGGCAAGCCCTCGAATTCATCCAGCAGGTGATGCCCAGCTACGAAAGCCGCATTAAGCGTTACGAAGATCCGGTCCCCCTGTTCTCGCGTTATCAGATCGAGACGCAAATCGAGACGGCTTTCCAGCGGGAAGTCCGTCTCCCCAGCGGCGGCGCCATCGTGATCGACCCCACGGAGGCCCTCGTCTCCATTGATATCAACTCGGCCCGGGCCACCCGCGGGGCCGACATCGAAGAAACGGCGCTCAATACCAATCTCGAAGCGGCGGAAGAAATCGCCCGGCAACTGCGCCTCCGGGATATGGGCGGCCTCATCGTTATCGACTTCATCGATATGAACGCCACGCGGAATCAGCGCGCCGTGGAAAACCGCATGCGCGACGCCCTTGAGGCCGATCGTGCCCGGGTTCAGGTGGGTCGGATTTCCCGCTTCGGGCTCATGGAAATGTCCCGCCAGCGTCTTCGCCCTTCCCTAGAGGAAACGACCGCGATCATCTGCCCCCGCTGCACGGGCCAGGGCGTTATACGGAACGTCCGTTCCCTCGCCCTCTCCGTACTTCGCATTCTGGAAGAGGAAACGCTGAAGGAGCGCAGCGCAGGCGTACGCGCCATCGTACCGGTGCCCATCGCGTCCTTCCTGCTGAACGAGAAGCGGAGCGATATCACGGCTATCGAAGCGCGCAATGGGGTGCGCATTATGATTGTGCCGAACCCCAACATGGAAACGCCTCATTTTGAGGTGGTGCGCATTCGCGACGACCAAGTTGAGGCCCTCCTCTCCCAGGAGAGTCATGAAGTTGCGGAAGCGGTCCTTGAGGCCAGCACGGAGAATGGCTACGAAGCGCCCCCCGTGCCGGAAGCGCAAGACGCCATTGTGAAATCCGTTGCGCCCCAGCAACCGGCCCCGGCCCCGGCGCCCGCTGAAGTCGCTCCGGTCCCGGCGGCCGCGCCAGCGGCGCCCGTTACCGCCGCTTCGGCGAACCAGGGTGGGTTCCTCGGCCGCTGGCTGAAGAGTCTGTTCGGTGCACCGGCCGCTGCCGAGGCACCGGCGCCAACCCCGGCTGCGGACGCAGAGAAGAACGAAGCCAACGAAGAGGGCGAAGAGAACCGTAATCGGAGCACAAACCGCCAGCGCGGCGGCCGCAACCGTCGTCGCGGGGATAGCCGTCCCCGTCGCTCGGCCCGCAACGCCGAGGAGCAAGACAACGGCGACGAAGCCGCCCAGGCCGAAGAGCAGGAGAGCCGCGGGAATCGCCGGCGGCGCGGGCGCCGTCGCGACGACGCACCGTCCCAGGACGATGCGGCCCAGGATGAAACTGCGCTGCAGGAGGATCCGGCGCCGCAGGGCGGAAATGATGAGGACGGTGCGCAGGATGAGGAAGGCAATCGCCGTCGCCGTCGCCGTCGCCGGGGGGGACGGGGACGCCGCCGGGGCCAGGAAGGGAGCGGCGAGGCCGACGGTAATACGGACGACGATGGCAACGCCCTGGACGACGACGAGGACGGCCAGCAAGACGACAACGAAAGCGATGACAGTGAGCTGACCCCGCCCGCGGAGGCGCACGTGCCGCCGGAAAACAGCCGCCGCCGTCCCCGCCGTAGTCGCGGTCGCGGCCGCAGCGCAAGCCAGAGCGAAGGCGACGCCGACGTCGCGGTCGATGCCACTGCTGACGCGGTAGCCGAGGCCCCCGAAGCAGCCACCGCGGCGGACAACGCCCCGGAGGCGACAGTCGAGATTGCCGCAGAGGCGCCTGCCGCCGAAGCCGCGCCGGTCCCGGAAGCGGCTGCGGAGGCCGCTGCCGAAGTCGCCGAGGCGATTGTCACTGACGAGGTAACGGCTACCGCTGACGAGACCGCTGAGCCGGCCCCAGAAGCCGCGGAAGAAGCGCAAGCCGCGGAAGAGGCGCAAGCCGCGGAAGAAGCGCAGGGCACACCTGAGCCCGAGGCTGCGCCCCAGGCGGAAACCATCCAGCCGGCCCAGGGTGCGCTTGCACTCGACGCAAGCGCGGCTACCGAGGACGCCGAACCGGAAGCTGAACCCGCAGCGCTGGCCGCGGAAGAAGGGGAAGCTGCAGAAACGGTCGAGGCAGTGGAAGCGCTAGAACCCGAGACGGTGACGGCTGAAACCCTGCCTGCGGTTGAGGCATCGGTGGCCGCTCCCGCTGCAGCGCCGGTAGACGCTGGCAGCCCCGGCCGCGCCGCCAACGATCCTCGGAATCCGGGGCAGGATCAGCGTCCCATGGTGAGCATCGAAAGCGCAGCCCCGACCCGGGCTCAGCGCCCCGCGGTCACCAAGACGCCGGAGCCCATCGCCCCACTGGAAATCATCCCCAGTGCTCGGGCAGCGAACGATCCGCGAGCGCAGCGCAGCGCAGCGGAGTAAGTCAAAGGCCGAGCCTTCGCACGAAGGCTCGGCCTTTTCTCCCGTACCGCCTCGCAGTCACAGCATCAACGGCTCGCGCTCCAAGCGAACGCCGTAGCGTGCATAGACGCTCGCCTGGACCGAACCCGCAAGCCAAAGCACGTCTGCGCGCGTCGCGCCACCATAGTTCACCAGCACTAGCGCATGACGCTGGGCCATTCCCACGGGGCCACGACGGCGCCCACGCCACCCCGCGGACTCGATCAGCTGCGCAGCCGACAGCTTGCCGCCAGTTCGCTCATAGCGGTCCATGGCCAGCGCTGGCGCGCGAGCCTGCAGGCGCGCCCAAGCCGCCTGAGCAAGCACGGGGTTCTTAAAAAAGCTCCCAACGTTCGGGTATTGGTGCCAATCGGGCAGTTTCTCGCGACGAAGGGCCCGAATCGCCGCAGACAGGTGAAGCGGCCGCAGCGCTGCCTCCGACACCCTCAAGGTTTCGAGCCGCTCGCGTACGCCGTCGTAATGAAGCCTGGCCGTGCCTTTAAGGTGAAGGCGGAGGCGAAGGGACAGGATGCAGTAGGCCCCGGGTTGGCGACGAAAAAGGGAATCGCGATAGGCAAAGGCGGCCTGAGCACGGGACCAGCGCGCGATCTGCCCCGTGCGCAGATCGAGCACCTCAAGGGCCTCGATCACCTCGTCCAGGCTCTGCCCATAGGCGCCCACGTTCTGCACCGGCGCCGCTCCGATCGTTCCGGGAATGGCCGCCAGGTTCTCCATGCCCCACAGCCCCGCTTCCCCAACGCTGTGGACGAGCGCATCGAGCCCTACGCCCCCAAAAACCTCAACGCGCCCGTGCCGCTCAAGGCGTGGGGCCGGCGCCGCCAGGCGCCACACCACCCCCCTCAAGCGCGGCGGCAGCAAAACATTGGACCCCCCGCCCAGCACGGTGAGGCGCAGGCCCTGCCCCCGCAGGGACCGCCAGCTCGCCGTCGCCTCGGAAAGGGAGCGAATCGTTACGCCATGATCAGCAAGGCAGGGAAGGCCTAGGGTGTTGGCGCAGGTCAGATCTAGGGGCCGCATGGGGTACACTTAGGGGGACCGTTCGGCGCCGACGACGGCGAAACGGACTTGTCCATTCGCAAGGGAGAGATGCGTGCAATGAAGCTTGAGAACAAAGTGGCCGTCATTACGGGCGGTGCCTCGGGTTTGGGTCGTGCGACCGCCGAGAAGGTTATCGCAGCGGGCGGCAGGGTCGCCATTTTCGATCTGAATGAGAAACTCGCGACGGCTACGGCGGAAGCCCTGGGCGCCTCCGCCAAAGCCTTTGCCGTGAACGTTGCGGAAGAAGACTCCGTGAAAGCGGCCATCGCCGGCACCCTCGAGGCCTTCGGAGCCATTCACATCAACGTCAACTGCGCCGGGATAGGCGCGGCGGCGCGCACTCTGGGGAAAGACGGCGCCATGCCCCTCTCCACCTTCAATTTCGTGCTCGGCGTTAACCTCATCGGCACCTTCAACGTGCTGCGCCTCTGCGCCGAAGCCATGGCAAAGAACAACCCCGATGACGAAGACGGGGAACGCGGCGTGATCATCAACACCGCCTCCGTGGCCGCCTTCGACGGCCAGATCGGCCAGGCCGCCTACAGCGCTTCCAAGGCCGGGGTAGCGGGCATGACCCTGCCCATCGCCCGCGACCTGTCCCGCACCGGCGTTCGGGTAAACACCATTGCCCCGGGGATTTTCGAGACCCCCATGATGATGGGCGCACCGGATCAGGTCCGCATGCCCCTCATCGATATGGTTCAGTTCCCCAAGCGCCTCGGCAACGCGCCCGAGTTCGCGGCCCTGGCCGTGCACATCATGGAAAATACCTACCTGAACGGCGAAACCATTCGCCTGGACGGTGGTATTCGGATGCAGCCGAAGTAAGCCACTCGCGCAGGCACCGGCTTAGGCCGGTGCCTGTAAGTTCCCCAGAATTTCCGCCCAGGCCGCTTCCGCCAGCGCTTCCATTTCCTCATCCGTTCGGTCCTGAATGGGATGCGGCACAAAGCATCGCCGGGCCGGAAAGGCGAGCGCTTCCGCCTGCACTTCCGCCGCTTCCACAAAGGCCGAGGAGGCCAGGAAGGCACCGGGAATGCCGCGCTGATCAAGATCCCGCAGGTCATGCAGACTGCACGACGTACAAGAGCCTCAATCAGCCAGCGCTTCCAGCACCAAATCGCACTCGTCGGCAATCTGCTGACGCAAGGCCGTAGGCGCCGGCCGGGTGAAGGTGGGCTTGCTATAGCGCCGCACCGTCGCGCCTGCCGCCTTCAACTTCTCCTCCACGCGATTTAGAAAGACATCGCCCCGAGGCTTCGAGATATCCAAAAGCGCCACCACCTTCCCCTGCACGGACATCGGCAGGGCAAGGGGCGCCCGCGCCGCGGGACTGCTCTCCCCCGTGGGGTCCATCACCACAAAACTGGACGTCATCAAGCGCCCTCCTCTTTTGAACTCACCACCTACAAACGAATCTCATGGGTCACGGGGCTGCTACCAATCGTTCCGCTCGCCCCCCAACCGCCAATCACGGCGGAAAACATGCCCGCTTCCCCACCGGCGCGCACAAGGCGAAGGCCGCCCTCGCGAAATTTCTCGAAGCTTCGCTTAGCCAGCGCCGGCGGCAAGCCCTCCTCCATGCCGCCCGCGCCGCGAATCAGTTCCGTGCCGGGCCGAGTCAGATCGGCCCGCAGGGCCGCCAGCACCTGCGCCTTGCTCCAGCCCGCGTCGTGGAAAACCCGCGCGTGCTCCGGGGAAATGACCAGGAAGGCGTCGGCAGCCTGAACCATCTTGGGGTGCGAGACCACCTTAAGGGCCTCCGCGAAGGATCGGCAGAGGGGCTCGGGGGTGCGAGCCTTTTGATCGACGATGCCCTGCACGCCGTCGGCCGCAAAGAGGGTAACGCTATTGGCGTTCCGGGCCAGGCCCGCATCCTCATTCAAGTTTTGCCATTGGGGATCGTCGTCTTCGGCAAAGCAAAAGGTGTATTTACCTGGGTTACCCAGGGTGGCGCGATCCACCCCCTGGGGACGGCCACCGCCGACATTGCGAATCACCAGCTGCAGGGCCCGACCGATGGTGGCATTCGCCCGATTGCCCTGCCCCAGCGCGTTGCCCTTGCTGTTCATGCCCAGCGCCCGGGCGATGGGGCCACACACCACCACCATGGGGCCAGAAAAATAGGTGGTCGCTAAAAGTCCGTGCATGCAGAAGGGCGGCAGCAAGGCAGCCTCCACGGTGGCCACCACCACGGGAAGGTATTCGGGCTTGCAACCAGCCAGCACGGCGTTCACCGCAACCTTCTCCACGGTGACGGGCACGAGATTCGGCGGCACTTCGCCGAGCACTTCCCTCGGATCGCGGGTGGTGCCCTCCAGCATGCGCGCCACGCGCTCCGGCGTCGGCGGCACCACAGGGAGGCCGTCCGTCCAGCCACGGTCAAAGAGGGCCTCCTGCACGTCCTCTTCCACCCCAAGGGTGATGCGGCGGGACGCTAAACGCTGGGCGCGGAGCCGCTCCCCATGGGGCGGTGTCACGGAAAGGGAAGCGCACCCGGGCCGCAGAGCCGGCAGGTCTGCCCCCAGGGCGCTATCGCCGACGAGGCCTTGCCAAGCGCTGCGCTCCCAGCCTTCACAGCGGCCCGTCTCGATCCCACCGTCGAAGGCAAGCAGCGCGGGCACGATTTCTATCCCCAGGTCGAAGGAACGCTCGAGACTGCCGTCGTACTCCACCCCCGGCACCGCGGGAAAGGCCGGGTCGTCCTGGGTGAGCAGCGTGACGTCGCCCCGGCCCGCCAAGGTCTCCAATACCGGGAGTACCAGCTGACAGGTGGGACAATCCGCCTTCACCACCACGAGATACGATTGGCTCACGAGCGATCCCCTCCAAGCTCGGCCCACTGCGCCTGCAAGCGGGCAAGGTCCTCGGGCGTATCCACGCCGCCGGGCACGGGCGCGCAGGCCGCGGCCACATGAATTGCCTCACCATAGGCAAGCACGCGCAGCTGCTCAAGGGATTCGAGGCGTTCGAGGGGCGCTGGGGGCCAGGCCACAAAGCGCTGAAGGAGGCCAACGCGGTAAGCATAAAGGCCCAGGTGCCGCCAAACCGGTGAGGGCAAAGCCTGCTCCCCTTGCGTTGCCGCCGCATCCCGGGGCCAGGGAATGGGCGCTCGAGAGAAATACAGGGCGAGCCCCGCTTCGTTCATGACCACCTTCACCACGCTCGGATCTCGGAAGGCCTCGGGGGTGGTGATGGGCTCACAAAGCGTGGCCATGGCCGCGCCCGAGTGGGCGAGATTAGCGGCCACCTGCCGGAGCACGGCCGCGGGGACGCAAGGTTCATCGCCCTGGAGATTGACCACGATGGTCTCCGCGGCCCAGCCCCGCCGTCGCGCCACCTCTTCGATGCGGTCGGTGCCGGAGACGTGGTCCGGGTTGGTCAATTCCACCTCCGCACCGTAGTCCCGGGCCACGGCTTCGATGCGCGCATCGTCAGTGGCAACGACCACGCTCTCGGCCCCCGCCGCCAGCGCGCGACGCCAGGCCTGGATCACCATGGGGGCATCCCCAAGCGGGGCCAGGGGCTTGCCCGGGAGCCGGCTCGAGCCATAGCGCGCGGGAATGACAATATGAAAGGGAACCTCAGGGCTTGCCACGCGTCGGCGCCTCCGCCAATTGGGTTTCTAAACTTAGCGCGGTAAAGCCCGCAACTTCCGCTAGGGTGAGCACGGCCACCACCTGCCCGTGATCGATGCGCCGGTCCGCCGCCAATACCAAGGGGCCCGGGGCGCTTGCCCGGGCTTGCCGAAGGGCCGCCAAGCGGCCGGTTTCGTCCTCGGGCAGCAGGGTCCCGGAGAGGGTCAGGGCCCCTTCATGGCTCAGCACCAAGCGCACCGTACCCGCTTCTTCATCTAGCACATCGCCCCCCTTCGCCGGCTCAAAGGCGAAGCCGGCAGGCACCTCGGGAAAGCGGCTGGCCACCATAAAAAATACGAGCAGCAGGAACAGAACGTCGACCAAGGGCGCCAGTTCCAGTGCCGGCGCATCGGGACGGCGCCGAGGAAACCTCACGGGCCCGTTTCCTCGGCCACGAGGGGCGCCACCGCCGTTTCGAGCTGCTGCATCAGCTCATCAACCCGTCGGGAAAGAAGGCGGTGTGCCGTTAGGGTGGGAATAGCAATGGCAAGGCCCGTCGCCGTACTGATGAGCGCGGCCCCAATGCCGCCCGCCAGGAGGGCCCCGGCGCCGGAGGCCAGGGCATCGAGGCTCGAGAACACCTCAATCATGCCGAGCACCGTGCCAAGCATGCCCAGCAGCGGCGTGACCATGGCCAGAATCCCCAAGAGCGTCAGATAGCGCTCCAGGTGCTGAAGCTCCTGCGCCGCCTGCTGCTCAAGAGCGCCCTTCACCGCCGCGCCCCCCCGGCCCCGCTGGGCCGCCGCCGCGGCCAGGAGCCGACCGAGGGGGCTCGTCGCGAGATCTCCGCCGAGCCTAAGCCCCGGGCTTCCCCCGGTCCGCAGCGCAAGCGGAAGCACCCGGGCCGTGCGCAGGGCGTAAAGGCGTTCGAAGATCAGCCCCAGGGCCAGCACGGAAGCCAGGCCCAGGGGCAGCATGGTGGGACCGCCCTGTTGCAACAATTCAAGCATGGTTGGGGGCACCGAAAAGGGGCGCGAGGCCCGCCGTGAGGAATCGCCCCTCTGGATCGAGGCGCGCGCGAAGGGCCCGGAAGCGGTCCAGGCCGGCGCCATAGGCGGCCTCAAACTCCTGGCGAGACCAGGAAAACCGCTTGCCCCAGTGGGGCCGGCCCCCGTGGGCCTTAAAAATGGGCTCTACCAGATCAAACAGGGGCGCGAAGGGTCGACGGGCATCCTGATGCACGGAGATGGCGGCCACGCGCTGTCCCCCGGTGGGCGATAACCACCCCTCATCGCCCGCGACAAGGCGATATTCCACGGGCCAGGGCAGCTTCGGAAAGGTGCTCAGGATCGCCGAGCGCAGCGCGCGAAAGCAGGCCGGGCCTGCTGCCACGGGGACCGAGTACTCCATTTCGTTGAAGCGCGCCGATCGGTCGCTGGGGAAGACGGCCCAGGACGGCCCCCAGCGGGTGCCCTCTTCCCCAAAGGCCAGGGGCGTCAGGCGGGAGGTGCGCGGGATGGGGATTTCCCGGAGCTGCTTAAAAAGCGTTTCGTCCGTGGCTGGCACCCACCAAAACTCCCCATGGCGCTGAGCGCGCAGGCGGGCGTGCTGTCCCTCGAAGAGGGCCTCGAAGGGCACCCCTTGATTGCGCTCCAGCAGGCCATAGGCGGGGCGCAGGCGCAGGGCCACGGCGGTGATCAAGCCCAGCGCGCCCAGATGAATGCGGGCCCCCGCTAGGACGTCCGAATCGCTTAGGACCTGCAGGGTCCCCGTGCCATCGATCAGGCGCAATCCGGTCACCGTTGCCGCAAGGGACGGTAGGGCCCATCCCGTGCCATGGGTGCCGGTGCCAAGCGCCCCAGCGAGGCTCTGGCGATCGATATCGCCTTGGTTCGCCAGCGCCAACCCCCTGCCGGCGAGCTTCGGGCCCAGGTCCGCCAGCCGTTGTCCGGCGCCCAGCCATAGCTGTCCCCCCGCCTCGGCTACGCCGTCAAAGGCATCGAGGCTCAGGAGCTGGTCCCCCGCGCCCCAGAGCGGGGAAAAGCTATGCCCTGCCCCCACGGCGCGAAAGCGCTGCCCCCTGGGGGCGGCCCGAAGGCGGGCTTGAAGGGCGGCTTCCGTCCCCAGGGGCTCGCAATGGGCCTCGGGGAAAACCTGCGCGCCGGACCAGTTCGCCCAGGCCATTACCAGCTACCACCCCGGGCCGTAATGGGCCAAGCCTCGACGATCCAGGCGTTCCCATCTTCCACCCAGAGCCAGTCGTAGAGATTCACCGTGGGGTCGCAATGGGACACGCGCAAGCGCACCCGACTGCCAAGGGTCAGGCCCTCACAGGCCTCCCCAAAGCGGACAATGCCGTGCTCATCGCCGGCGAAGTAGAAACGCATGGCCGGATGGTCCAGCACCGCCGGGGTTGGGGTGGGCCAGAGGCTTTTCAGCCCCGCATCCACGGTGAGCGCCCCCGACCGCGGCTGGCTAATGGCAGTGGCATGCACGGTGAGGGCCGTTTCGAAGCTGTCGAGCAGCGTGCCTTCCGGGCCCTCAAGCACCCCGTACTCCTCGTCCATAAAAGCGTAGGAACCACACTGAAAATCCGTGTAGAGCCCCGCGGGGCCATCGTAGTGGATGCTGCCCGTACCCCCGCCGGTGAAGATCGGGGCCGCCACGCCCGCCTGCCGGGTTGCCTCCAGGAGCGCAAAGGCTGCCTCATGATGGCCTTCGCAGGCAGCGCGGCGCGCCCCCTCCTCCTGGATATGCTGAACTTGCCCGGCGTAGTGCTGATAACCCTGAAAGGCGAGGGCCGGCGCGGCCAGGACCGCGTGCACCCGCGCTAGGGCCTCCGGACCGGGCGCGACCCCCGTACGCCCCATAGCCGGATCGAGGTCCACCAGCACGGGCATCACCACCCCCGCGGCCTGGGCCCGGACCCTTAAGGCTTCGATCCCCTCGAAGCTGTCGACCACGAGCGTGAGCTCGGCGCCCGCGGCGCGCAGGGCCACCATGCGATCGAGCGCCCCCGGCGCCAGCACCGGCGAGGTCACCAAAAGGGGCCCGAGCCCTGCGTGATGCATGACCTCCGCCTCCCGGGGCTTGGCGACGCAGAGGCCGATGGCCCCCGCCGCCAACTGACGCCGCGCCACCTCGGGGCATTTGTGCATTTTTCCGTGGGGGCGCAGCCCCACCCCAAAGCGCGCCACCAGGGCCGCCATGGCCTGGAGATTCCGCTCGAAAGCGGGAAGGGAGAGCACCAGCGCCGGGGTCGGCAAGGCGTCCCGGGGGAAGGGCTTTTCAAACACCTTGGGGGCGTGCGGGCCCCTAGGCCGGACCCCTTCCCAGGCCTCCGTTTGTGCTGTCGCCATGCGCTGCCTCTCCCCTTGCTCAGCTTTGCCGTGCCCTTGGCGCGGCTCTTGCTTTATCCCCGTCGTCGGGGAGCAGAGCACATCGTTTACGCCTCGAATCGCAGAGAGTGCCAAGACATGGAAAGGGATGCCACCAGAAGCCACTTCGGACCCAACCTTCCCCTGGCCTACTCGGGGGTGGAGGCGCAAGAGGCGGGCCGCTGGGCCCTTAACCATGAGGCCCACTGCTACGAGAGCACCTTTCACCCCCTCGTGTCCCGGGCCCACGGCCGGCCCGTCGCCTTTCGCGCCGCCCTTAAAAACAGCGATCCCAAGGCCCTGGTGAGCCCGAACCCCAGCCTAGAAACCACGGCAACGACTCTGCACATGCGGCAATTTGAGGCCCTCCACAAGGGCGCGGGCGCCTGGCTTCTGCTTCCCGTGCCCCAGGCGGCGTTGGAGGATGCGCGTCACTGGCCGCCCGTGCCCCAGGACCTCTTCGCCTCCGATGGCTATCTCCCCTCGGAGATTATGCTCAGCGTGACCCTGGGGGCGGCCCCCCCGGCCGTGCTGGCGGACTTTGCCCAGTTCCACCGGGAACTGGGGTTTACCATCGAGCTGCGCGGCCTTTCGCCCCAGCAGGGGGACCTTGCCCTCCTCTGGGCGCTGCGCCCCGATCTTGTCACGCTGAGCGCCGACTTCCTGGCTCCGCGCAGCGGCGAGCCCCTTGCCCTTGGCCGCTTGAGTGCACTGATCACCTTGATGCACGAAAGTGGTGCAATGGTGGCTCTCGATGCCGTACCGACGCCTGAGGCCCTGGCCCGGGCCCTCGAAACCCCGGTGGATCTCCTGGGGGGGCCCGCCACCCAACCCTGGACGCCCCAGCCCGCCCGCGGCACGCCCCCCAGCAGCATCAACCAAGACTGCCAGCGCGCCTTTGAGGCGAGCCTTGCGGCCCTGCGTCAGGGGGAGATTTTCGAGACGGCCTGCACCAGTCTGCTGTACCAGCCAGGGGTGCTGCGCTGCTATCTACTCGATGGAGCGGGCACACAGCTGACGGAGAATCTTTCTCCTGCGGGCACCCGCAGCGACCCGCGCTATTGGCCGCTCGCCCAGGCCGCGGGCGCCAGCTGGGCCCATCGGCCCTATTTCCAAGCCGCCCTAGCTCAGGCGGGGGCCATGGCCGTTAGCACGCCCTATCTATCCCTGCCCGACGGGGGGCCCTGTCAAACGCTCGCCGCAAGCTTTTTGCACGGGGAGAAGCGCCAGATTCTTTGCTGTGACCTCGAGGCCCGGACGGGCCTCGGCCCCGCGCGCGTTAGCTCTCGCGCTTAAAGAACGTCTCGTAGCAGTGGTTCGTGGCTTCCATGAAGCCCGGGACCGACCCACAATCAAAGCGCCGGCCCTTGAACTTATAGGCCATGACGCAGCCCTCCTGAGCCTGGGCGCGCAGCGCATCGGTGAGCTGAATTTCCCCGTTCTTGCCTGGTTCCGTGTTCTCGATCAGGCGAAAGATATCCGGGGTGAGGAGATAGCGGCCGATGACCGCCAAATTGGAGGGGGCCTGGGAAGGGTCGGGCTTCTCGACCATGTCCGTAACGCGGATGAGATCGTCGCTGATGGCCTCTCCCGCAATCACCCCATAGGCGCCGATTTCTGCCTGAGGCACTTCCATGACCGCGACAATGGAGCAGCGGAACTGCGCGTGGAGCCGCGCCATCTGGGCAAGAACCCCTGCCCCCTCAGGGTTTAGGCAGAGGTCGTCGGCCAGCACCACCCCGAAGGGTTCGTCGCCCACGAGGCGTCGGCTGACCAAAATGGCGTGGCCCAGGCCCTTCATTTCGTTCTGCCGTGTGTAGCTAAAACTGGCCTGCTCCATGAGGGACCGGATGCCCTCAAGGGCCGCTTCCTTCCCGGACCCGGCGATTTGCGTTTCCAGCTCGAAGCTCACGTCGAAGTGGTCTTCGATGGCCCGCTTGCCCCGGCCGGTCACGAAGCAGATATCGCGCATCCCCGCTTCCACCGCCTCCTCCACGCCGTATTGCACCAGCGGCTTGTTCACGATGGGCAGCATTTCCTTGGGCATGGCTTTAGTGGCGGGGAGGAAGCGCGTGCCATAGCCGGCAACGGGGAAAACACATTTGGTGACCATTTCGGCTCCAGGTGGGGGACTTGGACCGGGGCCATTGCAGCACGATCGGCCGGGTCTCGCTACCCGCGGGCGATGACAGGCGACGGAACGGCTATGACTTCGGCACCCTAAATAGTATTTAGTTATATCGTTATTCTATTTATTGATACCGACCCAACCCTCGGGCATGCTTCCCCCGCGGCGCATGCCCCGCGGGGGCCCAGCTTGACCTAAGTCATGGGGCCCGCCCCAGGGCTGCGCTAAGGTGATCACGGAAGCTGCGCGGGCCTTGCGCGGCGGCGGACTTGGGGGTGAATCGGGGCTCATGAGCACACAGGTAAGCACTGAACCATACGATACGGGCATCGTCAGGGCCTTTGCCCTCGCAACGGTATTCTGGGGCATCGTTGGTATGTCCGTGGGCGTGCTCATCGCGCTCCAGCTGGTGTTTCCGGAGCTCAACACGCCCTGGGAATACTTCCACTTCGGTCGCCTCCGGCCCCTGCACACGAACGCCGTGATTTTCGCCTTCGGCGGCAACGCGCTCATCGGCACCTCCTACTACATTGTGCAGCGCACCTGCCAAGCGCGCCTGTTCTCCGATGCGCTCTCGAAGTTCACCTTCTGGGGCTGGCAAACGGTCATCGTCGCGGCGGCCATCACCCTCCCCCTGGGCATGACCACCACCCACGAATATGCCGAGCTCGAGTGGCCCATCGATATTCTCATCGCCGTTGTCTGGGTGGCCTACGCCATCAACTTTATCGGCACCATTGCGCGGCGTAAGCCCCAGCATATCTACGTGGCGAACTGGTTCTTCCTCGCCTTTGTCATCACCATTGCGGTGCTGCACATTTTCAACAGCATCCAAATTCCCGTGTCGCTCACGAAGTCCTACTACGTCCCCGCCGGCGCCATGGATGCCATGATCCAGTGGTGGTACGGCCATAACGCCGTGGGCTTTTTCCTGACGGCGGGCTTCCTCGGGATGATGTACTACTTCGTGCCGAAGCAGGCCGGGCGCCCCGTGTATTCCTACCGCCTGTCCATCGTGCACTTCTGGGCGCTGATCGCCATCTACATGTGGGCCGGGCCCCATCACCTGCACTACTCCGCGCTGCCCGACTGGGCCCAGTCCGTGGGGATGGTCATGTCCCTGGTGCTCCTGGCCCCCTCCTGGGGCGGCATGATCAATGGCATCATGACCCTCTCGGGCGCCTGGGATAAGCTCCGCACCGATCCCATCTTAAAGTTCCTCGTCGTGTCCCTGTCCTTCTACGGCATGAGCACCTTCGAGGGCCCCATGATGGCCATCAAAACCGTCAACGCCCTCTCCCACGACACGGACTGGACCATCGGCCACGTCCACTCCGGCGCCCTCGGCTGGGTGGCCATGATGACCATCGGCTCCATCTACCACATGCTGCCCGCCGTCTCCGGACGCCGCGCCGGCGAGATGTACTCCATCGCCTTGGTGAACGTGCACTTCTGGCTCGCCACCGTGGGCACGGTGCTCTATATCGCCTCCATGTGGGTGAACGGCCTGCTCCAGGGCCTCATGTGGCGCGCCGTCAATGACGACGGCACCCTCACCTATACCTTCGTGGAATCGGTGGTGGCGAGCGGCCCGGGCTACCTGGTTCGCGCCCTTGGCGGCCTGGTCTACCTCACGGGCATGCTCATCATGGGCTACAACGTCATTAAGACCGTATCCGCCCCGGCGGCGGCACCGGCCGAGCGAGCGCCTCGCCCGACCACGCCGGAAGGGACCGTAGGAGCCGCGGCATGAACCACGATCTCATCGAACGCAAAACGGGCCTCATGGTGGCCCTCATCATCGGCGTGATCAGCCTCGGGGGCTTGGTGGAAATCCTGCCGCTGTTCAGCAGCGAAGAAACCACCACGCCCCTTGCGGGCCTGAAGCCCTTACCCGCCCTCGAGCTCGAAGGCCGGGATATCTACATTCGCGAGGGCTGCCATGTTTGCCACACGCAGATGGTGCGTCCCCTGCGTACGGAAACGGAGCGCTACGGCCACTACTCCGTGGCCGGGGAAAGCGTGTATGAACACCCCTTCCTCTGGGGCTCGAAGCGCACAGGCCCGGATCTGGCCCGGGTGGGTGGCCGCTACAGCGACGATTGGCAGCGGGCCCACCTCTACAATCCGCGCGCGGTGGTGCCGGAATCGACCATGCCCGCCTTCCCCTGGCTCTTTGAGCGACAGCTCGACGGCGGCGACACGGCCGCGAAGATGAAAGCGCTGGCGACCGTCGGCGTGCCCTACACGGACGCAGACATGGCGGGGGCGCAAAAGGCGGTGCAGGGGCATACGGAAGCGGACGCCCTCGTGGCCTATCTTCAACAGCTCGGCACGCTCTTAAGCCGGAGGTAAGCATGGACCTACCCCTACTCCGCGGACTGATGAGCCTCGCCATGTTGGTGACCTTCCTCGGTCTATTCCTGTGGGTTTTTCGCGGCAGCAAAACGCGCTTTGAAGACGCCGCCGCGCTGCCCTTCGCGGAAGATCCCCCGACCCCCACGAACCCGGAGGCCCCCAAGCCATGACCCTTTTCTGGAGCATCTTCGTCACCGTTGTGACCCTTGGCACGCTCCTGGGGTCCTATTGGCTGCTCACGGCAACCCGAAAAGGGGAAGTTAAGGGCGGTGCAGAGCTCGAGAAGGAACACAGCTTCGACGGCATCACGGAGCTGGAAACGCCCCTGCCCCGCTGGTGGTACTACCTGTTTATCTTCACCATCGTCTTCTCCTGCGGCTACTTGGTGCTGTTCCCCGGGCTCGGCAATTACCCGGGCGTTCTCGGCTGGACCAGCACCAACCAGTGGGAAGGGGAGGTGGCGAAGGCGGCGGAGCGCTACAACCCGCTTTTCGAGCGCTACCGCGATACGCCCCTGCTGGCGCTCACGGAAGATCGTAAGGCCATGCGCATGGGCCAGCGGATCTTCGGGAACTATTGCGCCCAGTGCCACGGCAGTGCCGCCCAGGGGGCCCACGGCTTCCCGAATCTTCGGGACCACGACTGGATCTGGGGCAACAGCGCCGCGCAAATCCAAACAAGTATTCGCAACGGACGCCAAGCGGCCATGCCCTCCTGGGCGGCGCCCCTCGGGGAAGAGGGCGTTACGGCCATGGCCCAGTATGTGCGCAGCCTCTCTGGCGCCCCCCACGACGCCGCCCTGGCTGCCGAGGCGGCACCGAAGTACGCGATGTTCTGCGTGGCCTGCCATGGCCCGGAAGGCAAGGGCAATGTCGCCCTGGGCGCGCCGAATCTCACGGATAACATCTGGCTTTACGGAGGCGCGGCCGATCAAATCGCCTTCACCCTGCGCCATGGCCGGAACGGGCAAATGCCCGCCCACGAGGGGGTTCTCGACGATGCGCGCATCCACCTCGTCGCCGCCTATGTGCTCAGCCTGAGTGAAGCCGCGTCCCAACCCTCCGGGGCCATGGCTGCCGGTCAATAAGCCTTAACGCGCAGGAGTGCGGAAACCCGTGAGCAAAATGCAGCTAGATGGCCCGAGGCAGGTCGACCTCTACGCAAGCCACGAGGCCATCCATGCGCGGCAGGTTTCCGGGTTCTTCAGCCATCTGCGCCTAGCCATCCGCTGGGGCGGCTTCGCCGCCCTGCTCATCCTGCCCTGGCTAAGCTGGAACGGCGATCCCCTGCTGCGCCTCGATCTCCCCGCGCGGCAGTTTCACGTGTTTGGCTTCACCTTCTTTCCCCAGGATTTCATGCTTGTCTCCTGGCTGCTGATTATCGGCGCCTTTGCCCTGTTCACCTTCACCAACTGGCTGGGCCGGGTGTGGTGCGGCTACGCCTGCTTCCAGTCCGTGTGGTTCAGCCTGTTCATGGACCTCGAGCGCTGGGTGGAAGGCTCTCGCAATCGGCGCGTGCGCCTGGCGGACACATCCTGGAACGGCGAGAAAATCCGGCTTCGGATCACCAAATGGGCCCTTTGGAGCGTCCTGGCGGCGGCCACGGGCGTTTCCATCATGGGCCTCTTCGTGCCCATTGAGGGGCTCCTCGCCGACGTGGTCACCGGCTCCCTTACGGGCTGGACCGCCTTTTGGCTCGGCTTCTTCACCTTCGTGACCTACGTCATGGGCGGCATCATGCGCGAGCAGGTCTGCCTATATATGTGCCCCTATGCGCGCTTCCAGTCCGCCATGTTCGATCCGGACACGCTCATCGTTTCCTATGACGCCGGCCGCGGCGAGCCCCGCCAGGCGAAGAAGCGCGGCGCGGAAGCGGGCGGCGATTGCGTCGATTGCAGCCTCTGCGTGCAGGTTTGCCCCACGGGCATCGACATTCGTGATGGGCTCCAGTACGAGTGCATCAGCTGTGCCCACTGCATCGATGCCTGCGATGGGGTCATGGATAAGCTCGGCAAGCCCCGGGGGCTTATTCGCTACACCACGGAGCACGAACTGGCGGGCCAGCCCAGCAAAACCTTCCGGCCTCGCTTGCTCGGCTACGCTGCCGTGCTCCTGGTGATGATCGGCGCCGTGGCCGTGGCCACGGTGCAGCGCGTGCCGCTAGAGCTGCAGGTGCTCCGGGATCGGGGCAGCCTCTTTGAGCGGGTCGAAGGCCCGGCGGGGGAAGCGCTCATCGAAAACGTCTACACCCTCCGAATCGTGAATAAGGACAAGGCGCCACGCACGCTGGTCCTGCGCGTCCCGGACCTTCCGGGCAGCCGCCTTGAAGGGGCCACCCGCTTTGACGTCGCCGGGCAGGAAGTGCGTACGGAGGTGGTGCGGCTTCTCGCGCCGGTGCCCACCGCGCGCAACCAAGAGATTCACTTTGAACTGACGGATCCTCGCGACGACACCCTCACGCTCGCGCGGGAATCGCGGTTCCTTGCGCCGGGACAAACGCCATGAGCGTCCTCCGGGCTAACCCCGCCCTATGGCTGCTCCTTGGCGTTCCCGCCGCCGCTGTGATCATGGGCGTGGTGATCGTCACCCTGGCCACCCATGGCCCCACCGATCTCGTCCGCGATGACTATTACAAAGCCGGGCTGGCCATCAATGCCGATCTCTCCGCCGAGGACGCGGGGGCAGCCCTGGGACTCACGGGCGCCCTGGCCCCCCGGGGCCCGGGACGCCTGCTCGTGACCATCGAACAAGGGCTGGGGCAGCGAGAGTCGGACCCCACCCTTTGGCTCGAGTTGACCCACCCCACGCTCGCGGCCCAAGACCTTCGGGTTCAAGCCGAGGCCGCGGCGCCGGGTCGCTGGGTGGCCATCGTCCCGACCTTTGAAGGGCGCCGAACCCTTTTGGCCTATCCCGAGGATCGCCGCTGGCGGCTCCGCCTGGAGGGGCTCCAGGCCCCGAAGGCGCCGGCACCATGACCAGCCTGGTGGGCACAGAACGGCTTTCGGTGGCCGAAGCGCTCGCATGCTATCACTGCGGCCTTCCCGTACCGCCCGGGAGCGTCATCACCGTGCCCGTCGACGACCGCGCCGAGCCGGTGTGCTGCCACGGCTGCGAGGCGGCCTACCATTGGCTGCAGGATCAGGGCCTCGATCGCTACTACGCGCTCCGGCAGGCGCGCCTCGGCCAGCGCGCCGAGGCCACGGCCCCGGCCTGGTCCACGCCGGAGATTGCCCAGCGCTACCTTACTCAGGAGGGTGAGGAAGCCGAACTCTTGCTCGCCCTCGGGGGGCTGCGCTGCAGCGCCTGCGCCTGGCTGGCGGAAAAAAGCCTCGGCGCCCTCCCGGAGGTCACGGACGTTCACGTTCAGCTTGCTAGCGAGCGCCTGCGGGTGCGCTGGCGGGGTGATGCCAGCAACGTGCCGCGCCTGGCCAAGCAACTTCGGGCCCTCGGTTTTGAAGCGGCGCCGGCGCGCAGTGAAGCGGCCCACGCCCTGCGCCGGGAACAGGGACGCAGGAGCCTCGCCCGCCTCGGCCTGGCCGCCGTGGTCACCATGCAAATCATGATGCTGTCCGTGGCGGACTACCTCGATTTGCTTAGCGACCTCACCCCCGCCTATCGCCAGCTTTTACTCTGGGCCCAGGGGGTTTTAGCCTCCCTCGTGATGGTCGGCGCCGCCGGCCCCTTCTTCCAAGGGGCGTGGCGCAGCCTTCGCCTTCGCCATCTCACCATGGACGTGCCCGTGGCCCTTGCCCTGGGCCTAGCCTACGGCGCGAGCCTCTATCTCGTGCTGGCGGGCAAGGCTGCGGCGGGGGCGCCGGTTTACTTCGACTCCCTGGCCATGTTCACCCTGTTTTTGCTGGCGGGACGCTTCGCCGAGGAGCGCCTGCGCCATCGCTTTGCCCAAAGCGATCCCGCCCTTGAAACCTTGCTACCCCTCAGCGTGGAACGGCTTAGGGGGACGGCGCCCACGGACACGGCGGAGCGGGAAACGGTGCATCCCATGGATCTCCTTCCCGGGGATCGCATCCTCGTACCTGCCGGGGCCACCATCCCCTGCGAGGCCGTGGTGCTCAGCGGGTCCGCGGCCCTGCGCCTGGACCACCTCACGGGGGAGGCCGCGGCGAAGCCCTGCGCCCCGGGGGACGCGGTGCCGGCGGGGGCCACGGTGCTCGACGGCATGCTGACCCTCTCGGTGCGGAAGCCGGCGTCCGAGGGCAATCTCGCGGCGCTGCCCGCGCTGCTGGCGCGGGCTCGGGAGAGCCAGGGGAAAACCTTGCCCCTACTCGACCGCATCGCCCGAAAATTCTTCGCCTTCCAACTGCTGATCGCCCTCGGGACGGGGCTCTTTTGGTGGGCCGTGGAACCGGAGCAAGCCCTCGAAGCCGTGCTTGCCACCCTCATTATCGCCTGCCCCTGCGCCGTCTCCCTGGCCACGCCCGCGGCGCGCACCACCGGGGCCCTCGCCCTGCGCAAGCAAGGGCTTCGCCTAGGCCAGGGCGATGCCCTGGAGCGCCTCGCCCAGGTCAGCCTCGTGGTGCTCGATAAAACGGGCACGCTCACGGCGCCGGAAGGGCAGCTTCACTGCCTCGAGCGCGGTCCGGCAGCCGAGGACCCCTGGGGGCTCGCCAAGGGCCTGGAGGAAGACGTGGATCACCCCCTCGCCCGGGCCTTCGACCAAGCCGACGCCTCGGCGCTGGCCTTTGACGAGCGCCGCCTCGTGGCCGGCAGTGGCGTAGAGGGCACGCGCGAAGGACACACCTATCGCCTAGGCCGGCCAAGCTTCTGCGGCCAGACCGGCACGGGGATTACCCTGGCCGTGGCCGACGGCGCCCAGCCCTCGGGCTGGCGCTTGGTCGCCCGCTTCGCCTGGGAGGAGCGCCTTCGCAGCGAAGTGAAGGACGCCCTGGAGGCCCTTCGCGCCCAGGGTCTGAGGCTTGCGCTCCTCAGCGGCGATGCGACGCCCAGGGTGGAGGCCGTCGCCAAGCAGCTTGGCATAGGCCAGGCCCTCGGAGACGCGGCCCCGGAAGATAAGCTCCGCGCGATCCAGCGCTGGACCGATGCCGGAGAGCGGGTGCTCTACGTCGGCGATGGCCTAAACGACGCCCCGGCCCTGGGGGGCGCTACCGTCTCCCTCGCCCTCGGCGCCGAGTCGGCCTTCGCCCGGGACGCCGCCGACCTCGTCAGCGTGCGCCGGGACCTGCGCGCCGTCCCCTTCGCGGTGGGCGTGGCCAAATGCCTACAGCGACGCCTCCGCCGCAATATTTTCTGGGCCGTAGGCTACAACGTGGCCGCCGTGCCCCTGGCCGTGGCGGGCCTCGCCACCCCCTGGCTGGCCGCCCTGGGCATGACCCTCAGCTCCCTTGTGGTGCTTGTGCAGGCGCAGCGCCTCGCCGGCGACGGCGATCGATGGGGGACCGCGCTGTGGAAAGCCTAATCGTGCTCATCCCCCTATCCGTGGTCCTGGTGCTCGTGGCCCTAAAGGCCTTCCTCTGGGCCGCAAAAAGCGGCCAATTCGAGGACCTCGATCGGGAAGCGGCGCGCATCCTTGAAGAGGACGACTTCCCCGATTCGTCGAGCGGGAGGCCCTAATGGACAGCCTTGGCCTGTTTGCCGCCTTCACCGTAGGGCTTTTGGGAAGCAGCCATTGCCTGGCCATGTGTGGGGGCATCGGCGCCGCCCTGGGCGTGCGCTCCTCGGCGCAGGGCACGCTCACGGCGGACCTCGCCCTCTATGCCCTGGGTCGGGTGAGCGCCTATGCGCTTCTGGGACTCATCGCCGGCAGCCTCGGAGCGGGCCTCCTTCTGGCCGCCCCCAAGCTCCTCTTTTCCCTTCGCCTGCTATCGGGCGGCCTGCTCGTGGCCATGGGGCTTTACGTCATGGGGCTTTGGCAGGGCTTGCGGCGCCTTGAGCGCGTCGGCGCCCGTTTGTTCACCTGGGCGCGCAAGGTGCCCCTTCCCCAGCAGGGCCCCCTGGCGCCCTTGCTGATGGGAGGCCTTTGGGGCCTGCTGCCCTGCGGCCTTGTTTATAGCGCGCTGGCCCTGGCCCTCAGCAGTGGCAACGGCCTCCAGGGCGCCCTGCTCATGGCGGCCTTCGGCCTGGGCACGGTCCCGGCGGTCACGCTCGCGACCTGGGCCAGCGCCCCCGTCGCCCAGCTTCTACGCCAGCCGCGGGTCCGCTGGGTCGCCGGCGCGGCCATCATGCTGTTTGGCTTCTGGACTCTGAGTCACCCCGGGCCCGGCGACGCGGCGCGCCTTGCCCCCAACCTTTCTTTTTCATCAGCTCTTGGCCCACTCGGGAGGGATTGCCATGACTGCGTTGCTTAAACTCATGACCTCACCGGAAGCGGGGTGGAAGGCCATTTCGGCCAATCCCCCTTCCCTCTTTTCGGTGCTGGGCCTGCAGCTCGCGGTGGTGGCCCTGCTGCCAGCGGCGGCCTGGTTTTACGGGGTCACCCATGCGGGCTGGACCCTCCCCTCTGGAGCGTCCACCTTCCGCATGACGCAGCAAAGCGCCTCGGTGATCATCGTGCTGTTCTACGGCGCCATGGTCGTCGGCACCATGTCCCTCGGCGCCATGATCCACTGGATGAGCGCCACCTACGGTGCGGAGCCGTCCTGGCAGAAATCCATGACCCTCGCCACCTATACCAATATGCCCCTGTTCATTACGGGCTGCGTCGGCCTTTGGCCTGCCCTCTGGTTCGACCTCATTTTGGGCACCTTCGCGGCCTGCTACGCGGTCTATCTGCTGTACATGGGCATTCCACCCATGATGGGCGTGCCCCGGGAGCGAGGTTACCTATTCGCCAGCGCGGCCCTGGCCGTGGGCCTTGTCATGTTCATTGGCCTTATGGGGGTGACCGTCATGCTCTGGGAGATGGGCGCCATGCCCGTCTTTACGGACTAAAAACGGCCCCTAAGGGAACTGCCCAACGGCGCCTCGCGCGACGACCTTCCCCGGGAACTTTGCTACAGTGAAAACGGGGATTGACGGGGAAGAGCGTCGACTATGGAATCACCGCGGTTAGCGACTAAGGACGTGGGGCACAGCTTTCAACCCCAGTGTGAAACCTGCAGCCTGAACAATCTGTGCCTACCCCTGGCGGTAGCTAATGAAGATCTCGGGCTATTGGAAGAGATCATCGACCGAGGCCGGCCCCTGCACCGGGGCGATCATGTGTTCCGAGCGGGTGACACCTTCGATGCGGTCTACGCCGTACGCAGCGGCACCGTGAAGTCCTATAGCGTGACCTCCGCCGGGGAAGAGCAAATCATCGGCTTTCACATGCCCGGGGAAATCTTCGGCCTGGGAGGTCTGTCCTCGGGCCAGCACCAGAGCGGCGCCCTGGCCCTTGAAACCTCAGCCATTTGCCGCATCCCCTTCGACGACATCGAGCCCCTCTCCCGGCGTATTCCATCGCTCCAGCGACACCTGTTTAATTTGATGAGCCGGGAAATTCAGGACGATCAGCAGCTCATGCTGCTTCTGAGTAAGAAATCGGCAGAGGAACGCATTGCCTCCCTCCTCCTCAGCCTATCGTCACGGCTGCGGCGCCGAGGGCTTTCCGGGTCACGCTTCCGCCTGCCCATGTCCCGCAGCGATATGGGGAACTACCTGGGCTTGGTTGTGGAGACGGTCTCTCGGGTGCTGACCCGGCTCCAGCAGAGTGAGACTCTCCGGGTACAAGGGCGGGAAGTAGAAATTCTGGCCCCGGACGCGCTAGCCGCGCTTGCAGGTACGCGCTGGCAAGACAGCTAACGTTGCCCCTGCAGGCAGCTGACGCACTGGGTGGCTAGCGGATCGGCCGTGAGCTGATGGAACGCAAGCGTACCGCGACACTGCTGACACACTCCGTATTCCGCCATAGCGAGCCGGTCTTCGGCGCGATGAAGATGGCGCAGTTCCTCGATGCGCGCCCGGAGGGCTTCCCCGTCGAGGGTTTGCCGCGACGCGACCAGCAGAGCAATCGCCTTATCCACGGCTTTTTCTAGGGCCTGCAGCGCCTGGTCGCGACGATCGGCGACGTCGAGCCGTAGCGCATCGCGCTGCTTAAAGGAGAGCACCTTACCCGCCATGCCGTTTCCACAGGGTTATGTCTAACCTGCGGAAAAGCTTAGCGAGCCCTGAGGGCGACTGGTTTGACTTGGGTCAGGCCCCGGGCCGATTCCCAGGGCCTTCTTCTGCCCCAAGCATGCCCCGAAGGTGTTCGCAGATCTGATGGCCGACGAGATCGCGCCGGCGAGCGCGACGAATGCGCCGCGCGGCCGCCATGGCCCGCCGATAGTGCGTGGTGGCGCTAGCGGAAGGACCTCGACGCCCTGGCACGGCGCCCCGGGCGGGCCCGGCATCGACAGGGTTTGCCGGTGTTTCAGCAAAGAGATCAAAGGTGACCACGGTTGCCGCTCCCATAAACATGGACAGGCATACAGTACTCAATAACTGTATACCTGTCCAGTACCTAAAGGCCTCAGCTTTCGGAGCTGGCCTCTTCGGCCATGGGGGCCCCTTCCGCGGTAAAGGCGAGCCGCTCCCCATCCTCCGCCAGGGTGACCCGGATGTGGTCCCGAGGCCCGAAGCGTCCAGCAAGAAGCTTCTCGGCCAGGGGGTTCTCCACCAGCCGTTGAATGGCCCGGCGCAGGGGACGGGCCCCATAGACGGGATCGAAGCCCGCTTCCGCAATCAGCCGCAGGGCCCCCTCATCAAAGGCCAGTTCAATGTCCTGTTCCGTCAGGCGTTCGCGAAGGCCCGCAAGCTGCAGTTCCGCAATGGCGCCGATGGCCGTTGCCTCAAGTGGCTTGAAGACCACCGTATCGTCGATGCGGTTTAGGAACTCGGGGCGGAAATGATCCGCCACCACGTTCATCACCGCCGTCTTCATGGCATCGTGGCGCCCGTCGCCGGCCATGCTTTGGATCAGATCGGAACCGAGGTTTGACGTCATCACCAGCACCGTATTGCGGAAGTCCACGGTGCGGCCATGGCCGTCCGTTAGGCGCCCGTCGTCCAGGACCTGCAACAGGATGTTGAACACGTCGGCGTGGGCCTTTTCGATCTCATCGAGCAGGATCAGGGAGTAGGGACGGCGACGTACGGCCTCCGTGAGGTAGCCCCCGGCCTCGTAGCCCACGTAGCCCGGAGGTGCCCCAATCAGGCGCGCAACCGAGTGCTTCTCCATGAACTCGGACATATCCACGCGAATAAGCGCCGCGGGGGAATCAAAGAGTACGTCCGCCAGGGCCTTGCAGAGCTCCGTTTTCCCCACCCCCGTGGGGCCCAGGAAGAGAAAGGAGCCATTGGGCCGGGCCGGGTCGGCGAGCCCTGCCCGGGCCCGGCGCACGGCGTTGGCCACGGCAGCGACGGCCTCCTGCTGCCCCACCACCCGTTCCTGGAGTGCGCCTTCGAGGTCGAGGAGCTTTTCCCGCTCTCCCGAGAGCAGCTTGGAGACGGGTACACCGGTCCACTTCGCCACCACCTCGGCAATTTCTTCCTCGGAGACCTGGTTACGCACCAGCTGGTCGGGGCCTGCCTCCTGGGCTTCCGCCTCGGCGAGGGCCTTCTCCAACGCCGGGATTTGCCCGTATTGGAGCTCGGACATG
>JADHNU010000005.1 GCA_016779325.1 Pseudomonadales bacterium
AAGGGTATGACCTTGGCGCGCTCTATCAGTTCGAGGTGCTTGGGGTGGGTGTTGATCTCTCCATGAACGCCACGCGCCAGGATCAGCTCGACCTGATCGAGCCGGCCAGCCCTGGGGAGCCCCCGGTGGTCAACCCGGAGCTTGGGGAAATGCGCCGGCCCGAGTGGGCGTCCCAGTTTGGGGTGGGGCTTAGCTATGGTCCCTACAGCCTCTCCTGGTCTGGCGTTTACTACGACGAGATGACGCTGGGCTATGAAGATGGCGGTGAGATCGAGACCATCGAGCAGAACTACGGCGGTGCCGGCGTCGCCGATGCGCGTCTTATCCAGGACATTCGCGGTGCCTGGCAGGCCAGCGATGCCGTAACCGTCTATGGCGGCGTGTCGAACCTCACCAACCGTCAGCCCTACGTGTCGGAGTTTGGCTATCCCGTCAGTCCTCGGGGCGCTTACTTCTTCATGGGCGTGACGTACAACGGTGCAGCCCGCTAGGCCAGGGGGCTTTTCGAGCAAGACGAGGCGCCCGGGCTTGCCCGGGCGCTGTGCGTCCGGGGTGCGGCAGCCGCCGCAGTGCAAGGTCTAAGGGAAACGGAGGCGATCTGGTATGGCACAAGCAACATTTGATACGCCAGCGATGGCGTCCACCAGCGCAGCGGCACGGCATTGGGCTTGGATGCTGCCCCAGCCCCTGCTGGTTTTGGGCTCCATGGTGGCGGTGGCGACGATGGTAACGGAGCGATGGATGAATCCCGACCTGTTCACCACGATCATGATCGTGCTGCCCATTCCGCTCCTCCTTGTGGCCGAGCGACTCTGGACGAAGCGGCAGGACTGGCTGCTGACCCCAAAGGAATTGGCCGAAGATGCTTTTTGGCTGGCCTTCGCGGGCCTGCTTTGGATTCCCCTTTACGACGACTATTACCAAACGCCCTTGTCCGAGGGCTTTGCCTGGCTGCGGGATCGATCGCTTTTCTCCCTCGAGCTCGCCCCCACGACCGTGCTGGGGCTTCTCGGTGCCGTCATGCTCGTGAAGCTGGTGGAAAGTTTCGTTTATTACTGGTGCCACCGCATTCAGCACGAATCCCTATTTTGGTGGCGCATGCACGCTACCCATCATCACATTACGAAGATGGGCTGCATGCGGGGCGATCGCACCCATCCCCTGGAGTATTTGGCCTTGGCCTTGGGGACGCCGATCGCCCTGGCCCTGTTCGGCGCAAGTGACGATGTCATTGCGGTCGCCGCGGCCTTTGCCTTTTGGAACGGTAACCTGAACCACGCCAATCTGCCGCTGCGCTCCCTCCCCGGCTACGACTGGGTGTTTGCCACGGCCCCCCAGCACCATGCGCATCATTCGCTGGAGATGCGTCAGAGTAATTCGAACTACGGCTGCAACATTATTCTTTGGGATCGACTCTTCGGCACCTACTGCGGAGACGAGACCGTGGGCCGGATTGGGGCGGGCAAGGGCGTGCCGCTGAGCATCGGGCAGCAGCTTGCCCTTGCGTTTTACTCGAACAAGAAGCTAACAGACCTATAAGGTCAACCGGAGCAGACCATGAATCGACGTTTTCAGTGCGGCCTTGCCAGTGTTTTGTCCCTGGCCCTCCTGGTCGGTTGTGCCCCTGCGGAAAAGGAGACCCCCATGACCAACGCAGATGCTCCCCCGCCGCCGGCAGCAGAAGTGATGGTGGCTGAGCAGTTTATTGACGCCTTTTACGCCTTCGATCGCGACGCGATGGCGGAACTGGTGAAGGACGCCGGCCCGGCGGGGGATCGCATCCTTTGGTACCAGGGCTGGGCCGAAGGCGGCAATTACAAAGTGGTTAACCGTGGCGCGTGCGAGTTGCTCGAGCCTGGGGTAGTGGAGTGCCCCATCACCGTGGATGACGATCCGGTACTGGCGCTCAACACGGGCTTTAAGGTGACCGATACCTTCACGCTCACGGTCGAGGGCGGGCGTATTGTGGATATTAAAACCCGCTCCAATGACCAGCCCATCTACTACACGGCGCGTAAATGGGTGGAAGCCAATCTTCCAGACCTCATTGCCGGCCCGTGTCAGGACCGGGGCACGGCGGGCGGAACGCCTGGGGATTGTGCGCGGGCCATGACGGAAGGCTACCGGCAGTTCGCCGCAAGCCCCGACTTTCCCGGCGCAGCGGGCCGCTAGGCCGCGCTGCCCAGGAGTGCGATGGTCGAGCCAGGGGCCACCGGTTGGCCTGGTTCGACGGTGAAGCGCTCGAGGCGCCCACTTTCCGGTGCTAGCACGGCGATCTCTGTTTTCATGGACTCGACGAAGGCGATGGGGTCTCCAGCCACGACCTCCGTGCCCGGCGCCACGGCGTGCTTCCAAAGCGACCCGGCGACGGGGCTGTCGACGGCCGTAAGGCCCGCTTCCACCGTCACCGGCGCCGGGGGCTCCGGTTCCGGCGCAGAGAGCCCGAGGCTGTCCTGCGCAGTCCAGCGTCCCCGCTCCGCATTGAAGGCGGCCTGCTGCTGGGTTCGAAAGGCCTCGATGCTAACGGCTTCGCGGGCTAGAAACGCTTCATACTCCGCAGGGCTGAACGTCGTGGGCGTGATGCGAAGCGGCAGGCGGCCCAGAGGGAAAGCGCGACGCATCTCGAGCAGCTCCTCATTGGAGACTTCATAGAACCTTAGCTGGTCAAAGGGCCGCAGAAGCCAGGGCTTTTCAAAGTGCGCGCCCTGCCCGTAGCGATTCCACACCTGGATGGTTCGCCCCACAAACTGGTAGCCCCCCGGTCCTTCCATGCCGTAAATACACAGGTAGGCGCCGCCGATGCCGACGGCATTCTCCGGGGTCCAGGTGCGTGCTGGATTGTATTTCGTGGTCACCAGCCGGTGGCGGGGATCCAGAGGCGTAGCCACGGGGGCGCCGAGGTACACGTCTCCAAGCCCGAGGACCAGGTAGCTTGCGGAAAGAACGATGTCCTTGACCGCCTGCTCATCCGCAAGGCCGTTAATTCGGCGGATGAATTCCAAGTTTCGAGGGCACCAGGGCGCATCGTCTCGTACCGACTGCATATAGCGCGCCGTGGCCTCCTGCGTTGCGGGGTCGTCCCAGGCCAGGGGAAGCTCGACGATACGGCTGGGTAGGGTGAGGGTTGTTTCCTGCTCAATGGCCGTTAAGCCTTGGTCCAGGAGTTCGAGAAGCGCTTGCCGATCGCCATGCAAGGGCATGCGAAGCTGGAGGGAGCGCACGCCGGGCGTCATCTCCTCAATGACTTCAGCCTCCGCCGCCTCAAGCCAGCGTTGCAAAGCTTCAATTTTGATGCGCGCCGTCAGATCAAGCTCCGCGGGCCCCACTTCGACCAGCACGAAGCGATCACCCGCGGCGCGCACGGTGACGTCGCGCTTCGGGTCCCGATGGAGAATCACCGCGTCGGCGCTTCGGCGCCAGCTCCCGCCTGCCTCGCTCGCCTTGGCCTGCGGCCGCTCCTGGGGCGGTTGCGTTGCGAGGCCCTGGGCCGTTTCGAGGGCAATGGGCTCAAAGCGGATCTGATCGCCGGGGCGCAGCTGTCCGAGTTTCCAGCGATCAACCTCAGCGATGGCCGCTGGGCAGACAAAGCCGCCAAGGCTAGGACCGTCGGGGCCTAGGATAATGGGCATATCGCCCGTGAAATCGATGGCCCCAAAGGCGTAGGCGTTATCGTGGACGTTGGAGGGGTGAAGCCCCGCATCGCCCCCATCCTCTCGAACCCATTCGGGCTTCGGCCCCTTGAGGCGAATGCCGGTTCGGGAAGAGTTGTAGTGCACTTCCCAGGCGGTGGCGTAGAAGGTGTCTAGGAACGCGGGGGTCAAAAAGTCCGGGGCCAGCAGGGGGCCCTGCACAACCCGAAGCACGGTGCGGTCGCCCAAGCACGGGGGCGGGAGGGACGACGGCGCCGGCGCAGCGGGTTGCGACGCCATGGGGGCCAAGGGCAGGACGTCGCCGGTGCGCAGGGTCCGTCCCCCATGGCCACCAAAGCCGCCGAGCTCGAAGGTTGCGGCGCTGCCGAGCACCGGGGCGATCGCGAAGCCCCCGGCGACGGCCAGATAGGCGCGAAGGCCCACGCCGTCGTGGCCAATTTTCTTAAGCGACAGGGTTTGCCCGGGCGCCACCGTGAAGGGCGCATGGAGGGGCACGGGAACGCCGTCGAGGCGAGCATCCAGAGCCGCGCCGCTTAGGGCGCAGCGTCGGGCCGCGTTGAATTTTAGGGTGGGCCCCTCGACGACCATTTCGAGGCCTGGGCAGTTTTCCCCATTGCCGACACAGGCGTTGGCATAGGCCAGGGCGCGGTTGTCGAAGGCGCCAGAGGGGGGCACGCCCACGTGCCAGTAGCCTAGCCGCCCCTGAACATCCTGCACCGTGCTTTGGGTGCCCGGGGCGAGGACCTCCACAGACTCCCCAGGTAGGGCCATGGCATCGGCGGTTTTGGTGTGATGCGTTACGGTGCGGAAGCTCTCGAGCGCCAGGGCGAGATGGAGAAAGGGTAAGTTGGTTTGGATGCCGCCTACCGTGGCCTGCTTAAGCGCGCCGGCTAAGCGTGTGATGGCCTCATCGCGGGTGGGCGCCCAGGCCAGCACCTTGGCGATCATGGGATCGAAGTTTGAGGAAATGGTAAGGCCGGGGGTCACCCAGCTATCGATTCGCAGCTCGCTTCGGTCCGTTTCCACGGGCAAGGCCAGCTGCGTGATCAGCCCCGGCGCCGGGCGGAAGTCCCGCTCCGGATCCTCGGCGTAGAGCCGGGCCTGCAGGGCCGCGCCGCGAGGCGTTGGGGTTGGGGGCAGGGCGGTCTCGCCACTGCCGATGCGCAGCATCCACTCCACCAGGTCGAGGCCCGTGACCAGCTCCGTGACGCCGTGTTCGACCTGGAGGCGCGCGTTCACCTCGAGAAAATAGACCGCCTCCCGGGCCGGATCGTAGAGAAACTCCACCGTGCCGGCATTGCGATAGTTTACCGACGCCATGAGCCGGGCTGCTGCCTCATGGAGGGTTTGCCTTAGGGTCGGCGGCAGGGCCGGCGCTGGGGCCTCCTCGATAATTTTTTGGTTTCGACGCTGGAGAGAGCAATCTCTATCCCCCAGTACGACCACCTCGCCCTGGCCGTTGCCGAGGACCTGGACCTCCACGTGGCGGGCCTCATCGACGAAGCGTTCAAGGAAAAGGCGGCTATCGCCAAAGTTGGTTTTGGCTTGCTGGGCCACGCTCTCAAAGGCGCGCCGGAGCGCGTCCGCATCGGCGCAACGCTGCATGCCAATGCCTCCGCCCCCGGCGCTGCTTTTGAGAATCACGGGATAGCCGGTGCTTTCGGCAAACTCGAGGGCCTCGTCCTGGGACGCAAGTACCCCCGAACCGGGTAAAAGAGGCACGCCTGCTGCCTCCGCCAAGGCGCGGGCTTCGTGTTTAAGACCAAAGCATTCGATTTGCTCCCCCGTGGGCCCGAGAAAAACCCGCCCTGCGGCCTCTACGGCGCGGGCAAAGGCCGGGTTCTCGGAGAGAAATCCGTAACCGGGATGGATGGCGTCCGCCTGCTCCGCTTCGGCGATGGCCAGCAGTTTTTCGCCATTTAAGTAGGTTTCGGATAAGGGGCCGTCGCCGAGGCTTACGGCTCGGTCCGCTAAGCGGACATGTTCCGAGCCGTAGTCCGCTTCCGCATAAACGGCAACGCTCTCCACCCCCAAGGCCTTGAGGGTACGGAGAATACGGACGGCGATGGCGCCACGATTGGCGATGAGCACGCGCTTAAGCATGAGGGGGTATCCAAATCAGGCGTCCCAGAGGAGGAACTCCACGGGCGTGGGGTTGAAGCCGCTGCAGGGGTTATTGAGCTGCGGGCAGTTGGAAATGAGGATGAGCACGTCCATGGCGGCCACGAGCTCCACATACTTCCCGGGCCCAGAAATGCCATCGGCGAAGCGCAGCTGGCCATCGGGAGAGAGGGGCACGTTCATAAAGAAGTTGATGTTCGGTCCCAGGTCCCGCTTGCTGAAGTCCTCGTTCCAGTTGAGGAGGGCGAGGAGGAAGTTATCGCGGCAGGAATGCATGAACTTGCGGTCGTGGGCGTAGCGAACGGTATTGCTCTCGGCGGCGCAGGCGCCCCCGAGCGTGTCGTGGCGCCCGCAGGTGTCGTCGACGATGGTCAGCATCGTGCGGTCTTCGTTCGAGACCAGCTCCGTGCCCGTAGACAGGTACACGTTACGCTGTCGCCGCACCGTATCGACGGCGGAGTAGCGCTCCCGAGAATCGTTTGCGTTGAAGAAGAAGGTGTCGACCGCTTCGTTGCCTTCCGTATCGACCAAGCGGCAGCGCTGGCCCGCTTCGATGCGGGCCATAAAGGGATCGCCGGCGCGGATGGTTTCCTGACGAAGTAGGGTGCTCATGCCTTCGGGCCTCCTTCCGGTAGGGCAAACCAGGCTTCGGCGTTTTCGAAGCCGCGCTGATTCTCGCCGCAGGCGCTGCGGCAAACGTCGGACGCGCTGGCCGGCCCAGCCCAGAACACCCCCGCTTCGATCTCCCCCTCCGGATAGGTGGGGCCTTCTCGCAGGGGGTGGGGCGCCGTGGTCAGCAGCACGAGGACGTTGAGTTCTGCGCGCAATTCGACCCAGGCGCCGGGTTGATAGCTGTCCTCGGACAGGGCGATGTTGCCGGCCTCATCGACGGTCACGGTGCTAAAGAAATTCGCATTGGGCACCAGGTCGCGGCGGCCTAGGCCCCAGCGTCCAAGCTCCATGAGAAAACCGTCGCGGCCATTGCGGTAGTAATCGTTGCGCGCCACCTGGAAGTCCTGGGCCCCATAGGTGGCCTCGATCATGGCGCCGTTCGTGGTGCCACAAATGGTGTCGTGCCAGCCGAAGCTGTCGCCCATGATCGATAGCAGGGGACGGCCCATATCGGAATAGAGGACATTCCCCAGGGCGAGTTTGTGCGTGTGCTGAGCCTTTAGGGTGTCCGCCATGTTGTAGCGCTCGCTGCGCTCGTCGGCATTGAAAGCCAGCAGGCCGACGTTGCCGTCCCCGCTGATATCGGTCAGGCGTAGGGCGTAGCCGCGCTTGAGTAAAAAGGCGTGGTGGCACCCCGCGGGGATTCGCTCTTCCAGAAGAAAGGCATTCGAAGGCATGAATTCTCCTAAGCGCTGAGCTCCCGGGGGGCGGCCTCACGAGGGGGGAGGCCGTTATCCACGGGAATGTCGTAGGTCAGGGAAGCGCCGTAGCGCTCGGGGTTGTGCGGATCCTCGCGGGTTTTGTCGAGTACGAGGACGCGCTTGGCGAGGGTGAAGGCTTCGCTCAGATCATGAGTCACCATGACGACGGTCATGCCGCGGTCCCGCCACAGCGTTTTAAGCAAATCGTGGGCGGCCTTTTTGTTACCCGGATCCAGGGCCCCAAAGGGCTCATCAAGAAGCAGTAGCTCGGGCTTAAGGGCCAGGGTTTGGGCCAGGGCGAGACGCTGCTGCATGCCCCCGGAGAGGGCGCCGGGAAAGCGGTCTCGGGCGGCGCTGAGGCCCACCGCGTCGACTAAGGCTTCAGCTTCCGCTCGCAGGGCGCGCCGCCGGGCCCCCCAGGTGCGGCCGAAGAGGGGGTCGCCGTGGGTGCGTTCAAGCCCAAAGCGCACGTTGTCGAGGACGGAAAGATGGGGGAAAACGGAGTAGCGCTGATAAACCACTCCGCGCTCGGGTCCGGGCTCGGGGGGCAGGGGTCGGCCCCCGAGGGTAATGGTGCCCTCGCTGGGTTGCAGCTCGCTGAGGAGCAGCTTAAGAAAGGTGCTCTTGCCAGCGCCGCTGGCGCCGACCACGGCGCAAAAATCCCCGGCCGTGAGGGTGAGGTTCAGCCGTTCGAGGACAACCGTTTCTCCGTAGCGTTTCCCGACGTTTTTTAAGACCAGCTCGCTCATCGTTTGTTCCCTGCCGCCCCGTACCAGGGGAAGAGGCGGCGACTGAGAACGCGCAACCCGTAGTCGAGGAGCCAAGCCAGCAGGGTCATCCAGGCCACGTAGGGCAGAATAAGGTCCATGGCGAGATAGCGGCGCATGAGGAAGATGCGATAGCCGAGGCCCTCCGTGGAGGCAATGGCCTCGGCGGCGATGAGGAAGAGCCAGGCTGCACCCAAGGAAAGGCGGATCGCGTCGAACAGGCGAGGGGTGATCTGGGGAAGCACGACGTGCCACAGGGTCTGCCAGGTCCCCGCGCCCAGGGTTTGGGCCTTAATCAACAGTTCTCGCGGCAGCTCCCGAACCCGGCCCTCCAGATCGCGGGCGATGAAGGGCCCCACGCCGATGGCGATCAGCAGAACCTTAGCCAGTTCCCCCACTCCAAAGGCGATGAGCAAAATCGGCAGGATGGCCAGCGGTGGAATCATGGCGATGATGGCAAGAAAGGGGGAAAGGCTCGCTCCCGCCAGGGGCAGGAGCCCCGACGCGACGCCCAGGATCAGTGCCGTCAGGGCGCCTAGGCCCACGCCGAGGGCAAGGCGCTGCAGGCTGACGCGGGTATCGAGCCAAAACAAAAGTTCCCCGGAGCGGCGATCGGGCTCCGTGGCCATGCGCAAAAGGGTATCCCCCATGGTCGAGAACGCTGGCAGCAGCCGGTCCTGGGGATTTTCTGCAAGCCGCGCGTCGGAGAAAACGAGGTAGGCGAGCAGCAAGGCGCCGAGCGGCGCAAGAAACAGCGCCAAGCGCAGGGGCTTGGAGGGCTGAAGGTTCAGTAACCGGCGCATGGCGCAGGGCCCTACAAGGCGTCGTCGGCGGCAAGCCGCAGGATGTCGCTGGAAAACCGCAGCTGCGTGTTCCTTTCGTCACCCCAGATGGACCCATCCTCAAAGCGGATGCCCACGAAGCCCGCGTCCGGGGCGAAGGGGCCGTAGAGCCCATGGGACCAGCTGAATTCCGCTACCGATTGCATGATGGCGCGGGGTTGTCCGCTTTCCAAAAAGGCAAGGGCCTCGGCGGGGGTGGAGAAGAGGTGGGTCGTGGTGAGCTGCCGGGCAAAGCTCTCGGCATCCGTGCCCGTTACCGATGCCATGTAGGCGAGAGCGTCTGCTCGCTCCGGGCCTTGGAGTTGGGCAAGGGTTTCATACCAAGCGCCGGTCAGGGCCTTTCCGAGTTCCGGGTGCGCTTCGAGGATGTCGCTCTTCACCACCGTTAGGTCAAGGATTTCCCCCGGCAGCGCGCTGGAATCAAAAACCAGGGCCGTATCCGCCTGGTCCTTAAGCTGCATCAGCATGGGGTTCCAGGTGACGACGGCGGGCACCGTGCCACCGGCCCATGCCGCCACGAGGTCCGCTTCCGCCATGTTGACGATTTCCACGTCGCGCTCCTCAAGGCCAAGGCCTTCCAGGGCCCGGGCCAGGAGGTAGTGCGATACGGAGAGCTCCACCAGGTGGACACGGGCCCCCGCGAGGGCGGAGAGGGGCTCGCCCGCTCGCAGGATGATGCCGTCATTGCCGTTGGAGTAGTCCCCCACCAGCAGCGCCGTACTGTCGACCCCGCTCGCGGCCGCAATGGTCAGGATGTCCATGTTGGTCGCGGTAACGGCGTCGAACTGTCCTGCCGTGTATTGATTGATCGATTCGATGTAATCGTTGACCTGCACCAGTTCGATGGCGATCCCGTAGCGGTCGGCCCACTTCGCGAGGATTCCCGTGTGCTCCGCGTAGTCCCAGGGCGCCCAGCCTACGTAGATGGACCAAGCAAGCCGGAAGGTGGGCCGTTCTTCGGCAGAAGAGAGCGGGGCGAGCGCGAGGAGCGTGACGAGGCAGAGCAATTTTTTCATGGCGGGCACCTTGGGCCTTGAGCGGGCGGCCGCGGAGGCCGTGAGTCGCTGTTATCCGGAGTTTCTAAGCAAACCCTTTGCCAAGTCCCAATCTTGGGGCCGCTTGGGGGCCGAGGTTTCCTCTGGCGGGGGCGGGGTGCCCTGCAGCTGTGCAGCGCATAGCCAGGCGTCGGCCTGGCGCGCTAATTCAGTGCGCTCCGAAGCTGCGCTCTGGTGCATGTCGCCCCGTCTTCGCCGCCGCCCCGAGGGGCGGCGCTTTAGGAACGGTCCTTGCTTTCGATCGGTACGGGCAAATTCCAGATTGGCTTCTGGCGTGGGGACGCACGATCTGCCTTGGCGGGTCTAAGGGATGGGAAACGATGACTCAGGGTTTAGGCTACGCCCTACCGCCGCGGGCTTTTCGCGATCCCGCCTGGTTCGACGCCGAGCAGCGCCTCGTTTTTGGGGGCCAGTGGGGCTTTGTCGCCCACGCTCAGGCGCTCGCTGAGCCCGGCACCTTCCGTGCGGTACAGCTTGGGCCCTATGCGCTGCTCCTCGTTCGCGACCGGCGGGGCGTGCTGCGCGCCTTTCATAATCTGTGTCGCCATCGCGGGGCGCCCCTTAAGGCCGGGGCGGGGCGCTGCGCGTCCCTCACCTGCCCCTATCATCGCTGGAGCTTCGGCCTCGACGGCGCCCTTCGGGGCGTGCCCCAGGCGGAGGCGTTCCCGGAGTTGGATCGGGAGGCCTTGGGTCTTTTCCCCGCCGCCGTTGGGGAATGGCACGGCTTGCTCTTTGCTCATCCCGATCCCAATCCGCCCCAGTCCCTTGACGCCGCGCTGGCGGGCACGGAGGCGGCGCTGGCGCCCTTCGAGCCCGGCGCCCTCACCCTGTTGCACGAGGAGCGCTTCACCTTTGCAGCGAATTGGAAGCTCTACGTCGAAAACCACATCGACTGGCTTCACCTCTGGTACCTCCACGAAGACACCCTAGGCGCCTTCGACCATCCCCGGGGCGAAATCACTCTAGCGGGTCCGCACTGGATGTCCTTCGAAACCCTCCGCGGAGACGCCGCGGCCACGGGGTTTGGCGGGGTGGATGAGGGCCTGGCGGTGCTGCCTTCCTTGGCCCGGGCCGATCCGAAGGTTCGCGGCATTGGCGCCCATTATGTGTTCCCGAATTTGCTGCTCTTTTCTGGGGAGCGCTTTTTTATGTCCGGGGTTTTGCAGCCCCTCGGGCCCCAGGAGACCGCGCTTGAACTGCAGCTTTACGGGGTGGCGGGGGGTGATCCTGAGGCCACCCTGGCGGCGTTCTATGCCATTACCAAGGACGAAGACATCCCCATGATCGAGTCGCTTCAGGGCGCCATGGCGCACGACCGCTTTGTGCCCGGGCCCCTAGCCCAGCCCTGGGAGGATGCCCTCGGTCATTTTCACCAACACCTGCTTGCTGTCCTTGAGGGGGCGGCGTCTTAGGAGCGTTTTATGGTTGACCATCTTTCCCTCGCGGCAATCGCCGACGCCTATGGGGCCGGCGAGACGCCGGCGGCCCTGCTGGGGCGCTGCCGCGAAAATATCGCAGCAGATGCGGCCTTCAATGCGTGGATTTATGTGATCTCGGAGGCGGAGCTGGCGGCCTATATCGCGGCCCTGGAAAGCCGGCCCCGGGGGCCGCTGTGGGGCGTACCTTTCGCGGTTAAGGACAATATTGATGTGGCGGGCTTACCCACCACGGCAGGCTGCGACGCCTTCGCCTATACGCCGACAACCTCCGCCCCCGTGGTGGCGGCGCTGGTGGAAGCGGGAGCCATTCCCCTTGGGAAAACGCACCTCGACCAATTTGCTACCGGGCTCGTGGGCACCCGGGCCTTCTCCGGGCCCTGCCTCAATAGCGTCGATCCCGCCTATTTGAGCGGCGGGTCGAGCTCGGGCTCCGCGGTGGCGGTGGGCCGGGGCCATGTTGCCTTTTCCCTCGGCACGGATACGGCCGGCTCGGGGCGGGTGCCTGCGGCCTTTAACGGCCTTTTCGGCTATAAGCCTTCCCGGGGCCTCCTCAGCACGACGGGGGTGGTGCCGGCCTGCGCCTCCCTGGATTGCGTGAGTATTTTTGCGCCGGACCTGGCGACCCTTTCCGCCGTGGTCGACGTGGCCGGAGCTCGGCGGCCGGAGGACGCCCGGCAGCAGCCCTTTCCCCAGGGCCTGCGGGCCCTGCCCCAGGGCAAGCGCGGCCGCCTAGCCGTTCCCGAGGGTCCGCAGCTGGAATTCGACGGCGCCTATGGGCTGGAAGACTGGCAGGCAGCCCTTCGCCAGGCGGAAGCGGCGGGTTTTGAACTGGTGCCCTTCGACCCGGAGCCCTTGCTGGCGGCGGGACGCTTGCTTTACGAGGGGCCGTGGGTCGCGGAGCGCTACGGCGTTGTTGCGGAGGTGCTGGCTTCCGATCCCGAGACCCTTTTCCCCGTCACGCGATCGATTTTGGCGCCCGCGGCGGATTTAACGGCCACGGCGGCCTACGCGGCCCTCGATCGTCTGAAGGCCCTCGGCCACGCCCTCGCTCGAGCCACGGAGGGCACGGAGGCCATGCTTCTGCCCACGGCGCCGGGGCTGTATACGCAGGTGGACGCCGCTGCGGAGCCTGTGGCCCTGAACACCCGCTTGGGCACGTGGACGAACTTCATGAATCTCCTTGGGTACTGCGGCGTGGCGGTGCCCACGGGGACCACGGCAGCGGGCCTGCCCTTTGGCATCACTTTGGCCCGACCGGAAGGGGAGGATTGGTCCCTGTTGGCCCTTGCGGCCCAGTGGAAGGGGGCGGCGCCGCCGCGCTTTTCCCATCGGGATGAGGGGCTGACCGTGGCCGTGTGCGGTGCCCACATGAGCGGCCTACCGCTGAATGGTCAGCTTTTAGGCCTTGGCGGCATTTTCCTTGAAGCCACGGAGAGCGCCCCGACCTATCAATTTTGGCATTTGCCTGGCGGCCCGCCGGAGCGCCCGGGCATGGTTCGGGTCGCCGCCGGCTCCGCCGTGGCCCTCGAGCTTTGGCATCTCCCTTTTGCGGGCATCGGCCCGCTCCTGGAGAAAATTCCCTCGCCCCTTGGCCTGGGCACCGTGCTCCTGGCCGATGGTCGGCAGGTGAAGGGCTTTATCTGTGAAGCCTTTGGGACCGAAGGGGGTAAGGACATCAGTGCGCACGGCGGCTGGCGGGCCTACTTGACCTCTTAGGCAAAAATCCGTTTCCTCGCGCTCCCCATGCCGAGGAGACGAACGATGATTAACGCTTTCATCTGGGCCGCCCGCTTAGAAGCCCTTACCTGGGCGGGGCTCCTCCTGGGCATGGGCTTTAAGTACGGGCCGCCCGCCGTTGATATCGGCGTTTGGGTCTTCGGCCGCCTTCACGGCGCGGCCTTCCTGATCTACGTGCTGGTCACCCTTGCGGTGGCCGCCTCCCAGCGCTGGCCCTGGTGGGCCTGGCTCCTGTCCCTCTTCGCCGCCGTACCCCCCTTGGTGACCGTGCCCCTGGAATTCCTCCTGCGCCGTCGGGGGCTTTTGGCCTAGGGAAACGGTCGTCATTTGTTCAAGGGACTGTCACGGAACTGGCACCGCACCTTCATCTTCCCCCGGCTAGATCGCGCTTGCCTAATTTACTCCTTAGGAGACGCAACCCATGCAAGTTAGCAAACTCAGTTTGGCCATCGCAGCGCTGATGAGCAGCGCCGCCGCGCTCGCGGCAGACAGCGCCGACGGCCAGGCGCCCGCGCTAGAAGAAATCGTGGTGCTCGGCAAGGCGGCGGTGTTCGCCAACAATGCCGTTTCCGACTCCATGATCGCGCAGCAAGCGCCCATTACGAGCGTCACGGCAGTCATCGACAATTTGCCGGGCGTGAGCGTGCAGGAAGGGGACACCTTCGGCTTTGACGATTGGTCAACCACCATTTCCATCCGCGGCTTCCAAACCAGCCTTGCGGATCAGCAGATCGGCATGACCATCGATGGTATGCCCAATGGCAACTCCAATTATGGGGGCGGTGCGAAGGCGAACCGCTATATCGATTCGGCAAACCTGGGCGGCGTAAACGTGTCGCAGGGCACCGCAGATATCGCTTCCCGGTCCAACGAGGCCTTGGGGGGCACCCTCGATTTCCAGACCGCCGATCCCTATCAGGATTCGCGGGTGACGCTGCAGGGCACGGCGGGGGAGTTTGATGCCCAGCGCCAATATGTGCGCTATGACACGGGCACGCTTTTTGAGGGCACCACCCGGGCCTGGGTGTCGGCTTCGCATCAGTCGGCAACGGACTGGGTGAACAGCTCGGCAGAAAACGAGCGCGACCATCTGGCCGCGAAATTCGTCTCCGAGTTTGATCGCTTCCAGCTGTCCGGTTACCTCTCCTACGACGATACGCACGAAGACAACTATCAGCGCCTCTTCAGCCCCGAAGAGTTCGCAGAAAACGACGCCTGGGATCGGCTCACGGCCGATTGGACCGGCGTGCCCTACGTTGATCAGCTTTATCGCAAGGGCTGGTCCACGCTGCGGGAGAACACCCTGGGCTATTTGAAAGGCGCCTTCCAGGTGACGGACGGGCTTCGACTCCAAGCGGGGATTTACTTCCACCAGAACGAAGGCCGCGGCGACTGGGTGCCGCCCTATGTCATTAACCTGGTGGACGATCAGGGCGGCCCGGAATCGGAGCTGGCCTCCGGACCCCAGGTGGAAGGCGGTGGGCCGATCGGCCTGATCTACTTCGTCGACGGCACGGGCCAGGCCCTGAGCGCCACGGCCGGATGCGTCTCTTCCATCACCTTCCCCTACGGTGGCGCTGGCCCCGCTTATGATCCGGCGTGCTATCCCGATGGCGCTATCGCCGTGCAGTCCTATCGCCACACTCATTACCAAAAGCAGCGACGCGGCCTCACGGCTGATTTTGACTGGAACGCATCCCTCGGAGGCTACGACAACACCCTTCGCGGCGGGATTTGGTACGAAGACACGGAGCGGGATGAGTGGCGGGATTGGCATAAAATCACCGATACCCGGGTGGGCTACGAGTTCAATAATCAGCCCTACTGGCGTCAGTACGATCGCACCTACCCCCAGGACACCTTCAAGTGGTATCTCGAGGACACGGTGTCCTTCGGCGCGCTGGATCTGACCTTCGGGGCGAAGCAGTTCCTGGTGAACGTCGACCGGAAGGACAACTTCGGCGAAACCCCGAACGCCGGCGTGAATTCCGATTCTGACGTGCTGTTTTCCGGGGGCGTGCTCTACCGGACCCCGGTGGAAGGCCTAGAGGTGTTCGCGGGTTACGCCGAGAACTTTAAGGCGCTGGGCGATGAGATCCTCGAGCGGCCCAGCTCCGATCTTGGCGGCTTGTCCCCGGAGACGGCGGAGAATGCGGAGGCCGGCTTCCGCTACACGGGCGATTGGGTCACCTTGTCGGCCGTGTACTACGACATCCAGTTCGAGAATCGGATCATCTTCCTCGATAACTCCGTGGCGTCTGGGCCGAACTACTTGATCGGAACCAATGGCACCTATTTCAACGCGGGCGGTATCGATTCCAGCGGCTTTGAGCTGTCCGGCCTCATCCAGCCGACGGATAGCCTCTCCGTCTATCTGGCCTATAGCCGCAACCGTTCGGAGTACGTTGGCACCGGCGATGCGGCGGTGGACACGGCCGTGGGCATTATCCCGGGGAACGACGTGGTGAATATGCCATCGAGCCAGTACGTGGCAACGCTGGACTACGTGCGCGGGCCGTTCAGCCTGGGCTTTTCGACGAAGTACACGGACCAGCGGGAAGTGAACTTCGCGAACACCTGGACCGCCGATGATTATCTGCTAACGGACCTGTATATGACCGTGACCGGAGAAGGCTTAGGCGGCATGCTGGAGAACGCATCGCTTGATCTGGTGGTGAATAACCTCGCGGACAAGACCTACCTTGGCGGTATTTCTGGAAACGGCGCGTGGATTGGGGCGCCGCGGACGGTCACGCTTACGGGTACGATTCAGTTCTAACTTAAGGAGATACACCATGACCGTTCGCCTCACTCGTCGGTCGCTGGTGCAAGGGTTGGCCGCTGGGGGGCTTTTGCCCTGGTGGGTCGGGCTCGGGATGCCGGCGGCCGCGGCGGCGGAAGCGGCGTTCGGTCATGGCGTGGCCAGTGGCGATCCCACGGATCACTCGGTGGTGCTTTGGACTCGGGTACGTTCCGAGGGCGGCGCCCGCCGAGTGACCTGGACGCTGGCGGAAGATCCCGCCTTTACCCAGGTCCTGCAGAAGGGGGCGGTGCAAACCGGCCCGGAGCAGGATTTCACCGTGAAGGTTTTGGTGGCGGGCCTGGCGCCCGGCCACCGCTACTTTTATCGCTTCAACGATGGGGCGGCCACGTCGCTGGTGGGGCGAACGCGCACCTTGCCCGTGGGTTCGGTGGCGAAACTCACCCTGGCCGTGGCGTCCTGTTCCAATTACCCCTTTGGCCATTTCAACGGCTACGATGCCATCGCTCGGGATCCGGCCGTGGACGTGGTGCTTCACCTTGGCGACTACCTTTACGAGTACGGGCAGGACGGCTACGGGGGCGCGACCGGGGCACGCTTGGGTCGGGCCCATGAGCCCAGCTGGGAGATCCTTTCCCTGGCGGACTATCGCACCCGCCATGGGCAGTACAAGGCCGATCCCGCAAGCATTCTGATGCACGCGGCGCATCCGCTGATTGCGATCTGGGACGATCACGAATCGGCGAATAACCCCTGGCAGGGGGGGGCGGAAAACCACCAGCCCGACAGCGAGGGCCCCTGGGCGCCCCGACGCGCGGCCTCCCTACAGGCTTATTACGAGTGGATGCCCCTTCGCGACGCCGTCTCCCCCGAGGCCCGGGCCGACTACTGGCGCCATTTTCGCTTTGGGGATTTGGCGAGCCTGGTGAGCCTGGAAACGCGCCATACAGGGCGGGCGGAGCAAATTGATTATCGCCAACATCTGAGCGAGACCAGCGATGCCGCGGCCATCGAGGCCTTTCGCCAGACCGTGCTGGCGGCACCGGGGCGGCGCATGATGCCGGCGCGGCAAGAGGCGTTTCTTCGTGATGCGCTGAAGGAAATGGTGAAGGCCGAGCGCCCCTGGCGGCTGCTGGCCAACCAGATTCCCATGGCGCGGGTACACGTGCCGCCGCTGCGCGATGAGGCCTTCGCGGCCGTCTCTTCGTCGCCAGAGCACCCGGCGAAGGCGCACTGGGATGGCTTGGCGGCCCTTGGCGATGCCAATCTGCCCATCTATCTGGATACCTGGGACGGCTACCCTTGGGCTCGCCAGCGCTTCTACGATTTGCTGACGGGGGCGGGTGTCGCCGACGCCCTGGTGCTCACCGGCGATAGCCATGCCTTTTGGCTCAACGCTCTTTTCGATGACCGGGGCCAAGCGCGAGGCCTCGAGCTTGGCACCACGGGCATCACCTCGCCCGGCGATTTTGCGGCCTTTGGACCCGAGCTGGGCGCGCTCATCGATCAGCGCTTAGCCGATCACAATCCCGAAGTGCTATGGACCGACAACATTCCCCGGGGCTGGCTGAAGGTGACGCTGGAGCGGGCGCAGGCCACGGCGGAGTATTTAGCGCTGTCCACGGTCACCGGCACGAACTACACGCAACGCGTGCATAAGCGGGTGGTGCTTACCCGCGAGGGCGGCACGCTGAAGGTGGCGGGGTAAGCTTTGGTGGGGGTGGCAAGGCCTCGCTAAAGGCTGCCCTCGCGCTCCACCACGAGCCCCCGGGCTTCTTGTTGAACTGACGGGCGATGCCATCTGGCGTGAACCGAAGACGGGTTGGTCTGCGCCCGATCGGGGAGATGACCATCTTTGGGCGCTGTTGAGCGCCTACCCGGGAAGCATTCTGGTCACTGGTGATCGCTTGCTGCTGGAAAATCCACCGCCACGAAGCTCGGTGATCTTGCCCGGTACCTGGCTCAGCGAATTTGGCAGTATCGGGGGCCGTTTTCGTTAGGTCCTTTGCGTTGCAGCGGCTTTTCGCGTCACGAGGCACGGCTGAGGGACCAAGCGCCTGACGCGAGCTTACCGCTCAGGGCATAGACTGACGCCCACCCCAATAACTTCATAGCTTATTGGTTTTTTAAGAAAAAGGCCCTGATGGATCAGGGCCTTTTTAGAGTTGTCTGGTGGAGGCGGCGGGAATCGAACCCGCGTCCGCCAGTATTCAGCCTTCGGCTCGTCACATGCTTAGTCGCGTTATTTGTTTTAACGGCTTCCACGCCAACGGACAGGCTTGGAAGACGCGATCCCGATAAGTTTTAACGATTTGGCCTCGGTCCAGACCGCCTCGCGAGCCTATGTTTAGCGACCCCAGGACTTAGCCCATAGGCAGGCGTTCCGTGGGGCTCACAGCCGCTTAGGCTGCGAGAGCGTAGTTGTCGTCGTTGGCAACTATATTTTTTGTAGGCTTTTTTTAACGAGAGTGTCTACCCTCTCGGCATGCACCTAGGGCCTCCTCCCCGACGTCGAAGCCAGGTCGCCCCCAATCTGGCCAAAGAAAAAGCCAGAGCGGGATTATAGCATAGAGGCGCGGGGAAAAGGGGGGCTGGGAGGCCGCTTAGCCGTTAGCGTGGGCTTTCATGATGCGGGATTTCTCCCGCTGCCAGTCGTGGTCCTTCTTATCCTGGCGCTTGTCGAATTCTCGCTTGCCCTTGGCCAGGGCGATCTCCGCCTTCGCAAGGGGGCCTTTCCAGTAAAGGCTGGTGGCCACGCAGGTGTAGCCCTTAGCGCTCACCGCGCCGTGGATCCGGGCGAGCTCCTTACGATGGAGCAGGAGCTTGCGTTGCCGGTCGGGCTGGGCGATCTCGTGGGTGCTGGTGCTGACGCTGGGATTAATGCGGGCGCCCAGGAGCCAGGCCTCGCCATTCTGCAGGAGCACGTAGGATTCAACGAGCTGGCCCCGTCCTTCCCGGAGGGCTTTTACTTCCCAGCCCTCAAGGGCCAGCCCCGCCTCGAAACGCTCCTCGAGATGGTAGTCGAACTTCGCGCGCCGATTGAGGGCGATGGTATTGCCCCCGGGAGATTTTTTCTTCTTTCCGCTCATGGCGCGAAGTATACGCCCTCCCTCGCCTAAAGGCTTCGCCCTTCCCTTGAGAGGGGGTGCGAAACCCCGCACAATCTTTGGCTTCGCTCCCGAGGGAGCGCTCAGCAGAAAGGCAGGTACCATGGCCCTCGGAGGCGAGACTTCTCAGCACGGGATGTGGAGTAGCCGCTGGATGTTCATTCTTGCGGCGGCAGGTTCTGCGGTGGGCCTCGGGAATATCTGGAAGTTCCCCTACATGGCAGGGGAGAACGGCGGCGGCGCCTTCATCCTGGTCTACCTCGCCTGCATCTTCCTTATCGGCATCCCTATCATGATGGCGGAAGTGCTCATGGGGCGGGAAACGCGCCAGAGTCCCATCAACACCATGCGCAAGCTGGTTAAGCTGTCGAAGGCCTCGCCGGCCTGGACTCTTATTGGCTGGATGGGCGTGGCGGCGGGTTTCCTGATTCTCTCCTTCTACGGCGTCATTGCGGGCTGGTCCCTTTATTACCTCTTTGAGGTGAGCGCCGGCACTTTCCAGGGCACCAGTGGCGAAGCCGCGGCGGCGGCCTTTGAGGGCCTTCTGGCCGATCCCCTGCTCATGATCGGGCTGCAAACGGCCTTCATGGCGGTGACGATTTTCATCGTCGCCCGGGGCGTGTCTGGCGGTCTTGAGCTGGCCATTCGCTGGTTCATGCCCTTGCTGCTCCTCCTGCTCTTAGTGCTCCTTGGCTATTCCCTCACCTCCGGTGGCCTCCAGCAGGGCCTCGATTTCATGTTTTCTTTCCACCCCGAGCGCCTCGGCGTGGAGGGGGTGCTCGATGCCATGGGCCAGGCCTTCTTCACCCTGTCCCTGGGCATGGGCGCGATCATGGCCTATGGGGCCTATGTGCCTTCGAATGCCTCCGTCACCTCGACGGTGCTCACCATTGCCCTGCTCGATACCTTCGTCGCCGTGGCATCGGGGCTGGTCATTTTTCCGTTGGTGTTCGCAAACGGGTTGAACCCGGCGGAAGGGCCGGGGCTCATGTTTGTGACCCTGCCCCTGGCCTTCGGGCAGATGCCCATGGGGGCGATTTTCGGCGGGGTGTTCTTTCTGCTGGTGAGCTTCGCCGCCCTGACGTCGGCCATTTCCCTTACGGAACCGGCCTTGGCCTGGCTGGTGGAGGACTACAACGCTAAGCGGGCGCGGGTGGCGGTCACCCTTGGGGTGATCTCCTGGGCGCTGGGGCTCGGCACGGTTTTCTCCTTTAATATTTGGGCCGATGTGCAGATCTTTCTCGGCAAGAACTTCTTCGACACCGTGGACTTCCTCGCCAACAACACGCTGTTGCCCTTGGGTGGCATGCTGATTGCGCTCTTTGTGGGGTGGGTCATGCCGAAGGCCACGGTGGTGGGGCAGCTCGGCTTCGATGGTGGGCGCTACGGCCTGTGGCTGATGCTGAGCCGCTTCGTGGCCCCGGCGGGGGTGCTCGTGGTCTTCGTCTATACCGTGCTCTCCACCCTCTAGCGCCGTGGCCACCATTGAGCGCAGCGCCCTGGTGCCCTACAGCGCTGAGCGCATGTTCGCCTTGGTCAACGACGTCCTGCGCTACCCGGAGTTTGTGCCCTGGTGCGCCGGGGCTGAGGTCCTGGCGGAGGATGCCACCCGCATTGAGGCCACGCTCCGCCTCCGCCGGAGCGGGATGGAGCACACCTTCACCACCCGCAATGCCTTAACGCCGCCCACGGCCATGCGCCTCGAGCTGGTGGATGGCCCCTTCGATCTCTTCACGGGCGATTGGTCCTTCAAGCCGCTGGCGGAGGATGCCTGCAAAATTGGCCTGCTCCTCACCTTCCAGTATCGCGGCCGCCTGGCCACGGCAGCCCTTAGCGCGGTGCTCAGTAGTAGCGCCGATACGCTAGTGGAGGCCTTCTGCCAGCGGGCGAAAGCCCTCTACGGATGATTTCCGTCACCGTTGTTTCCGTGCCCGAGCCGCGCCGCTGGGAGATCGACCGGCTTACCCTCGCGGAGGGCACGACGGTGGGTGGGGCGCTGGCGGCCTCGCGCCTTGGCGCGGCGCTGCGGGAGACGGAGGGCGAGCCCCTGGTGGGGATTTTTGGGGAAGCGGTGGACTTAGATCATGTGCTTCGGGAAGGAGATCAGCTAGAACTCCACCGCCCCCTAACGCGGGACCCTAAGGATCAGCGGCGCCTCCGGGCGAGCCGGGGTTAGGCGTCAGGCTGGCCGGCTTCCTTCTTGGCCGGTTCTGCGGGGCGCGTTTCCAAGCTGCCGGGGAGGGCGGCGTTGGGTTCTTGGGTGGCGTTCTGGGCCTCGGCCACGGGGGTGGGGATGAAGTCCCCTTCGAAGCCCACCAGGGCGTCGGCTTCAAAGTACAGCGTTAACCGCTGGGCCAGCCGTTCCCCGCCGCCCGGTTGAATCGTATAGACGTAATCCCAGCGATTCGGCCGGAAGGTGTTGCTGATCACCGGCTCCCCCATGATGAAACGCACCTGCCGGCCGGTCATGCCGGGCTTGAGGCGGTCGACCATGTCCTGGGTGATCACGTTCCCCTGCTGCACGGTCACGCGGTAGACCCCGGGAAAGCGAAAATCCCGAGGGTCTGGAAGGCTGCAGCCCGCCAGCAAGCAGGCGGATGCCAAAGCGATGAGCGTGCGTGTCATAGACCGGAACCCCAAGCGTAGGGGCGCGATGATACGGGCTTGGGGCGCTTGGGTCACGAGCCGAGTGCGCGCAGCTCCGCGGCGTGGGCGCGGGTTTGCGCCGTGATTTTGACCCCCCCCAGCATGCGTGCCAGTTCCTCAATGCGTTCCGCCTCCGACAGGGTGTCGATGGCGGCTTGCGTGCCGTCTTGCCGAACGCGCAGGTGGTGCGTGCCCTGGGCGGCCACCTGGGGCTGGTGGGTAACCGCCAGCACCTGGGCGTGATTGCCCAGGGTTTTGAGGAGTTGGCCGACGATCTCTGCCGTGCCGCCGCCGATGCCCACGTCTGCTTCGTCGAGCACCAGGCAGGGGGTTTGGGCGGACGCGGCGGTAACCACCAGGATGGCCAGGCTAATGCGGGAAAGTTCGCCGCCGGAGGCGATCTGCCCCAGGGGGCCCGGGCTGGCGCCCTTCCGGGTGGCGATTTGAAATTCGATCTGTTCCTGCCCATGACGGCCTGGCGCAGGCAAGGGCGTAAGCGCCACGGAGAACTGGGCGGCTTTCATGCTCAGCCGCTGCAGCTGAACCGTCACCTGCCCCGCGAGGGCTTCCGCGGCGTGCTTTCGCGCCTGGCTTAAAGCGTCCGCGGCCTTTTGCAGGGCCTTGGCTTCCTGGGCTTGCGTCGCCTCCAGCGCTTCGAGGGCGCTGTCGTCGGCATCCAGCGCTGCGAGTTCGTTGCTCAGGCGGCCTTGGAGTGGGGCCAAGTCGTCGACCTCTACCCGATGTTTGCGCGCGGCATCGTGGAGGGTGGACAGGCGTGCATCGGCTTCCGCCAGGGCTTCCGGATCCGGTTCAAGGCCGTCTTCATAGCGGCGCAGCGCGTCGACCGCTTCCTCGATATTCACGCGGGCTTCGGCCAAAAGGTCCCGGGCCGTGCCGAGGGCTGGCGCCGGGTCCTGGAGCGTGCCGAGGCGCTGTTCCAGGTGGCGAAGGCGGTCCGTGAGGGCGTCGTCCTCTCCGGCGAGCGCGGCTTGGGTCTGGCCCAGAGTGCGCAGCGTTTCCTCGGCGTGGGCCAAGCGTCTTTGTGTGCGCTCTAGGGCGTCTGCCTCCCCGGGTTCCGGGGCGAGGGCTTCCAGCTCCTCAAGCTGATAGCGGAGCAAAGCCTGGCGGTCTTGCCGCTCCGCCTGGGCGGCGCGGAGCTGCTCGAGAGTCCGGGTGCTTTCCTGGCATCGGTCGAAGGCTTCGTTGACGGCCTGGGCCAGGGCTTCGTGCTGGCCGAAGCTGTCGAGCTGCTCCCGCTGCATCGCGGACCGCAGGAGCGATTGGTGCGCATGTTGCGCGTGGATATCGATCAGCAGCTCGGCCAGCTGGCGCAGTTCCCCTAGGGTGACGGCCCGGCCATTGATGTAGGCCCGGGAGCGGCCATCTTCCGTAAGGGTACGGCGAAGCAAGCAGCGGTCGGGCTCGTCGGCATCGGTCAGGCTTTGCGCCGCCAGCCACCCTTGGGCCTTGGGGATTTGGGTGACGGAAAATTCTGCGGAAAGGTCCGCGCTGGGGCGTCCCTCTCGCACCCAGCGCCCCTGGGCCCGGTCGCCCAGCACCAGGCCGAGGGCATCGAGCATGATCGACTTGCCCGCGCCCGTTTCCCCGGTAATGGTGGTGAAGCCGCCGCTGAAGCTGATGGAAAGGGCCTCAACGATGGCAAAGTCTTGGATTTCAAGGTGGCAGAGCATGCCTAGGCTCCCGGCGCCGTGGCCAGTACGGCGCTAAATAGTGTGCGCCGGCGCCCGGAGGCGAGCAAGGTCGGGCATCAGCCGTTGCGCTTCTCTGCGGAGTTCGGTAAACCGGAGCTTATGTTAAGCGACGCCCCCTAGCCCTGCCCCATGGACAAAGCGACTGCGAAGCGAGAAGACCGTTCCGCCGACCCCCGCGCCGATCGGGCTAATGTGCTGCTTAAGCTGTTGGTTGAGCACTACATTGAAAAGGGTGCCCCCATTTCGTCCAAGCAGCTGGCGACGGATTCGGCGCTGAAGATTTCCTCGGCGACCGTGCGAAATGTCATGGCCGATCTCGAGGCCATGGGGCTCGTGACCTCGCCCCACACTTCCGCAGGCAAGGTGCCGACGGCGCAAGGGCTTCGCTTTTTCGTCGATTCCCTGATCCAAGTTCAGCCGCTCGGCCCCGATGCCCTCTCGCTGATCCAGCACGAGCTGCTTTCCGACCGCAGCGCGAAGGAGTTGGTTTCGACCGCTTCGTCCCTGCTGTCAGGTATTACCCGCATGGCGGGCGTGGTGACCCTCCCGCGACGGGAAATCACCACCCTGCGCCAGGTCGAGTTTCTGCCCCTGTCCGGGGACCGGATCTTGGCGGTGCTGGTGGTCAATGAGTACGAGGTGGAGAACCGGATCATTTCCTGCCCCCGGCCCTTCGAGCGAGAGGAGCTTCAGCAGGCCGCGAACTTTATCAATTGCCACTGCGCAGGAGCCTCCGTGGCCACTCTTCGGGGCACGCTCCTGCGCAGCATGGAGGCGGACAGGAGCCGGATGAACACCTTGTTGACGGAGATGCTCGAGGTGACGGCGGACGCCTTTGATGATCCCGCTGCGAGACAGGATGGCGACTATGTGGTGGCCGGGGAGGGGAATCTCCTGAATTTCGTTTCCGGCGACGACATGGAGACGGTCCGGGCCCTCTTTGACGCCTTTGGACGAAAGCGGGACGTGCTGCGGCTGCTCGACCGGAGCCTTGATGCCGAGGGCGTTCATCTATTTATCGGCGATGAGTCTGGCTACAAGCCCTTTATGGATTACTCCATGGTGACGGCCCCCTACGAAGTCGACGGCCAGCCCGCGGGCGTCCTCGGCGTGATCGGGCCGACGCGCATGGCCTATCAGCGGGTCATCCCCGTCGTGGATGCCACAGCGCGCATCCTTAGCGCAGCCCTGCGCCACCACCCCTAAGTTCCCTTGGGCGATCCTTCGCGGACCCCTTGAAGTGTCCGCTCGCCACCCCCATATCGCTTTCTCAGCGAGCGGCGCCATCGGCCGCTTACCCGCCCCTTAAGCGAAAGGAAGCACATCATGACCGAGCAGCCCGGGGAAGCAGGGCAAGACGGCAACGAAGCCCGGGCAGAAGCCTCGGCTAAGGCTTACGAGGACGTGGCGAAGGCCGCGCAGGCAGAAAGCGAGGGAGAGTCGGCGGATGAAGCCGCGGCAGATGCCCTCGATCCCGCTCTGGTTAAGGCGCTTGAGGAGGCCGCGACCTACAAAGATGTCGCGCTTCGCGCCCAGGCGGAGACGGAGAACATCCGCCGCCGTGCTGCGCGAGACGTGGAGCAGGCCCATAAGTTCGCCCTCGAGAAGTTCGCCGGCGAGCTCCTCCCGGTGCTCGACAGCATAGAGAAGGCCGTAGAAGCGGCTGGCGCCCTGGCGGAAGGCGAGGAGACGAAAGCCATGGCCGAGGGGGTTTCCCTGTGCCACCGCCTTTTCCTCGACACCTTCGGCAAGGCGGGCATCATGCCCATCGACCCCCACGGCGAGCCCTTCGATCCCGAGCAGCACCAGGCCATGGCCATGATTGAGGCGCCCCACGCGGCCCCCAATTCCGTCGTCGATGTGCTGCAGAAAGGCTATCAGCTGAATAGTCGCCTGCTGCGCGCGGCCATGGTGGTGGTGGCAAAAAATAGCTAGCCCTTGAAAGCGCGCTAGCCCGCACCGATATAGGGAACAGATAACTTGGTGAGGCCTAAAAGGCCCGCCCCCCACAGTTTGGAGACGCTCTCATGGGCAAGATTATTGGCATCGACCTCGGCACCACGAATTCCTGCGTCGTGGTCCTGGAGGGCGGAAACCCGAAGGTGATCGAGAACGCCGAGGGGGATCGTACGACCCCCTCCATCGTGGCTTACACGGAAGACGGGGAGATCCTCGTCGGCCAGTCGGCGAAGCGCCAGGCGGTCACGAATCCCACGAACACCCTCTTCGCGGTGAAGCGCCTCATTGGGCGTCGCTTCGATGACGGCGTCGTGCAAAAAGACATTGGCATGGTGCCCTACAACATCGTGAAGGCCGACAACGGCGATGCCTGGGTGGAAGCTAAGGGCCAGAAGATGGCGCCCCCGCAGATTTCTGCGGAGGTGCTGAAAAAGATGAAGAAGACCGCCGAGGATTACCTCGGGGAGAAGATTACGGAGGCGGTGATCACGGTCCCCGCCTACTTCGATGACTCGCAGCGCCAGGCCACCAAGGACGCCGGGCGGATTGCCGGTCTTGAGGTAAAGCGGATTATTAATGAGCCCACGGCCGCAGCGCTGGCTTACGGCATGGATAAGAAGCGCGGCGATTCGAAGATCGCGGTGTACGACCTCGGTGGTGGGACCTTCGACGTGTCCATCATCGAGATTGCAGAAGTGGACGGGGAGCATCAGTTCGAGGTGCTGTCCACCAACGGCGATACCTTCCTCGGCGGGGAAGACTTCGACATCGTGCTCATCGACTATTTGGCTGACGAGTTCCAAAGCACGAACGGCATGGATCTGCGTAAGGATCCCCTAGCGAAGCAGCGCCTGAAGGAGGCCGCGGAGAAGGCCAAGATCGAGCTGTCTTCGAGCCAGCAGACGGAGGTGAACCTGCCCTACATCACGGCGGACAGCACGGGGCCGAAGCACCTGGTGACCAAAATCACCCGGGCCAAGCTCGAGTCCCTGGTGGAGACCCTGGTGGAGCGGACCATCGCCCCCTGCCAGACCGCGCTTCAGGACGCGGGCCTTGGGGTATCCGACATCGACGACGTGATCCTCGTTGGCGGACAAACGCGCATGCCCCTGGTGCAGGAGCGGGTAAAGGCCTTCTTCGGCAAGGAGCCCCGGCGTGATGTGAACCCCGATGAAGCGGTGGCCCTTGGCGCCGCCATTCAGGGCGCCGTGCTTGCGGGGGATGTGAACGACGTGCTCCTGCTCGACGTCACGCCCCTGTCCCTGGGCATTGAAACCCTGGGCGGCGTTATGAGCCCGCTCATTGAGAAGAACACGACGATCCCGACAAAGAAGACTCAAACCTTCTCGACGGCCGACGATAACCAGACCGCCGTGACCATTCACGTGCTGCAGGGTGAGCGGAAGCAGGCGACGCAGAATAAGTCCCTCGGACGCTTCGATTTGTCTGATATTCCGCCGGCGCCCCGGGGCATGCCGCAGATTGAGGTGGCCTTCGATATCGATGCCAATGGCATTCTGAACGTGTCCGCGAAGGACAAGGCCACGGGCAAGGAGCAGTCCATCGTCATCAAGGCCTCTTCCGGGCTTTCCGACGAGGAAGTGGAAGCCATGGTGCGGGATGCGGAGTCCAACGCCGAGGAAGATCAGAAGTTCGAGGCGCGGGTGAATCTGCGTAACCAGGGCGATGGCCTCCTGCACGCCACCAAGAAAACCTTGGCGGAGGCGGGTGATAAGGTCGATCAGGCCGAGCGCAGCAAAGTGCAGACGGCAATCGATGAGCTGGATGCCGCGCTCAAGGGCGACGATAGCGATGCCCTCGAAGCGAAGATGAGCGCCCTGTCCGAGGCCTCCGCGGGCCTCGCGCAGAAGCTTTACGCCGATGCGGGGGCGGCCGACGGCGCCCCGGGTGCCGGCGCGGCGTCTGGCAACGGCGATGACGACAACACTGTCGACGCCGAGTTCGAAGAGGTGAAAGACGAAGACAAGAAGTAAGCGGAGCCCACCGCCTCACCCGCTTGTGAGGCGGTCCGCTTGGAGCGGCGCCGCGGTTCTCCCTTCGGGGCGGGCCCGGCGCCCTGATTTTTTGGAGCTCGCCCATGGCGAAACGTGATTACTACGAAGTGCTTGGCGTCTCCCGCGATGCCTCCGAAGCCGATATCAAGAAGGCCTACCGCCGCCTTGCCATGAAGTACCACCCGGATCGGAACCCGGGGGATGAGGCTGCGGAAGATAAGTTCAAGGAGGCCAGCGAGGCCTACGAGGTGCTTTCCGATGGGGAGCAGCGCGAGGCTTACGATCGCTTTGGCCACGACGCTGTCGGCGGTCAGGGTGGCATGGGTGGCTTTGGCGGGGCCTCGAGCTTCTCAGATGTTTTTGCCGACGTCTTTGGCGATATTTTCGGGGGCGGCGGGGGCCGTGGCGGTGCACGCGTGCATCGGGGTGCGGACCTCCAGTACAACCTAGAGCTGGACCTCGAGCAGGCCGTGCGCGGTGATTCTGTGACCATCAAGGTGCCGACGCTGGTGAAGTGCGGCGATTGCAGCGGCTCTGGCGCCGCGAAAGGGTCTACCCCTCAAACCTGCTCTGATTGCGGCGGTTCCGGACAAATCCGCGTCGCCCAGGGCTTTTTTAGTTTGCAACAAACCTGCCCCCGCTGCCGCGGTACGGGCAAGATGATTTCCGATCCCTGCCGAAGCTGTGCGGGCCGGGGCGTTCAGGAGGAAGCAAAAACCCTGTCCGTGAAAATCCCCCCGGGGGTGGACAATGGCGACCGCATCCGCCTAACCGGGGAGGGGGAAGCTGGGCCCAATGGGGGCCCCTCCGGCGACCTCTACGTGCAGGTGATGGTGCGGGAGCACCCCCTCTTTAAGCGCGATGGGCGCCATTTGTTCTGCGAAGTGCCCATCAGCTTCCCCGATGCGGCCCTGGGCGGAGAGCTCGAGGTGCCGACCCTAGACGGCCGGGTAAAACTGAAGATTCCCCCGGAAACCCAGTCCGGTCGCGCCTTCCGCTTGCGCGGGAAGGGCGTGAAACCGGTCCGCGGGGGTGAGGTGGGGGATCTCCTGTGCCGCGTGGTGGTGGAGACGCCGGTTAAGCTCACGGGAGAACAGAAGGCTCTGCTTGAAGAGTTGCGCGCGACCTTGAAGGGCGGGGAGCACGCGCCTAAGGAAAAGAGCTGGTTCGCCAGCGTGAAGGATTTCTTTGGAGATCTGGCCTCCTAAGGCGTAAATGCGGAGGATTAGAGCGTCAAAGCGGCCCCCGAGGCCGCTTTTTTTTCGCCGGCTAATTGCTTAGGATCGGTTTATATAAAAGACCGGTCGGTTTAATAAATGGGTAGAAAGGCGCAACATCGCAGCGCGCTGCTTCGGGCGACTCAGAACCTGCTTCGGCAAAAGGGCTATCTGGCCATGGGGGTGGCGGATATCTTGCGGGCCAGTGGGGCGCCCCGAGGGTCCCTCTACCACCACTTCCCCGAGGGTAAGGTCGCCCTGGCCGCGGAGGCGGTGCGCGTGGAAGGGGAGACGGTCCGCCGTCACCTCCTGCGCCTCATGCAGGATCACCCGACGCCCGAGGCCTTCTTTGCTGCGTACGCAGCCCGCCTGGGGGCGTGGATGGCCGCCTCCGATTTTCGCGACGGGTGCCCCCTGGCCACGGTCATGCTGGAAACGGCATCGGAAGATCCGCCCTTGCAGCAGGCGGGGCAGGCGGCCTTTGCAAGTTGGCTTTCCGTTTTTTCGGCGCTATTTACGCATGGCGGCCTTCCGCCGGAGGCCGCCCAGCGCCGAGCGCTGCAAAGCCTCGCGATCATTGAAGGCGCCCTTTTGCTCGCGCGCGTGCAACAATCCACCGTCCCGTTGGCGACGCTGATACCCGCCTGCGGACGCCTATCCCTTGATGCGGCCTAAGGTGCGTACGATGCAACAAAACGCTTCCCTTCCCTTAGCGATCCACGGTGCCGCCGGGCGTCTGGGTTCGGCCCTGGTGGACATGGCGCTTAAAGAGGGTTCGTGGGCGCTTGAAGGGGCCACCGTGAGCCCTGCATCGCGCCTGCTTGGGCAGCCCCTGAGCCCGAATGAGTTAGCGCTCACTTATCAGGCGGAGCTTCCCCCTAAGCTGCCTGCAGGAACGGTGGTGATCGATGTGTCCCGCGCGGAGGCCGTGGCGGCCCATGCGGCGCAGGCGGCGCAGGCCGGCTGGCCATTGATCGTCGGCGTAACGGGCCTCGATGCCGTCACCGAGGCGGCCCTCGCTGCGGCGGCGGAGCGCATCCCGGTGCTGCTAGCGCCTAATTTCAGTTTGGGGGTCGCCCTGCTTCGTCAGCTCGTTCAGGACGCAGCACTGGTGCTGGGCCCCGACTTCGATATTGGCATTCTGGATGTCCACCATCGCCATAAGCGAGATGCGCCGTCCGGTACTGGGCGGTCTCTTAGCGAGGCGCTTGCCGCGGTGGGACGTTCCGCAGAGATCGTCTCCCAGCGCCTGGGGGCCGTGATTGGTGATCACACCGTGAGTTTTGCGGGCCCCGGGGAGCGCCTGGTGCTCAGTCATCAGGCCGAGGACCGCGCTCTGTTTGCGCGGGGGGCGCTTGCGGCGGCGCAGTTCCTGCGGGCCCAGCCCCCGGGGACCTTTGAGATGGCCGATGTTCTTGCTGCGCGCCGCGCTCTCCAGAGCTTTGCCGTGGACAAAAGGCCGTCCTAGTCGTATCCTACGCGCCGATGAACAGACCAAGCGGCCAACCCTGAGCGTGGGCCCGATAAGAGCGGGGCGGAAGCAATTCCCCCCGCTTTTTTTCAACCTCACGCCGGGCCGTCTCTGCATCACCCTAAACCACTTCACCCAGCGTAAGCGGCCCTAACGGGCCGGCCAAGGGATGGCCGGCAGCGGTAGAAGCGCGCGCGCAGGCTGGGCGAAAAACAAGAAAAGGGGACGCATGTGACCAAGCCAGCCCTCCTCGCCCTTGAAGACGGCAGCCTGTTCCCCGGTCTTTCCCTCGGAGCTGAGGGAGAATCGGTGGGAGAGGTGGTGTTTAACACGGCCATGACTGGCTATCAGGAGATCCTCACGGATCCCTCCTACGCGCAGCAGATTGTGACGCTCACCTACCCCCAGATTGGCAATACGGGCTGTACGGAGGAAGACTGCGAATCTGATCGGATTTGGGCGTCAGGCCTCGTCATTCGTCAAGCCACCCGCCGCATTTCGAATTTTCGTTCCCAAGAAAGCCTGAGTGCCTTCCTCGAGCGTCAGGGGGTGGTGGCCATTTCCGACGTCGATACGCGGCGTCTAACGCGGCACATTCGCGAGCACGGCGCCCTGGGCGGAGCCCTCGTGGCTGGCCCGGCGGCGCTTGATACGGAGGCTGCGGTGGCTAAAGCGCGGGCCTTCCCGGGCCTGAAGGGGGCGGATTTAGCAAAGGTCGTTTCCACGACAACCCAGCGCCCCTGGACTGAAGGGATTTGGCGCCTGGGGCAGGGCATGGCCGACCACAGCACGGCGGCGAAGCCCTATAAGGTGGTGGCCTATGACTTCGGGGTGAAGCGCAACATTCTCCGGCTCCTCGTAGACCGGGGATGCGATGTCACGGTGGTGCCCGCCCAAACCCCGGCGGAGGCGGTGTTGGCGATGAACCCCGATGGGGTTTTCCTCTCTAACGGCCCGGGGGACCCGGAGCCGTGCACCTACGCGGTGGAGGCCATTCGCGCCTTCCTGGCCGTGAAGATGCCCCTTTTCGGCATCTGCCTTGGCCACCAGCTACTGGCGCTGGCGAGCGGTGCCCAGACCCTTAAGATGCGGCTCGGACACCACGGGGCGAACCATCCGGTGAAGGACCTTCAAACCGGTCGGGTAATGATTACGAGCCAGAACCACGGCTTTGCCGTCGATCTCGAAACCTTGCCGGCGCACCTTGAGGCGACCCACGTTTCCCTCTTCGATGGCACGCTCCAGGGGCTTGCGCACCGGGAAGCGCCGGCCTTTGGCTTTCAGGGTCATCCCGAGGCGAGTCCTGGGCCCCAGGATGCGGAAGGCCTCTTCGATCGATTTACAGCGCTGATGGATCAAGCGCGCCGGTCAAAGGAAGGGTAGGGTCATGCCAAAGCGTACCGACATCAAAAGCATCCTCGTGCTTGGCGCGGGCCCCATCGTTATCGGCCAGGCCTGCGAGTTCGACTATTCGGGTGCCCAGGCCTGTAAGGCGCTGCGGGAAGAGGGTTACCGAGTCATCCTCGTGAACTCCAACCCCGCCACGATCATGACCGATCCCACCATGGCCGATGCCACTTACGTCGAGCCGGTGGATTGGCCCACGGTGGCCAAGGTGATTGAGCGGGAGCGTCCCGATGCACTTTTACCCACCATGGGCGGTCAAACGGCCTTGAACTGTGCTCTCGACCTCGCCCGAGAGGGCGTGCTGGAGCGTTTCGGCACGGAGCTCATCGGCGCCAGTCGCGACGCCATTGATAAGGCTGAGGACCGGGAACTGTTCGATAAGGCCATGAAGGCCATTGGCCTCGACACGCCTCGCTCGGGTATCGCTCACTCGATGGAAGAGGCACTGCAAGTGCAGGCGGCCATGGGCTTCCCCTGCATCATCCGTCCCTCCTTTACCCTCGGCGGGTCCGGTGGGGGTATCGCCTACAACGCTGAAGAGTTCGAAGAAATCTGCAAGCGCGGCTTGGATTTGTCGCCCACCAAGGAACTCCTGATCGACGAGTCCCTCATCGGGTGGAAGGAGTACGAGCTCGAAGTGGTGCGGGATAAGCAGGACAACTGCATCATCGTGTGCACGATTGAGAACGTGGATGCCATGGGGGTGCACACGGGGGATTCCATCACCGTGGCCCCAGCGCAAACGCTCACGGACCGGGAATACCAGATCCTGCGTAATGCCGCCATTGCCGTGCTTCGGGAGATCGGCGTCGAGACCGGAGGCTCCAACGTGCAGTTCGGCATCGACCCGGAAACGGGCCGCATGGTCGTGATCGAAATGAACCCGCGCGTGTCTCGCTCTTCCGCTCTGGCCTCCAAGGCGACGGGCTTCCCCATTGCCAAGGTCGCCGCCAAGCTGGCCGTGGGCTATACCCTCGATGAACTGATGAACGACATCACGGGCTGCACCCCCGCGTCCTTCGAGCCCACCATTGATTATGTGGTAACGAAGATTCCTCGCTTTACCTTCGAAAAGTTCGAGCAAGCCGATGCCCGGCTGACCACGCAGATGAAATCCGTGGGGGAAGTCATGGCCATCGGCACGACTTTCCAGGAATCGCTGCAGAAAGCGCTGCGGGGTCTGGAGGTGGGCGCTACGGGTCTGGATGAAAAGCTCGACCTCGCCGAGCCTGACAGCCGCCGGCGGCTGCTCGGCGAGCTCACCGTGCCGGGCCCGGAGCGCATGTGGTATCTCGGCGACGCCTTCCGCGCGGGCTTCAGCGTGGAAGAGGTGTTTGACGCCAGCCGGGTTGACCCCTGGTATTTGGCGGAAATTGAAGACTTGGTGCGGGAAGAGGCAGCGCTTAAGGGCGTGCCCCTGGCCGCGGTAGATGAGGCTCAGCTGCGGCGCCTGAAGCGTAAGGGCTTCTCCGATGCACGCTTGGCTAAGGTCCTGGAAGTTGAGGAGCAGGCACTGCGCGCCCATCGGCATAATTTGGGGCTCCGTCCGGTCTACCGGCGCGTCGATACCTGCGCCGCCGAATTCCCCAGCGCCACGGCCTATCTCTACTCCACCTACGAGACGGTCTGTGAAGCTGCGCCCTCGGATCGGAAGAAGATCATGGTCCTGGGCGGGGGGCCGAACCGCATTGGCCAGGGCATCGAGTTCGACTACTGCTGTGTTCATGCGGCGCTCGCCATGCGCGAGGATGGCTTTGAAACCATCATGGTGAACTGCAACCCGGAGACCGTTTCCACTGACTACGACACCTCCGATCGGCTCTACTTCGAGCCTGTCACCCTAGAGGACGTGCTTGAAATTGTTGCGCTCGAGCAGCCGGCGGGGGTGATCGTGCAGTTTGGGGGGCAAACGCCGCTCAAGCTCGTAGAAGCCTTGGAGGATGCCAAGGTGCCGGTGATCGGGACCTCCGCCGACGCCATTGACCGCGCCGAGGATCGCCAGCGATTCCAAGCCTTGATTCGCCAGCTCGGCCTGAAGCAGCCCCCGAACCGCACGGTCATGAGCGAGGGCGAAGGGCTCGCGGCGGCGGAGACCATCGGCTATCCCATCGTGGTTCGCCCCTCCTATGTGTTGGGCGGCCGTGCTATGGAGATCGTCTATCAACCGTCGGAGCTGACGCGCTATCTCCGCACCGCCGTGGTGGCGTCTGCCGCCTCCCCCGTGCTGCTTGACCATTTCCTCGATCAAGCGGTGGAGGTGGACGTGGACGCGGTGAGCGATGGCACGGACGTGGTCATCGGCGCGATCATGGAGCATATCGAGCAGGCCGGCGTCCATTCCGGCGACTCAGCCTGTGCCTTGCCGCCCTACCGCCTGTCGCCGGAGCTGCAAGACGTCATCCGTGAACAGGTGCGGGCCATGGCCCGGGAACTCGGCGTTGTGGGCTTGATGAATGTCCAGCTGGCGGTGCAAAACGGCGAGGTCTTCGTCCTCGAGGTGAATCCCCGCGCGTCCCGCACCGTGCCCTTCGTATCGAAGTGCATTGGCGTTTCGCTGGCGAAGGTGGCGGCGCGCTGCATGGCGGGCCAGTCCCTTGAGTCCCAGGGCTTTACCCAGGAAATCATCCCGAACTACGTTAGCGTCAAAGAGTCCGTCTTCCCCTTTGTGAAGTTCCCAGGGGTTGATCCCATCCTTGGGCCGGAAATGAAGTCCACGGGCGAGGTCATGGGCGTAGGGGATAGCTTCGCAGAAGCCTTTGCCCGCGCCACCCAGGGCGCGGGGACGCGCCTGCCGACGGGCGGTACGGTCTTCCTCTCCGTAAAGGACTCGGATAAGCCTTTCGTTGCGCCCCTGGCTGAAGAGCTCCGGGAGCTCGGATTCCGCATTGTGGCCACGCGCGGGACGCGAAGCTGCCTCCAGGCGGCGGGCATTGAGGCAGAAGTGGTCAATAAGGTCACGGAAGGTCGCCCTGACATCGCGGATATGCTGAAGAACGGCAAGATTGACTTTATTGTGAACACTACGGAAGGGCGCCAGTCCATTGCGGACTCGGCCGTCATTCGTCGTCTCGCGTTGCAGCACCGCGTGTGCTACTCCACGACCCTTACGGGCGGCGAGGCGCTTTGTAAAGCCATGCGCTTCGGAAGCGGTGACAAGGTGCGCCGCCTCCAGGAGCTCCACGCAGGACTCACAGCATGAAGACCCCCATGACCGTGGAGGGCGCGGAAGCCCTCCGGCAAGAGCTCCAGAAGCTCAAGCAGGAAGATCGCCCCCGGGTAGTGAAGGCCATCGCGGAAGCGCGGGAGCACGGCGACCTCAAGGAAAACGCCGAGTATCACGCGGCGAAGGAAGAGCAGGGCTTTATTGAAGGCCGGATTCAGGAGATCGAGGGCAAGCTCTCTAATGCCCAGGTCATCGACGTGACCAAGCTGGCGCCTTCGGGCAAGGTGATTTTCGGCACCACGGTCTCCCTGCTGGATCTAGAAAAGGATGCGCGCCGGGTTTACAAGATCGTTGGTGATGACGAGGCGGACCTAAAGCAAAACAAGGTTTCCGTGTCCTCTCCCATCGCCCGCGCCCTCATTGGCAAGGAAGAGGGGGACGTGGTCATCGTGCAAGCGCCGAGCGGCCCCGTCGAGTACGAAATCGAGGAAGTGAAGCACTGCTAGCGCGCCCCCGGCGCGCGCGGCTAGCGAGCGAGATGCTGGTGGCGTAGCAGGTTTGACGTTTTCGGGTTCGGCTTGGCGGCTGCGCGAAAGAGCAGGGCCGTGCGGCCGATCTTTTGCACGCACTGGGCCCCAGTGGCCTCGCAGAGCGCCTCAATGAGGGCGTGGCGACCGTCCCGATCCCCGGCGGGGGTTCGGATTTTAATCAGCTCGTGGTCTTCGAGGGCGCGCGTCGTTTCCGCGATCACGCCCTCGCTGACGCCGCCATCCCCCAACAGAATGATGGGGTCGAGGTGGTGACCGATCGCGCGGAGCTGGCGTTGGCGTTGAGCAGTTAGGGCCATAGCGGTCTCCAAAAAGGGAGCGCAGTGTACGCCCCCGGCGCGCCAAGGCCCAGCAGCAAGGAGCATGAGATGGCAAAGGGTCGTCGCGGTCGCTGGATCGATGATCACCTATCCGATCCCTTTGTGCAGAAGGCCCAGCAAGCGGGTTACCGCTCCCGTGCCACCTTCAAGCTCCTTGAGCTGGATGAAAAACATCGCTTTCTTCGGCCCGGGCGGGTCGTGGTGGACCTCGGGGCGGCCCCCGGGGGCTGGTCCCAGTTGGCAGCGCAGCGCGTGGGATCGCAAGGGGCCGTTCTTGCGCTTGATCGCTTAGCCATGGCGCCCCTCGAGGGGGTCCAGATCCTGGAGGTGGATTTCGAGACGGACGCGGGCTTGGCCGCGCTGCGCGCGGCCCTGCCGAAAGCGGGAGCGGACGTGGTGCTCTCGGACATGGCCCCTAATCTTTCTGGTATCCATGCGGCTGATCAGGATCGCGCGATCGCTCTGGCCGAGTTAGCCCTAGAGCTGGCGGCGGAGGTGCTCGCGTCCCCAGAGGTTCTGGTGGTGAAACTGTTTCAGGGCTCGGGCTTTGACCCCTGGTTGGCACAGGCCCGGGAACGCTTCGCTAAGGTGACGGTCCGAAAGCCCAAGGCCTCACGCCCTCGATCTCGAGAGGTATACGCCGTCGCCGAGGGGCGGCGCTAAGCACGATGCAATCGGTGACAAAGCTGGCGCCCTGAGCTCCCAATGAGTAAGGTCTTGTGTTGAGTACGGGCGCGGGCGCCCGGGCCGGGGCTTGTAATTGCTTGCCACCGGTCCCATATCCCCACCTACGCGCGGCGCCATTTGGGTCGCCGCGCACCAAAGCGAGGTAGCTCCCTTGAACGATATGGGCAAGAACCTGCTGCTGTGGCTCGTCATTGCTGCAGTGCTGTTGACCGTCTTCAACAACTTCAGCCCGAAGACCACCTCCCAGGAGCTGCTCTATTCGCAGTTTGTGGAAGCGGTCCAGCGTGACCGAGTTCGGGAAGTGGTGATCGACGGCCTCGTCATTAGCGGCGAGTTCCGCGATGGAGACCGTTTCGAAACGGTCCGGCCCCAGGTCGACGATCCGAAGCTGATGGACGACCTGATCGCCCACGGCGTCTCCGTGCAAGGGGCGCGGCCCGAGCAGCAATCCCTTTGGGGTCAGCTCCTGGTGGCCAGTTTCCCCATTTTGGTGATCATCGCCGTCTTCATGTTCTTTATGCGCCAAATGCAAGGCGGCTCCGGCGGTCGGGGCGGCCCCATGAGTTTCGGGAAGTCCAAGGCTCGCCTGCTTAGCGAAGACCAAATCAAAACTACCTTTGCCGACGTGGCGGGGGTGGACGAGGCGAAGGATGACGTCCAGGAGCTCGTGGAGTTTCTCCGCGATCCCGGGAAGTTTCAGCGCCTGGGCGGCCATATTCCTCGGGGGGTGCTGATGGTGGGTTCCCCGGGTACGGGTAAAACCCTGCTGGCGAAGGCCATTGCGGGGGAGGCGAAGGTGCCCTTCTTCTCGATTTCGGGCTCGGACTTCGTGGAAATGTTCGTTGGCGTGGGCGCCTCCCGCGTTCGTGACATGTTTGAGCAAGCCAAGAAGCAAGCGCCTTGCATTATTTTCATCGATGAAATCGATGCCGTGGGCCGGCACCGGGGCGCCGGTCTCGGGGGCGGTCACGACGAGCGGGAACAAACGCTCAACCAGCTTCTGGTGGAGATGGACGGCTTCGAGCCCAATGACGGGATCATTGTTATTGCGGCCACCAACCGCCCCGACGTCCTCGACCCGGCGCTGCTGCGCCCGGGGCGCTTCGATCGGCAGGTGGTGGTCCCTCTCCCCGATATTCGGGGGCGGGAACAGATCCTGAAGGTTCACTGCCGTAAGGTGCCTATTGCCGATGATGTCGACCCGCAGGCGCTTGCGCGGGGCACCCCGGGCTTCTCCGGCGCCGATTTAGCGAACCTCGTGAATGAAGCGGCCCTCTTCGCCGCCCGGGCAAGCCGACGCCTTGTGGGCATGGAGGAATTCGAGCGCGCGAAAGACAAAATCATGATGGGTGCCGAGCGCAAATCCATGGTCATGAGCGAAAAGGAAAAGCGCACGACGGCATTCCACGAGGCGGGCCACGCCATTGTGGGTCGGATGTCGCCGGATCACGACCCGGTCTACAAAGTCACGATTATTCCGCGAGGGCGAGCGTTGGGGGTCACCCAGTTTCTCCCCGAGCAAGATCGCTACAGTCACTCTCGGCAGTATATTTTAAGTTCGATCTGCAGCCTCTTCGGGGGGCGCATTGCCGAGGAAATGGTGCTGGGTTTAGATGGCATCACTACCGGAGCGTCGAATGATATTGAGCGGGCCACCTCCCTGGCGCGAAATATGGTCACGAAATGGGGCCTGTCGGAAAAGCTTGGGCCGCTGAAGTACGACGAAGATGACGATCAGCCGTTCCTAGGCCGTGCCGCTTCGTCTCGGTCCTTGGCGGTCTCGGAAGAGACTGCCCGTAAAATTGACGAAGAAATTCGCTCTATCATCGATGAGTGTTACGGGCGGGCAAAGGCGATTCTCGAAACCCACAGCGACAGGCTGCACGCGATGGCTGATGCGCTGATGGAATACGAAACGCTCTCCAGCGATCAGATCAACGACATCATGGAAGGCATGCCGCCCCGGCCGCCGGAAGATCCGAATAATCGTCGCCCGCCCAGCGCGCCGGAAGCGACCGATACGCCCCCGGGCGCGGCGCCGGATCCCGCGGGCGCCTAAGCCCCTTGTCCTGGGATGGAAAGACCCTGCCGGTGCGCTGGCAGGGTGCCCCAGCGCTGATGGGCGTTCTGAACCTTACGGCGGATTCCTTCTCTGACGGGGGCGAGCTGCTCGCTCCCAATGGACGGTTGAAGCGCGAGGCGCTGCTTCGGCGTGCCGACGCCTTCGTGGCCGAAGGCGCCACCTATCTCGACCTTGGTGCCGAATCCACTCGGCCGGGCGCGCGGGGGCTCGGGGCGGAAGAGGAGTGCGCCCGTATCGAAGAGGCCCTCAAGCTCCTTGCACCCCGCTTCGATGTAGCGCTGTCGGTAGACAGCAGCACCCCAATGGTTTTTGAGTGCGCAGCGGCCCTTGGGGCGACACTGATCAACGACGTGCGGGCGCTCGGGCGGCCTGGCGCCCTTGCGGCGGCGGCGGCAAGCGGCGCGACAGTTTGCCTCATGCATATGCAGGGTTCTCCCGAGTCAATGCAGGACGCCCCGCACTACGAGGATGTGGTGGCGGAGGTGATCGCCTTTCTGGAGGCGCGGGTTCAGGCAGCTCGGGAAGCGGGGATCGACGATACGCGCATCGTGCTCGATCCGGGCTTTGGGTTTGGGAAAACCCTTACTCACAACCTTGCCTTGTTTCGGGCGCTGCCCCGCTTCGTGGGCCTGGGTTATCCCGTGCTGATTGGTGTGTCCCGCAAACGCATGCTCGGGCAACTGACCGGGCGGGAGGCTGCGAAGGATCGCGTGGTGGCCGGTTCCGTGCTGGCCGCGGAGGCTGCGCGGCAGGGCGTAGCCATTATTCGAACCCACGACGTTGGAGCGACGCGCGATGCGCTCGCGGTGATCAAAGCGCTCGAGGCCACACTCTAGCTGGGACGGGTCATGGAAAGACGGTATTTCGGAACGGACGGCATTCGGGGGCGGGTAGGCGATGCGCCGATTACCCCGGATTTTATGGTGCGCCTAGGTTTTGCGGCGGGATCGGTGCTGGCACCGGACGGGGGGCTTGTGGTCCTGGGTAAGGACACGCGCATCTCGGGCTATATGCTTGAGTCGGCGCTGGAAGCGGGCTTTGCCGCGGCCGGGGTTGATGTGCGCCTAACCGGCCCCATGCCTACGCCGGCCATTGCCTACCTCACCCGGAGCCTACGCGGACGGGCGGGGGTGGTCATCAGTGCTTCCCACAATCCCTATGACGACAATGGCATCAAATTCTTCTCGTCGAAGGGCGATAAGCTCAGTGACGAGGAAGAGCTCCAGATCGAGCGCGCCCTAGAGGGCCCGTTGCAGACTCGGCCCTCCGCGGCCCTCGGGCGGGCGGCGCGGGTCAATGATGCGGAAGGGCGCTACCTGGAGTTTTGTAAAAACACCGCACCGGAGGGTTTTCATCTCCGCGGGCTTCGCTTGGTGGTGGACTGCGCTCACGGTGCGACCTATCACCTTGCGCCGGTGCTCTTCCGGGAGCTGGGCGCAGAGGTAGTTGCCCTGGGCGTTGATCCAGACGGTCTAAACATCAACGAAGGGTGCGGGGCGACGGCTCCGGAGGCCCTTCGGCAGCGGGTGCTGGCAGAGGGGGCCGATCTGGGTCTCGCTTTCGATGGTGACGGGGACCGCTTGATCATGGTCGACGGCCAGGGTGTCGTGCGAGACGGTGATAGCCTCCTGTATGTGCTGGCCTGTCACCAGCAGCGCACGGGCGCGCTGGCAGGTGGGGTGGTGGGTACGCTGATGTCGAACCTTGGCCTTGAGCAGGCGCTTGCGGCAAGGGAGATTCCCTTTGCCCGGGCGGGGGTGGGTGATCGCTATGTGCTGGCGGAATGCCAAAGCCGCAACTGGCGCTTGGGGGGAGAAAGCTCGGGCCATCTTCTGTGCTTAGACGCCCACAGCACGGGAGACGGCATTATCGCGGCGCTCCAGGTGCTCGTCGCCCTGCGCGCGGCAGATCAGGGCCTCGGGGAGGCGGTTGCCGCCATGCCCTATTGTCCCCAGCGGTTGCTGAATGTTCCGGCGCCGGCGAGGGTGGTTGGCGGGCCTGAGGTCAGGGCTGCAGTCCAGCATTACGAAACGGTCTTAGGGCGCCGGGGACGCATCCTCCTGCGGGCCTCGGGCACCCAACCTTTGGTGCGGGTGATGGTGGAAGGTGAAGACGCCGGGGAGATCGATACGGTCGCTAAGGCCCTTGCCGCAGTGGTGGCGGAGGCGGCTTCCGCCGCGTCCTAGGTGAATTGCCTCCCTCGACCCCCTTGTCTACCATACGCGCCCCTAACGGCTGCGATGAGATGGGGTGCGCGGTGCTAATCGCAGCAAATTGGAAAATGCATGGCAGCCTGGCCTTCGCGGACGCGTATTTTACATCCGCGGCGGCCCTCCGCTGGCCTGAGGCGCAGCAGCGCATCGTGTTCCCACCGGCGACTTTGCTGGGCCCCGCGCGCGCTGGCGCGGCGGCCGCGGGCATGGTTCTTGGGGCGCAGAGCATTCATGGCGCGGCTGAGGGCGCCTTTACGGGAAGCCTGTCCGCGGAGCAGGTCGCGGAGGTGGGCGCCGCCTGGGCGCTTCTTGGGCACTCGGAGCGGCGCGCCCAGGGCGAGACGGATGAAGACGTGGTGGCCCAGCTGGGCGCCGCGGCGCGCGCGGGGCTTCGGGCCATGGTTTGCTTGGGAGAACCCCTGGCTGCGCGGAACGCCGGTCAGGCCGAGTCCTTCGTCCTCGCCCAGCTGGCGGCGCTATTAGCGGCTCCCGGGGCGGCGCTTGGCGCGCTCGGTGCTGTGGCTTATGAGCCGCTTTGGGCGATTGGAACGGGTGAAACGGCTACCCCAGAGGCGGCTCAGGCGATGCATCGGTGTCTTCGCGAAGCGCTGCACGCCCAGGGCTTGGGTGCCCTGCCCCTGCTTTACGGGGGAAGTGTGAAGGCGGAAAACGCGAGAGCCTTGCTCTCGCAGAACGATATTGATGGTGCGCTGGTGGGCGGCGCGTCCCTAAACCTTGAAACTTTTCATGCCATTGCAAGGGCGGCGATAGAATGAATATGGAAACGCTGGAACTGGTGCTGCGTGTGCTGTTGGTCCTCGATGCGCTCGCCTTGATTGGATTGGTTTTGCTGCAGCAGGGCCGGGGCGCGAGCATGGGGGCTGCGTTTGGCAGCGGTGCGTCGACCACGATGTTCGGTTCCGTGGGGGCGTCGGGCTTCCTGACCCGCCTTACTACCTATTTGGCCATCGGCTTCTTTGTCCTCACCTTTGCCCTAGCCTGGTCTGCTAAGGCGCGCAACGAGGCGGCCTTGGACCTTTCCCTACCCAAAGCGGTGGCGCCTGCGGCGGAGCTTGAGGTCCCCGTGGTCCCCGAGGAAAGCCCTGCGGACGCGGCAGAGGTGCCAGAAGCGCCCTAAATTTTATCTTTAGGCGTTTTCAGGTATTGAAATCGTCGAGCGAACGCCTAAGATACGCATCCCCTTGCCGAAGTGGCGGAATTGGTAGACGCGCTAGCTTGAGGGGCTAGTGGGCATTAGCCCGTGGAGGTTCAAGTCCTCTCTTCGGCACCATTCTCCAAGCGGCCTGCAATACCTAGGTGCAGGTAGTTGTTCAAAAGTTCGCGGTTCTGTATAATCCGCGTCCCTTAGGTGCGGGGTGGAGCAGTCTGGTAGCTCGTCGGGCTCATAACCCGAAGGTCGCAGGTTCAAATCCTGCCCCCGCTACCAACGTATAAGAGGTTCTAAGGGTGAACCTCGGTGCCAGCGGTAACGCGAGGCATCACGGAAATGGGCCTTGTGCCCATTTTTTGTTTCTGGAGCAAGCGGAGCAGGCGTGCCAGCGGAAAGCGGAAGTCAGCGCTTGGGGGTGGATGCCTTAAAAACCCTCTTCTCCCCGGCGATCAGCGCGCTGGGCTGCCGCCTTTGGGGTATTGAGTTGATGAACCCCGGGCGCCAGCCTCTCCTCCGTGTATTCATCGATCGCGCCGACGGCGTCACCATCGAGGACTGCGAAGCGGTGAGCCGGCGTCTCGGGGCGCTCATGGACGTCGAAGATATGATCGCCGGCAAATATACGCTGGAAGTTTCGAGTCCAGGGATGGATCGGCGGCTTTTTGAGCTGTCTCAGTACGAAGAGAGCGTCGGAGAACAGGTTTCCGTGCGCCTAGAGCAGCCCTTTGAGGGGCGACGAAAATTGGTGGGTGTGCTGCAGGCTGTGGAAGGGGACGAGATCGTCTTGCGGGTAGAAGACGATGAATACGTTTTGCCTTTCGAGTGGATTGCAAAAGGGCACATCGTCCCTACCTTTGCGTAGCGCATGCGCTGCCGGCGAGGATGAGAAATGAGTAAAGAAATCCTTCTGGTCGTTGAGTCCGTCTCGAACGAGAAGGGCGTTGATAAAGGGGTCATCTTTGAGGCCCTAGAGCTGGCCCTAGCGTCTGCCACGAAGAAGCGGTACACGGAAGAAGCGGACGTGCGCGTAGCGATTGATCGCGCCACGGGCGAGCACCGAGCCTTTCGCCGCTGGACCGTGGTGCCGTCGGAAGCAGAGATGGAAGTGCCTGCCGCCGAGCTGAGCTTTGCCGCAGCGAAGGAAATCGACCCCTCCCTTGAGCTCGGCTCGGTCTACGAAGAAGAAATTGAGCCGGAAGCCTTCGGCCGTATTGCCGCGCAAACGGCGAAGCAGGTCATCGTGCAGCGGGTTCGGGAAGCGGAGCGGGCGAAGGTGGTGGAGCTTTACACCCCGCGCCTGGGTGAGCTCGTAAGTGGCACCGTGAAGAAGGTCACCCGGGAAGTGGTCATCGTTGATTTGGGCAATAACGCTGAGGCCGTACTCCCCCGGGACCAAATGATTCCCCGGGAAACCTTCCGCATCAGTGATCGCGTCCGCGCGCTGTTGCAGCGCATCGAGCCGGAAGCGCGGGGCCCCCAGCTGATTCTGTCCCGCACCGATGCTCAGATGCTGGTGAAGCTCTTTGAGCTAGAGGTGCCGGAGATCGCAGAGCAGGTCATCGAAATCAAGGGCGCCGCCCGCGATCCTGGCTCCCGCGCGAAGATTGCCGTGAAGACCAACGATGGCCGTATTGATCCCGTGGGCGCTTGCGTGGGGATGCGCGGGTCGCGGGTGCAGGCCGTCTCCGGGGAGCTCGCGAACGAACGGATCGACATCGTGCTGTGGGATGACAACATCGCTCAGCTTGCCATTAATGCCATGTCCCCAGCGGACGTGGCTTCGATCGTTGTTGACGAAGACACCCACGCCATGGATATCGCCGTAGCCGAGGACAACCTGGCTCAGGCTATTGGCCGAGGGGGGCAGAACGTCCGCCTTGCCTCCGAGCTCACGGGTTGGACTTTGAACATCATGACCGAAGAGGAGGCCGGCCAGAAGCAGGAGGCCGAGATGGTGGATCTCCTCGAGCGTTTCATGGGCGCCCTTGATGTCGACGAGGACGTCGCCGGGGTACTTATCGAAGAAGGTTTTGGTTCTCTCGAGGAGGTGGCCTACGTGCCGCTCGAAGAGATGTTGGCCATTGAGGGCTTCGATGAAGAGATTGTTCTTGAGCTTCGCAACCGGGCCAAAGATGCGTTGCTGACGCAAGCACTGGCCTCGGAGGAGGCGCTAGACGGTGCCGAGCCTGCGGAGGACCTCAAGGCCCTCATTGAAGCGGAGGGCTATGAAGCCCGTTTAGCTTTTATGCTCGCTAAGCACGAAATCGTGACCCAAGAAGACCTAGCGGAACAGGCCACCGATGACTTGGTGGAGCTTGAAGAGCTGGATCTTGATGAGGCCCAGGCCTCGGCCTTGATCATGGCCGCGCGCGCGCCCTGGTTTGCGGAAGAGGCGGGCGAAGCCTAAGCCTCGCCCCAATCCAGCCTGCGCAGCAACAGAATTTCCGGAGAAGTCAGATGGCAGAAGTTACCGTCAAGCAGCTCGCCGAATCCGTAGGCGCCCCAGCGGAGCGTCTTTTGAAGCAGATGGAGGAGGCAGGCTTGCCCCAGCGCGGTCTCGATGACGCGGTGACCGAGGAACAGAAGCAAACGCTGCTGACCTTTCTCAAAAGCGCGCACGGCCAGGCCGACGAAGGGCCGAAGAAAATCACCCTAAAGCGGAAAACCGTGAGCACCTTGCGCACGGACCGGGGTCGCGGTAAGGCCGTGGCCGTTGAGGTGCGGAAGAAGCGCACCTACGTGAAGCGTGATCCCGCGGCGGCTGCGCCGGAAAGCGCTGAGTCGGAACTGGCGCGCTTGAAGGTGGAGGAAGCGGAACGGGAGGCTGAGCGGCAGGCGGCAGAAGTGGAGCGCCGGGCCGAAGAAGAGCGTCGTAAGGCTGAAGCCCAGGCCCGAGCAGAAGCGGAAGCGGCCGCGCGGGCGGAAGCCGAAGCGCAGGCGCAGGCGGAGGCTCAAGCGGCGCCCGGCGCGGCCACCGGCAAGAAAGCCCAACCGGCAGTGCCCGTTTCCGAAGAGGAGGCCCGCGCAGCTGCGGCCGCGGCCATTGTTGATGCCGAGGCCGCGACGGTTAAAAGCGAAAAGCGGGGCGGTAAGGTCGGAAAGCGGCGCGATGATGAGGAACGTCCTAAGAAGGGACGGCGCCTTGATGCAGACGATCAGCGCGTTGAGGGCGGTCGCAAGCGGGCCGGAACGCTCTCCCGGGATCGGCTTGCGGAGCGCAAGCGGCGAGCCGCGCCCAAGGGCAGCATGCCGAAAACCCAGGGCTTTGAACGGCCCACGGAGATGGTCGTGCGCGACATTGAGGTGCCCGAAGCAATTTCCCTTGGGGAACTTGCTCAGCGAATGTCCGTGAAGGCCGGTGACGCCATTAAGAAGCTCATGGGCATGGGCGTGATGGCGACCATCAATCAGGTGCTTGATCAAGATACGGCCAGCCTCCTCGTAGAAGAGTTTGGTCACCGGCCGAAGGCCGTAGCCTCCGACGCCATCGAGCAGGAATACTTTGAATCCCTCAAAATCGAGGGCGACGGCAAGCCTCGGGCGCCGGTGGTTACGGTCATGGGCCACGTCGATCATGGAAAGACGTCCCTGCTTGACTACATCCGGAAGACCCGCGTAGCCAGTGGCGAAGCCGGAGGCATCACCCAGCACATCGGCGCCTACTACGTCGATACGGGCCATGGCGCCGTGTCCTTCCTCGATACCCCTGGGCACGCGGCCTTCACGGCCATGCGGGCTCGAGGCGCCAAGTTGACGGACATCGTTATTCTTGTGGTCGCCGCAGATGATGGGGTCATGCCGCAAACGGAAGAAGCCGTCGCCCACGCTCGGGCAGCGGACGTCCCGATCGTGGTTGCGGTCAATAAGATTGATAAGGAAGGCGCCGATCCGCAGCGGGTGAAAACGGAGCTCGCCGGCCGCGATGTGGTTCCGGACGATTGGGGTGGCGATACGCAGTTTGTGCACGTCTCCGCTATGACCGGTGAAGGCATCGATGCGCTCCTTGAAGCGCTCTTGCTGCAGGCCGAGCTCCTTGAGCTCACGGCCGTCGACGATGCCCCGGGGCAGGGGTCGGTGGTGGAGTCTCGCCTAGACCGCGGCCGCGGCCCCGTAGCAACCGTGCTTGTTCGCAACGGCACGCTCCGGAAGGGCGATTTTATTGTCGCCGGCGAGCATTTCGGCCGGGTTCGCGCCATGGTGAACGATGCGGGGGAGAACGTGGATTCCGCCTTGCCATCCTATCCCGTGGAGATCCTAGGCCTTTCCGGTACCCCCGATGCCGGCGATGAGTTCTCCGTGGTGGAAAATGAGCGGGGCGCTAAGGAGCTGGTGGAGTTCCGCCGTAGCCGGTCTCAGGAAGCTCGAATCAAGCAGCAGCAGGCCGCTCGCCTCGATAGTCTCTTTGACAACATGGGCGAGGGTGAAAAGCCCACCATCAACTTGGTGCTGAAGACCGATGTCCGCGGTTCCCTCGAAGCGCTCATCGCAGCGGTGGGGGATCTCTCCAACGACGAAGTGAAGGTTAAGGTGGTTTCTTCTGGGGTGGGCGGCATTAACGAGTCCGACGCCAACCTGGCGGTCGCCTCGAGTGCGGTGGTGCTGGGCTTTAACGTTCGCGCCGACGCCTCTGCGAAGAAAATTATCGAGCGGGAAGGCCTCGATCTTCGCTACTACAGCGTTATTTACGAGCTTCTCGACGATCTGAAGGATGCGCTCTCTGGCATGTTGGCGCCGGAGTTGCGGGAAGAGATTGTGGGCATCGCGGAAGTGCGAGATGTCTTTCGGTCGCCGAAGTTTGGCGCCGTTGCCGGCTGCATGGTTGTGGAAGGGACGATCTACCGCAACAAGAAGATCCGCGTGCTTCGTCAAAACGTGGTCATTTACGAGGGTGAACTGGAATCGCTCCGGCGCTTTAAGGATGACGTGCAGGAAGTCCGAAATGGCTTCGAGTGCGGCATTGGGGTTCGCAATTACAACGACGTTCGCGAAGGGGACAAGATCGAAGTCTTCGACGTGAAGGAAATTGCGCGCTCCCTTTAAGCGCTGCGAGGGCCTATGCCGAAGGAATATGGGCGCGATCAACGCGTCGCCGATTTTATCCAGCGCGAGCTGGCGGCGGTTCTGCAAAACGAAATGCGAGACCCTCGGGTGGCTATGGTCTCTATCAATGAGGTTCGGGTCTCCCGAGATTTGGGCTACGCGGACCTTTACGTCTCCTCTCTCCAGGCGGAAGACGAGGCAACCCAAGATGAGTTACTTAAGGCGCTGCGTGGCGCCGCGGGGTTCCTTCGCACGGCGCTCGCAAAGCGCAGTGCGCTGCGCACCACGCCTCAGCTCCGCTTTCACTGGGACGCCCTGCCAGGCCGCGCGGGGGCCTTGAGCGCGCTTATCGACCGCGCATTAGCGGAAGATCGCGCGCGGGCCCAGGCCGATGACGAGGACACGCCATGAGTGCGGACGCTAAACCCCGCGGGGGACGGCGGAAGCCGCGGCGGCCTTCTGGTCGGGATGTGACGGGGATTTTATTGCTCGATAAGCCCTCCGGCATGACGTCCAATGGGGCTTTGCAGGCGACTAAGCGAATTTTTGGGGCCGCGAAGGCAGGCCACACGGGCGCCTTAGACCCCCTTGCGACGGGAGTTTTGCCGCTTTGCTTTGGTGAGGCAACGAAGTTTTCCCAATATCTCCTGGATTCGGATAAGCGCTACTGGACCGAGATCCGCCTGGGCGTGCGCACGGACAGCGGCGACGCCGATGGCGAGGTGCTAGCAACCCGTCCCGTGCCGGCGCTTACGGAGGCCGCTGTGGACGCGGCCCTTGAGGCGTTCCGGGGCGACATTCAGCAAGTCCCCTCCATGTATTCGGCGCTGAAGCATAAGGGGCAGCCGCTCTATAAGCTGGCGCGCCAGGGCATCACCGTTGAACGAGAGGCGCGTACGGTCACGGTCTATGAGAATCGGTTGCTGGGCCTCAAGGGCGATCGCCTCACCCTAGAAATTGCCTGCTCTAAGGGTACCTACGTGCGCACCATCGCCGAGGACCTCGGCGAAGCACTTGGCTGTGGCGCCCATGTGACGGCGCTCCGGCGGACTGCCGTGGGGCCCTTTAGGCTTGAGCAGGCCGTTGCCCCCGGGACCCTTGAGGCCGCGCGCAGCGAAGGCGGCTTTGAGGCGGTGGATGCGTTTTTGCTCCCCCTTGCTTCCGCAGTGGGGCATTTCCCCGAAGTGCTGCTGCCAGAGGCTACGGCCTATTATCTGGGGCAGGGGCAGGCGGTGCAGATTTCCGGAGCCCCGACAGTCGGCTGGGTGAAGTTGATGTTGCGCGATGATCCCGCGCCCACCTTCCTTGGCGTCGGTGAAGTTATTGATGATGGACGCATTGCGCCGAGGCGCCTTGTCGTCGGAAAATAGCGCCGCGCGAAGGCGCTAGACCGAAGTAGGTGAACGGCATCCTTGGGGATGCATCGAAGTGCCACTGTAATCATGCGCGGTGGCCCAGGGTAAGGCATGGGGCGTTACCTTGTTGAGCATGTTCGGAGTCCAAAACCATGGCACTAAGTACGCAGACGAAAGCTGAAATTCTCAAGGAGTATCAGCTCGCGGAGGGGGATACGGGTTCGCCGGAAGTGCAGGTTGCCTTGCTTACGGCCAACATCAATGGTCTTCAGGGTCACTTTAAAACCCACGCCAAGGACCACCATTCGCGTCGGGGCCTGATTCGCATGGTGAATCAGCGTCGTCGTCTCCTCGACTATCTCAAGGAGAAGGACACCGCTCGCTACGCAAAACTCATTGAACGGCTTGGTCTGCGTCGCTAAGCGCGCGGCAGCCAGCGGGTGCCCATGCGGGTGCTCGTGGCCTATGAGATTGCAAGCATGACGGCCGTCCCTGACGGCCACTTGTTGAGACGGGCTGCCCCGCAAGGTTGCGGAGCGGGCCCGTTTCCTATTGGAGGATAGACTGTTGTCAGCTGTTGCGAAGAGTTTTAAGTGGGGTGATCACCAGATCACGTTAGAAACGGGAAAAATCGCGCGCCAGGCCACCGGGGCCGTAATGGCGCATATGGACAACACCACCGTGCTTTGCACCGTGGTCGGGATGAGGGACGCCAAACCGGGCCAGCCCTTTTTTCCCCTGACGGTAAATTACCAGGAAAAGACCTACGCCGCGGGTAAGATTCCCGGCGGGTTTTTCCGTCGCGAGGGGCGGCCCTCGGAGAAGGAAACGCTCACGAGCCGACTCATCGATCGGCCCATCCGTCCCCTTTTTCCTAAGGGGTTCATGAACGAGGTGCAGGTCATCTGCACGGTCATGTCGGCAGACAAGGACCAGGATCCGGACGTCATCGCCATGATCGGTGCGGCGGCGGCGCTGGCCATCTCCGGCATTCCTTTCAGCGGTCCTTTGGCTGCGGCTCGCGTGGGTTTTTCCGACGGTCAGTATCTGCTCAACCCGGGCTTTGCGGCGCTCAAGACTTCCGCTTTGAATATGACCGTGGCCGGTACCCGGCAGGCGGTGCTCATGGTGGAGTCGGAAGCCCAGGAGCTCACGGAAGACCAAATGCTGGGTGCGGTTCTGTTCGCTCACCAGCAAATGCAGCCGGTGCTGGATGCGATCGATGCGCTCGTTGCCGACGCGGGCAAGCCCCGGTGGGAATGGACGGCTCCGGAGATTGACCAGGCCCTCGCCGACCGTATCGGCGAAGCCTTCGCCGAGCCCATGGCCGCGGCCTATCGCATCACCGATAAGCTCGAGCGTCAGGACGCGGTAGCGGCGCTAAAGGCTCAGTGCCTTGAGCAATTCGCCGGGGAAGCCCTAGGCGAAGAAGCTGCGGACAGCAAAACGGTGGCAGGGCTCTTTGGACGCCTGGAGAAGTCCGTGGTCCGCAACGCCATCATCGATGGTGCACCGCGTATTGATGGTCGCGATCTGAAGACTGTCCGGCCCCTGGCCATGGAAGTGGGCATGCTGGCCAAAGCGCATGGTTCCGCCCTCTTCACGCGGGGGGAAACGCAAGCCATTGTCGCGGCCACGCTCGGCACGAATCGCGACGCGGCGATCGTTGACGCCCTCGAAGGTACTTACCGCGAAGGCTTCATGCTGCATTACAACTTCCCGCCCTTCTCCGTCGGCGAAGCTGGCTTTATGGGGGGGCCGAAGCGCCGGGAAATCGGCCATGGGCGTTTGGCTCGCCGCGGTGTGCAGGCAGTGCTGCCGAATGCGGAAGATTTCCCCTATACCCTTCGGGTGGTCTCTGAGATCACGGAATCGAACGGGAGTTCTTCCATGGCCTCCGTGTGCGGCACCAGCCTGGCGCTAATGGATGCGGGGGTGCCGATTAAGGCGCAGGTGGCAGGTATCGCCATGGGCCTGGTGAAGGAAGGGGATCGCTACGCGGTCATCACCGACATCCTCGGCGACGAAGATCATCTCGGCGATATGGACTTCAAGGTGGCCGGGACGGCGAAAGGCGTGACCGCGCTGCAGATGGACATCAAGATCGAAGGCATCAACGAAGAGATTATGGAGAAGGCCCTCGCGCAGGCTTACGAGGCACGCTGCCATATCCTCAACCAGATGAATGAGGTCATTGCCGAGCCCCGCGCTGCGGTGTCCGATAACGCCCCCAGTATTGCGACCATCGAAGTCAATCCGGATAAGATCCGCGATGTCATCGGCAAAGGTGGGGTGACGATTCGGGCCATCCAGGAAGAAACGGGTGCCCAGATCGACATCGACGACTCGGGCCTTATTCGCGTCTACGGCGAGAACGCCGACAGCCGTGATGCGGCCATCGCCCGCATTCAAGCCATTACGGCGGAGGCGGAAGTGGGTCAGGTCTATCTCGGTACGGTGTCCAAGATCGTCGACTTTGGCGCGTTCGTGAACATCATTCCTGGCAAAGACGGTCTGGTGCACATTTCCCAGATCGCCCAGGAGCGGGTCGAAAATGTTGAGGACTACCTCAAGGAAGGGCAGCAGGTTCGCGTGGTCGTGCTCGACGTCGACGCGCGCGGCCGGATCAAACTTTCCATGAAGGAAGTCCCCGAGGAAGAGGGCGGCGAAGCCGCAGAGGACGCCGCCGAAGCCTAGCCTTCCCGGTTGTTCTGGTACGAACCCAAAGCCCGGCTCTGCCGGGCTTTTTCGTTAGGGCAAGCGTTTAAAGAACTGATGAGGGTAGGCGGGTTCCTGCGTGGTTGCGGGCAGAGGTTCAAAGCCAAGCGCCTGGAAGAAGCCTATGGCGTCGCGCTGGGCACGCACGGTGAGTGCGCGGACGCCTGCCCTTTGAGCCGTCTCCTGCACCCAAGCGAGAAGCGCCCGCCCAACCCCTGATTTTTGCGCGGTCGGGGCGACGTAGATGCCGTGGAGGCGCCAGGCCGGCTGCAGCGGCGCTTCGCCTACGCCTGTTGTTTCTAGGGCAACCAGGCCCAGGGCTTGGCCATCCTCTGCGGGGAGAAAGGCGATGTGCATGGTTTTCAGGTCGATTTCGTCGTAGCAGTGGCTTGGGCCCGTCAGCCGCTTCACCCGCGCGGGGAGCGCCCAGCCGTCAATCGCCTGAAGAATGAGCGCGTTGAGGGCAGGCAGATCGGCAGCCCGGGCCGGGACTAGGGAACGCATGGCGGAACTCCATTTTGCGCTGGGGGAACGCCCGAGGCATGCTGCTCGAAGAGGAGGCATGGCATGGGCAATGTACAACGACTCTTGATCCCCGGGGCAGTGCTTCAATCGGTCATGATTGGCGGCGGCTATGGCACCGGGCGTGAGGTTGTCGAATTCTTTACGCGCTTTGGCGCCCTGCCGGGCCTCGCGGGGCTGGTGCTTGCCGCGGCGGGGGTAGCTTTGGTCTTTGCCCTCTCCCTGGAGCTTGCTCGGCGCACCCAGGCCTTTGATTACCGAAGTTTCTTCAAGGCGCTGCTGGGCCCGTTCTGGGTGAGCTATGAGCTCTTGCTGCTGCTTCTGGTGATGCTGGTGCTAGGGGTGATTAGTGCCGCAAGTCATGGCATGTTGCAGCGGTTCTGGCCCACGGTCCCGTCCTGGGCATCTTCCCTTCTGTTCATTGCAGTGGTGGTGGGGCTGACGTTTTTTGGCCGCGCCGTGGTGACCTGGCTGCTCACCTTCTGGAGCCTCGTATTGTATGCGGCCTTTGCCACCCTCACGGCTGTCGTGCTTTACGCGCACGGTACGGAGCTCGCGCTTGCCCTGGCGGGCGGGGCGCCTAGTGCGTCCTCGGACGGCTGGGCCCTGAGCGCCCTGCGCTATGTGGGCTACAACGTCACGGCCATTCCCGTAGTGCTGTTTGCCGCTCGGCAGCTCAGCTCCCGCCGGGAAACGCTTGTCGCCGGCTTTTTCGGTGGGCTCCTTGCCGTATTGCCGGCGGTGGCTTTGCACCTGTGCTTTGTGGCGCTTGGGGCTGAAGTCTATGAAAACCAGGCCCTGCCTTTGTTTCGCGTTCTCGATGGCCTGGGCCTGCCCTGGCTGACGCTCTGGCTTAGCGTGGTTTTGCTGGGCACCTTCCTCGAGACGGCCCTCGGCGATATTCAAGGCATCCTGGAGCGCATGGATCGTTGGCGCGAAGAACAAACGGGTCGGGGTTTCAGCCCCTGGACGCACGGCGCGATGGCGCTGAGCCTATTGGGCGTTGCGGCGTATCTGGGACAGCTGGGCGTGGTGGCTTTGATTGGTGAGGGTTATGGCACCCTCTCCTGGGGCTTTTTGCTGGTCTATATCCTGCCCCTACTGCTCTGGGGGCTTCGCACCGCCCTAGCGGGCAAGGCCCCCGGAGGCCAGTAAGCGCTAGTACCCAGCGGCGCCGCCGTTGGGTGCGCGACCATCGACGCCCCCTTCGAGTACGCCCGTTTCCGGGTTCACGACGATCACCTCAGCGACGCCTTGCCGACCCTGGGCGCGGGTTTCATGGCCCATGGCTTCCAGCAGCCGTAGCGTGTCGGGAGAGAACAGCTGAGCCTCGTAGCTGATGCGATCCGGGAGCCACTGGTGATGAATGCGTCCCGCATCCACCGCAGCTTGGGCATTCATTCCGTGATCGACCACATTCAGAATAGTTTGCAGCGTGGTGTTGATGATCGTGCGACCGCCTGGGGATCCGGTCACCATAAACAGCGCACCATCCTTAGCGACGATCGTTGGGGACATGCTTGAGAGCATGCGCTTCCCAGGCTCGGCCACGTTGGGTGCCGTGCCAATCAGCCCGCTCTCGTCCGTGAGGCCGGGCTTGCCATTGAAGTCGCCCATCTCGTTGTTCAACAGGAAGCCTGCGCCGGGGACCACGATGCCCGAGCCATAGCTGTATTCGAGCGTGTAGGTGACGGAGACGGCGTTGCGATCTCCGTCGACTACGGAAAAGTGCGTGGTTTCAGGGCTCTCGAAACCCCATTCGAAGCTGGCCGGGTCCGATACGGAGGCCTGGCCTTCATCGATGGAGTTTCGCAGGGTATCCGCGTAGGCCTTGGACAACAGCCGGGGCAAGGGCATTTCCGGGTTGAAGTCCGGGTCGCCCAGATAGCGCGCCCGGTTAGCGTAGCCGCGGCGCATGGTTTCCGTCATGAGGTGGAGCGTCCGGGCGGAACCAAAGCCGGAAGCCTTCAGGTCGTAGCCCTCTAGAACGTTGAGCATTTGCACCATGGTGACGCCGCCGGAGCTGGGCGGCGGCATGCTGATGATTTCGTAGCCACGATAGGTGCCAAGGATGGGGGCACGCCGTACGGCCTCGTAAGCTTTCAGGTCGTCATGGGTGATAATGCCGCCGTTCGCCGCCATTTCCGCCACGAGTAAATCGGCCGTTTTGCCCTCGTAAAAGCCCTTCGGACCGGCCTTCGCAATGCGCTCGAGGGTGGCGGCGAGTTCACTTTGCACGAGCGTATCGCCGGCCACGAAGGGGGCGCCTTCGTTGGTGAACTGAGCCACGGACGCCGGGTAGGGCTCGAAGCGGCGCATCCCCGTGGTGTTTAAGGACTTGGCGAGGCCGTGGGTGACCGTGAAACCCTCGCGGGCTAGGGCAATGGCCGGGGCAAGCAAGCGGGCCCAGGGCAGGGTTCCGGCGTCTTCCCAGGCAGCAAAGAGCCCGGCGACGGTGCCGGGTACGCCCACGGCCAGGTGGCTGGAGTGATGCTTTTCATCGTCGTAGTTGCCGTCCGCATCGAGCCACATTTCCGGATGGGCCGCCGCCGGCGCCTTCTCGCGGAAATCGTAGGTGAGGGCCTGGCCGTCGGCGGTGCGATGGATAAGGAATCCGCCGCCGCCAATGTTGCCCGCCGTGGGATGGGTAACGGCTAAGGCAAAGGCCGTGGCCACGGCGGCATCAATGGCGTTGCCGCCGTCCCGAAGGGCCTGCACCCCGGCTTCGGAGGCGAGGGCATTCTGCGAAACCACCATGCCCTGGCTGGCGTAGTGGGGCCCGTTAGCGGCAAGCGCGAGATTGCAGAGCGCCAGCGCAAGAAGCCACGCAAGCGCGTGGCGTAGGGTCAAACGACGAATCATAGGTAAGACTCCCGGAGGGGCTGAGCCCAAGGGTTAGCGATGAATGCGCTGGCTAACCAGTGCATCGACGACGCTGGGATCCGCGAGCGTGCTCGTATCGCCCAAGGCATCGATTTCGTTGGCGGCAATTTTTCTTAGAATGCGCCGCATAATTTTTCCTGAACGGGTTTTCGGCAGGCCGGGGGCCCACTGGAGGACCTCGGGCTTGGCGAAGGGCCCAATTTCCTGGCGCACGAGCGCAATCAGTTCGCCTTCCAGGGCCGTGAGGCTCTCCGCATCCTTCGCCGCTTCGGCCATGAGCGTGACATAGGCATAAATGGCCTGGCCTTTAACGTCATGATCAAAGCCCACCACCGCCGCTTCCGCCACCGCGGGGTGGAGAACGAGAGCGCTTTCCACCTCCGCCGTCCCAATGCGGTGGCCGGATACGTTGATGACGTCATCGACCCGGCCCGTGATCCAGTAATCCCCGTCTTCGTCTCGACGGGCACCATCGCCCGTGAAGTACACCCCAGGGTAGGTGCTGTAATAGGTGTCGATCACCCGTTGGTGATCGCCGTACACCGTCCGAATTTGGCTTGGCCAGCTGCTTTCGATGACCAGATTGCCTGAGGCGGCGCCCTCATCGGGAAGGCGCTTGCCGTCTGCGTCCATGAGCGCCGGGCGTACCCCGAAGAAGGGGCGCGTCGCGGAGCCCGGCTTCAGCGTGGTGGCGCCCGGCAGGGGCGTAATCAATACCGCGCCCGTCTCCGTTTGCCACCAGGTATCCACAATGGGGCAGCGCTTTTCGCCGACCACGGTGTAATACCAATTCCAGGCTTCCGGGTTGATGGGTTCTCCTACGGAGCCAAGGAGGCGCAGGGAGGTGCGCTGGCTTCGGGTCACGTAGCGGTCGCCCTCGCCCATGACCTGGCGAATCATAGTGGGGGCGGTGTAAAAAATGGCCACCTGGTGCTTATCGATCACGTCCCAGGCTCGCCCTGCGTCGGGCCAGGTGGGCACGCCCTCGAACATGAGGGTGGTGGCGCCATTGGCGAGAGGGCCGTAGACGATATAGCTGTGTCCCGTGATCCAGCCCACGTCCGCCGTGCACCAGTAGACTTCACCGTCCCGGTAGTCGAAGACATAGCGGAACGTCATGGTGGCCATGAGCAGGTAGCCTGCCGTGCTATGAAGGACCCCTTTGGGTTTTCCCGTAGATCCGGAGGTGTAGAGAATGAAGAGGGGATCTTCAGCGTCCATGGGTTCCGCAGGGCAGGCTGGGGATGCGGCCTCCGTGGCCTCGTGATACCAGACGTCTCGCCCTGCTTGCCAGGGCACCTCGGCGCCGGTGCGCTTCACCGTGAGCACCGTGTGCACCCCGGGGCAGCGCTTGAGGGCAGCTTCGACGTTCGCTTTCAGGGGCACGCGCTTGCCGCCCCGTACCCCTTCGTCAGCGGTAATGACTACGCCGCAGTCGGCATCGAGGATGCGGTCCTGCAGCGATTGCGGGGAAAAGCCGCCGAATACCACGGAGTGAATCGCTCCCAGGCGCGCGCAGGCCAGCATGGCGAAGGCCGCTTCCGGGATCATGGGCATGTAGATGCACACCCGATCTCCTTTCTTCACGCCGCGGTCCTTCAGCGCATTACTGAGGCGGCCAATGGCCTCGAAGGCTTCCTGGTAGGTAATGGCCCGGCTCTCTTCCGGGTTGTCCCCTTCCCAAAGGAGCGCGGTTTGGTTCGCGCGCTCTGGGAGATGACGGTCGATGCAGTTGACACAGGCGTTGAGGGTGCCGCCGGCGAACCAGCGCACCTCGCCCCGGGCCATGTTCACATCCGACACCCGGTCCCATTGGTCACTGAACCAGGACAGATGGGTGCGCGCTTGCCGATCAAAAAAGCCTTCCGGGTCCTGGATAGACTCGGCATAAAGGGTTTCGTAGCGTTCCGCATTGATTTGGGCCGTCTCCGCCAGAGCGGCGGGTACGGGGTAGCGTTGCACCTCGGACATGAATTTCCCCCTTGTGTTTCGGTCTTAGCGGGCCTCGCCGTCGCCCAGAGCGGCAGCCAAGGAGGCGCGCGCACTAAGGCCAAGCGTTTCGGCGAGCGCCGTCTCCCCTTGCGCCGCATAGAGCGTGTCGCCAAGCACTTTGCCGAACTCCACGCCCCACTGGTCGAAGGAATTGATCCCCCAGAGCATACCGTGGCAGAAGACCTTGTGCTCATGGAGCGCCAGCAAAGCCCCCAGGCTCTCGGCATCCACTTGGTCCACGATCAGCAGGTTTGAAGGATGATTGCCCGGTAGGCGCTTGTGCGGGGCTAGGCGGGCGGCGGCTTCGGGGTCTGCTCCCTTGGCCAGGAGGGCGCGCTCCGCTTCTTCCGTGGTCAGCCCTCGGGCGAAGGCTTCGGCTTGGGCGATGCAGTGGGCGCGAAGCCAGCGGTGGTGATCCGCAAGGCCTTGCGCGCCCCGGCGAGCCAGTACAAAGGTTGCGCTAAAGGGTTGGGTGCCCTGATGCAGCAGCTGGTGCGTTGCGTGCTGCCCGTTGGTGCCGACGGTGCCCCAAAGAATGGTGCCCGTGGGTCCTTCGACGGGCGCGCCGGCGACGGTGGTCGATTTTCCGTTGCTTTCCATCTCAAGCTGCTGCAGGTAGGCCGGTAGCTGGGTAAGCGCCTCCGCATAGGGGAGGAAGGCATGGGACTGGGTCCCGAGGACCTGCTGGTTCCAGTATTCAAACAGCGCAAGCAGCACGGGCAGGTTTTCTTCCGGTGCCGCGTGTTGGAAATGCTCGTCCATGGCGTGGGCGCCCCCTAGGAGGGCCTGGAAGGCCTCCATGCCGTGGCTGAGCGCAACGGGAAGGCCGATAGGAGACCAAAGGGAGAAGCGACCGCCCACCCAATCCCAAAGGGGTAAGCATTGCTCCGGCGGAATCCCAAAGGCGGCCGCCGCGCTGTGATTGGTGGTGACCGCGACGCAGTGGTGCTTGAGTTGCCCTTCGCTCAGGCCTCGCGCCAAAAACCAGCGGCGCACGGTCTGCGCATTCACCAGCGTTTCTAAGGTGCTGAAGGACTTGGACGCGATGATAAGAAGGGTGCGCGTGGGATCGAGGTCGGCCAAAACGTGCTGAGCGGCGGCGCCGTCGACGTTGGCGAGGAAGTGCACGGTGGGGCCCGTGGGCGGCCCAAGGGCCTCGCAGGCCAGCGCCGGGCCGAGGTAGCTGCCACCAATGCCGATATGTAGCACGTCCGTGATACTTGCGCCGGTGGCGCCGCGCCAGCGCCCGGAGCGAATTGCGTCTGCCAGCTCCGCCATGCGAGCGAGGGCCTCACCGATGGCCTCGGAGATATTTTCCCCCTCAAGCCAAAGGGGCGGAGCGCCCTTGGGGCGGCGCAAGGCCGTGTGCAGGACGGCGCGCTCCTCCGTGCCGTTCAGCTGATTTGCCTGAAATAGCTGATCCCGGGCGGTAAAAAGCCCCTGGGCTTCGGCAAAGCGGAGGAGTGCGTCGCGGTCCTTGAGGCGCACGCGCTGTCGGGAGAAGTCCGCATAAAGGCCGGCGCCCTCGCAGTGGAGGGCGCCCAGTCGCGTGGCGTCATCAAGGAGCGTGCGCAGTGCCGGGAGATCCTGGGCCCGGGCCTGAAGATCGACAGAAGGGCTTTGGCTCATGAGGCGTCCTACAGCTGAAAGCAGAGGTTATCGATCAATCGCGTCGTGCCGAGTTTCGCCGCCACTAGGGCGACCAGTGCCCGGTCCTCCGCGGATGGCCGTAGCAGATCGGCTTGCCGGCGTACGGTCAGATAGTCCACCACAAACCCGAGCGCCTCAAGGGCGTGCTCAGCCTGTCCACACACCGCGGGCCAGTCCGGGGGCTGGGTTGAGGTTTGGGCCTTGGCCACGACCCTTTGCAAGGTTTGCTGAAGGGCTGCCGCCCGCATCCGCTCCTGCTCGCTTAAGTAGCCATTGCGCGAAGACAGGGCAAGGCCTCGCGCATCGCGGGCGATGGGGGCGCCGAGAATCTCCAGGGGGAGGGCCAGGTCCGCAGCCATCTGACGGATGATCAGGAGCTGCTGAAAGTCCTTTTCCCCAAAGATCGCCAGGTCCGGCTGCGTCAGATTAAAGAGGCGCAGCACCACAGTGGCGACGCCTTCGAAATGGCCTCGCCGATGGGCGCCGCAAAGATCGTCGGCGAGGGGCCCGGGGGTCACGCGGGTACGCGGAGGCAACCCGTCGGGGTAGATGGCATTCACGGCCGGAACAAAGACGCCGTCGCAGTCCACCCTGGCCAGGGCCGCCAGGTCTTCCGGCAAGGTGCGCGGGTAACGCTCAAAATCCTCACCGGCTCCGAACTGGCTTGGATTCACAAATATCGTTGCGAGCACGCGATCCGCACGCTGCTTGGCGAAGGCAATCAGCCCCAGGTGTCCCTCGTGAAGATTGCCCATGGTTGGCACCAGGGCCACTCGCTCCCCGGCCTCGCGCCAGCGTCGCCGCTGGGCTGCGAGGGCGTCCCGATCCTCAAAAACCGTCGGGCTCACAGGAAACAGTGCTCCGGGGCGGGGAAGGTGCCCTGCTTCACCGCTGCTCCGTAGCCTTCGAAGGCCTCCCGTATGCCCGCCGCGTCGGCCATGAAGTTCTTCACGAAGCGGGGCACCTTAATGCCGGGCGGCGTGATGCCGAGGAGGTCGTGCATCACCATGATTTGGCCGTCCACGTGGGGGCCGGCGCCGATGCCAATGACCGGAATGGAGAGGGCTTCCGTAAGGGTTTTTGCCAGCCCCAGGGGCACGCACTCGAGGAGGAGCAGGCTGGCGCCAGCGTCTTCCAGGAGCTTGGCCTCATCAATGATGGCCTGGGCCTTGGCCGTGTCGCGCCCCTGCACGCGATAGCCCCCCAGACGATTGATCGCCTGGGGGGTTAGGCCCATGTGCGCGCAGACCGGAATGCCCCGTTCCGAAAGCTTGCTGGTGGTGTTGGCCAGCCAGGCGCCGCCTTCGAGCTTCACTACATGGGCGCCGGCGCGCATGAGTGCCGCTGCGCTGTCGAGGGCCTGCTGCTCATGGCCGTAGCTCATGAACGGGAGGTCCGCCATGATCAAAGCGCCACGGTTACCCGCGCGGACGCAGCGCATGTGATAAACGATGTCGTCGAGGGTCACTGGCAGCGTGCTGTCATGGCCTTGAAGGACCATCCCGAGGGAGTCGCCAACGAGGATCACTTCCACGCCGGCACTCGAGATCATTTCGGCAAAGCAGGCGTCGTAAGCGGTGAGGGCGGCAAACTTTTCACCACGCTGTTTCATTTTTTGGAGCGTCGTTAGATTCACGCGCCGCACATCGGTTTGGCTGCTCATGGGGACTCCTGTGGGGTAGGGCTAAAGCAGGCTGGGGTGGGGGTTAAAGTATTGGCGGGCGCTCAGGGGCCCCTTGATACGCGTCAAAAGGGCATCAAAGTGCTCCGAATTGTTCACCCAATCGAGTTCGGCTGCGTTCACGATAAGGAGTGGGGCCTCATCGTAGAAATGAAAGAAGCGGGCGTAGGCGTCGCTTAGGCCCTCTAAATAGGCATCGTCTAAGCCTTGCTCCGCAGGGCGTCCACGCAAGCGAATGCGATCTTGGAGCACGCCCAGGGGCGCCTGGAGGTAAATCACGAGGTCGGGCTTCGGCGCTTCCACCGTGAGGCGCTCATAGACCGCGTTGTAGAGCGCGAGTTCCGCCCCATCCAAGGTGAGTTCCGCGAAGAGCCGGTCCTTGGCCATCAGATAGTCGGCAATGCAGCGCGGCTTGAAGAGATCGTTCTCCGTTACCCCCTGAAGTTGCTGGGCCCGTTGCAGGAGGAAATGGAGTTGGGTGGCTAGGGCATTGCGACCTTGGTCGAGGTAGAAGCGTTCGAGGAAGGGGTTATCCTCGGCCTTTTCGAGTAGCACCTGATAACCCAGGGCCTCCCCCAGGCGCAGCGTAAGGCTGGTTTTCCCGACGCCAATGGGCCCCTCCACGGCGATGCTGGCGGGCGCGGAGCTTTCCCCCTGGGTCATGCCTCGCCGCCCTGGTTGGGCCCCCGGCGCCGCCGGCGGCGGCGCGGACGCCGCCCCTCCGCAGGATGCTCGTGGGGGACGGGCGTTTCTCGGTCCGCTTGATAGGCCGTCCACCATGCGCCCATGCCTTCCGTGGCCTCGCCCACGCCTTCCCGGAGGACGAGGAAATCGTAGGCGGCGCGAAAGCGCGGGTGGAGCACCAACTTCTCTGCCCGTCGAGCGCCGCGCTGGAGCCGGCTCTGGAGCGTCCAGGTTTCCTGCATGAAAGTGGTGAGGCGGCGGGGAATGGTGGTGTGTTGCTGCTGGGCGTGAAGCACATCCCGCATGGCTTCCTGAAGGGCTTCCAGAGGACGAAGGCCTTCGCTCTTCAAGGCGCTGGCGCGGGTTTGGAGCGGTGCCCACAGAAACGCTGCCAGGAGAAAAGCGGGGGTAACGGGCTTGCCCTCCACGATGCGGCTATCGGTGCTGGCGAGCGCGGCTTCCGCCAGGGCCAGGGCCGAGGGCTGAGCTTGGAAAGCCGCTTCCACTTCCGGGAATAGCAACCCGAAGAGGCCGTGCTGGCGGAGCAGGGTTAGGCTCTTGACGCCGTGGCCGTGGAGAAAGAGCTTGCCCACCTCATCGAAGAGTCGTGCCGCGGGAACATCGAGCAGGCGTGCCTTGACCGGGGCGATGGCCGCCTCCGTGGCGAGCTCCAGGGTAAAATCAAGCTTCGCCGCAAAGCGGATGGCCCGAAGCATGCGCACCGGATCCTCTCGGTAGCGGCCCTCCGGCTCGCCGATGAGGCGTAGCTGTCGCGCCTTGAGGTCCTTAAGGCCGCCTGCAAAATCGTAGATCGCGAAGTCCGCGGGCGTGTAGTACAAGGCGTTGATGGTGAAGTCCCGACGAAGCGCATCGTCCTCAATGGTGCCGTAGACGTTGTCGCGCAGGATCATGCCCTCTTCGCTCAGGGCCGACGCCGGCTCATCGCTATGCCTGTCTCGTCGTTTGGGAAGGGCGCTGGCCGCCACCGTAGGCGCCTGGGTGCCATCGCTCAGGGCCCGGAATGTGGCTACTTCGACAATTTCCCGGCCAAAGCGCACGTGAACCAATTTGAAGCGTCGCCCAATCAGCTGGGCGTTGCTGAATAGGTCGCGGACCACCTCTGGGGCGGCGTCCGTGGCCACGTCGAAATCCTTCGGCTCGCCACCGAGGAGCAAGTCTCGAACGCCGCCGCCCACTAAGAAAGCCTGATGGCCGGCGCCTAACAAGCGGTAGAGCACCTTCATGGCGCCGCTGCTAATGGCCTTTCGGGAGATGGGGTGGTCTTGCCGGGGAACGATTGTCGCGTGCGTGGTCGCGATAGCCGGTGGCCGGGGTGCGTCCTGAGCTTGGGGTCCGTTTTCCGTCACCGATGCTGGCGTCCCACAAAAAGGAAAAGCATAGCAGGCTTGAGGCGTTGCAAGGACCCTCATTGTGCGGCCAAAGCGGTGGGTAAGTTCCTGAAAAGAAAAAAGGGAAAGGCCCCCACGACCTTTCCCTTTCATGCTGCCCTTGCCGATTTCTTCTTTTCACCCTTTCGGGTGCGGCTGCGAGGCAGCGACGGGCCCTATCCCGTCCAGGCAAGGCGCTGGAGTCAAGCGCCGGTGCCCTTAGAGGACAACTCGACTATCTTTCGATAGGGCCCTGGCTCTTCGGCTTTCGGGCGGCGGTCGAAACCGCTGAGTTGACCTCCGATCAGCCCCTCCCCCCCAAGAGTTGGGCTGAAAAGCAACGCCCCACGCGTCGCTGTAAGTAACAAAGCGAAGACCGTGCCAGTTTTTGCACTAATCTGGTGTTACCAATAATTACAATGACTTACGTGTATTCTGGCGAGCTAAGGGGGCTCGAACGGGGAAAGTGTTACCGGAAAAAGTGTTACTTAGATGCCTAAAAGTGTTACTTCCCAACAAAGTGATCCGTTTGGTAACACTTCGCGGCGGGTTATCGGCCCCGGCGGCGCGGGATGCCCAGACGCTGGCGCCGCTCCCAAAGCGACTTTCGGCTTATGCCCAGTTTTTCTGCGAGCGCCGTTTCGGTCATGTGGCCTTCGTTATCCCGCACGAAGCGCACGAAGTAGTCTTCGAGGCTGGCAGCCCCTTCGTCCGTCTCCTGTCCGCTCGGGGCGACCTGGGGGGTGGGGAGTGAGGGGTTCGGTGCCGGGTTGCCCTGCCCCCCCTGGCCGCCCAAGGCCAGGCTTTCCGTGGTGATTTCTTCCCCATCGGCGAGAATCACTGCACGCTCTACGGCATTCTCCAGTTCCCGCACGTTCCCCGGCCAGTGGTGCGCAGCGAGGGCGGCGAGGGCCGCGTCGCTAAAGCGAAGGCGGATCTTCTGGAGCTTTACGCAGGCGCGCTCAAGGAGGCGTTCGGCAAGCTCTAGAATGTCATCGCCGCGGTCGCGCAGGGCCGGAAGGGTGAGATTGACCACGTTGAGACGATAGAAGAGGTCTTCCCGAAAGCGTCCTGTTTGGGCCAACTGACGCAGGTCGCGGTGGGTGGCGGCAATGAGCCGGACATCCACCTTTCGGGTTTCCACCGCGCCGAGCCGCCGGATTTCCCCTTCCTGAAGCACCCGTAGCAGGCGCGCTTGGGCCTCCAGGGGCAGCTCACCAATTTCATCGAGAAAAAGCGTACCGCCGTTTGCCGCCTCCACCAGGCCCTGGCGGGCGCTGCCGGCGCCGGTGAAGGCGCCCTTTTCGTGGCCGAAGAGTTCCGATTCGATGAGGGAGTCGGGAATGGCGGCGCAGTTAAGGGAGATCATCGGGGCGCCCGCCCGACCGCTCTGCTCGTGGAGGGCGCGGGCCACCAGTTCCTTGCCGGTCCCTGATTCGCCGAGCACCAGTACCGTCGATTCCGTCGGCGCCACCTTGCGAATGCGCTCGTAGAGCAGGCGCATGGCGCTGCAAGAGCCAATCATTCCTGCTACCGGGTGCCCCGTCATCGCTTGCGCTGGAACGGGGCCTCTAGCGGTCCGCTGATCCCGTTCCACGCGCTGAAGGAGATGGTCGAGCTCCTCCCGCGGGAAGGGCCGAGGTAAGAATTCTGCGGCCCCAAGTTTCATAACGTCGACGGCCGTGCGGATCGTGGCCTCGCTCGCCATGACCACCACGGGGGTGCCCTGGGACCAGGGGATAAGGTCCGTTCCAAGGCCCCCGGCCACTCGCAGATCCGTGAGAACAAGGCCGTAGGCCTTAGGCTGCTGGCGCCGCGCTTCAAGCAGGGTGCGCGGCTGGTGAACGGCATAGCCCAAGGCCTCGAGCTGACTGGCGAGCTCGCCCGGTAGGACCTCATCGTTCTCTAGCAGCAAAACGGTGCGCATAACCAGCTGTCCAGCGCTTCGAAGCGGCCTGATGGTAGCAGAATCCGGGCTTAGTCGAGGGCCTCGGATAGGAAGAGGGGCCCCTGGGGGAGCTGCGTGGGATTCCAGTGCGCCTGGGCCACCTGGAGCTGTTCCTCGCAGGGAAGGGCTGGCGTGCTTGGGAGATTAAGCAGGGCGAGCGCCTGAGCCAGATTGGCCTCCGGTTGGGTAAGGTTGAGCCCCGGGGCTCCGGTTTGCTTGGCCCATTTATGCCCCGCGGCATCGACGATGAGCGGAAGATGAAGGTAGCGCGGGGTGGGTACGCTAAGGCATTGCTGTAGATAAATTTGCCGTGCCGTGGAGGTCAGGAGATCTTCCCCTCTCACGATGTCCGTGACCCCAAGGGCGCCGTCGTCCACAACCACGGCCAACTGGTAGGCCCACAGGCCATCGCGGCGACGGATCACAAAGTCCCCGGGGTCCCTTTGCAGCGCACTGACTTGAAGGCCCCGGAGGCGGTCCCGAAAGGCGACCTGATCCGCGCCCAGCGGGGGCGCGCAAAGGCGAAGCGCGTGGGCGCCGGGGGGCGGATTTCGGCGGTTTCGGCAGGTCCCGGGGTAGGGGCCGCCCTGGGCGCGAAGGACCTTTCGCGGGCAGTCACACTCATAAACAAGACCCGCCTCCTGCAGCGTGGCCAGGGCGGCTTCATAGGCGGCCGTGCGCTGGCTTTGATACACCACGGGACCATCCCAGGTGAGTCCGTGGGCCTCCAAGCACCGGAGGATGAGGGCGTCGGCTCCAGGCACTTCCCGAGGTGGGTCTAGGTCTTCCATGCGCACATGCCAGGTGCCCTGCGCTGCCCGGGCATCCAGCCAGCTGGCGACAGCGGTAAGCAGGGAGCCAAGATGAAGCGGGCCCGTGGGGGAGGGCGCAAAACGACCGCAGTAGGGCGCTTGGATCATGGGCAAGAGGCTCGACAGCACGGACAGGGCTCCGGACAATCCTCGCCCTTGCTTATCCACGGGAGTTTGCCATGCGTTTGGCGGAGCGGATGGATCATATTCACTCTTTTCGCGTGATGGACATCGTCGACGCCGCCCAGCGCCTAGAGGCAGAAGGCCATCGCGTGATCCACATGGAGGTGGGCGAACCGCGGGAGCCTACGGCGCTGCCCATTCGCGAGGCCGGCGCGGCGGCCCTCGCCCGGGGAGAAACGGCCTACACCTCCGCCCTCGGGCTGCCGGCCCTGCGGCGAGCCATCGCCACCTACTACGGGGCCTATCATAACGTTGATCTTGACTCGGAGCGGGTGGTGGTGACAGCCGGTGCGACGGGGGCGCTGATGTTGCTGTCGGCGCTATTGCTGAACCCCCAGGACGCGGTTCTTCTTGGGGATCCGGCCTATCCCTGTAACCGCTACTTTCCCCGGCTCTTCGGGGCCAAGGCGTCTCTGATGCCGCTCGATCCCGCGGACGGCTTTGCCTTGCGGGGGCGTCATGTCAGCGAGGCCTGGAGCGAGAAGACCTGTGGCGTCGTACTGGCTTCGCCGGCGAATCCCACAGGTGCAGTGAGCGCTCACTCTGATCTTGAGGCCATTTCTGCCTGTGCTCAGGCCCGCGGCGGCTGGGCGCTGTTCGATGAGATCTATCAGGGGCTGACCTATCCAGCGGGGCTCGAGGATTGCCCCAGCCTAGCTCCCCATGGGCAGCAAGCGCCGAGTCGGGTGGGCACCGTGCTCAGTTTGGCGGGGGGCGCCGATCATGAGTTTGTGGTGAACAGCTTTTCTAAGTACTTCGGCATGACCGGCTGGCGCATTGGCTGGCTGGTGGCGCCTCGGGCGACCATTCCCGCCCTCGAGCGCTTGGCCCAAAACGCGTACATCGCGCCGTCGACGGTGGGTCAGCATGCGGCGCTGGCGGCGCTTCAGGCAGACCTCTTTCCCCTGCATGAGGCGCGGCGCTTGGCCTATTTCCGGTCTCGCAATCGCTTGGTGAACGGCCTCCGGGCCTTGGGCTTTACCGTGCCCGTGGTCCCGGAAGGGGCGTTCTACGTTTACGCCAAGCTGCCGCCGGGGCAGGGAACAAGCGAGACCTTTTGCCGATCGCTGCTCGCGAAGGCCGCGGTGGCGGTGACTCCGGGCACGGACTTTGGCTTTGAGGGCGCCGCGGAGCACGTGCGTTTTTCCTACACGGCCCCCTTCGAGGACCTCGAGGAGGCCCTCCGGCGCCTCGCGGCGTTTCTTGGCGAGGGCGGTGTGAATGGGTCTGGGCTACTCGGCGCTTAGGAGGCCGGGGTAGTCTTCTACCGGTAGGCGGGCGCCAAAGCGCGCCACTAGCCGGGCCGCAGCTCGGCTAGCCAAGCGAGCGGAGGCTTCGTGGGTCCAGCCTTGGCCAAGCCCGTAAAGATAGGCCCCAGCGTAGATGTCCCCGGCCCCGTTGCTGTCTACGGGTTTAATGGGTGCGGTCGCGATTGCGTGCTCCGTCGTCCCGTCCCAGATGAGGGAGCCTTCGGCGCCCCGGGTCACCGCAAAGCTGTGGGCGAAATCCTTTAGCGCAGCCACGGCTTCAAGCAGGGTGCTGGCGCCGGTCCAGGCCAGCGCTTCCTCTTCATTGCAGAAGAGATGATCCACGTGAGTTCCCAGCATGGCGCGCATGTCGTCACCGAAGAATTGCACCACGGACGGATCAGAGAGAGACGCCACGGTGCGGATGCCCTTCTGCTCGGCGAGCTCCCGGGCGTGGGTGACCGCATCCCGCGCCGAGGGCGAGGTGCACAGATACCCCTCAAGATAGAGCATGTCTGCGGCTTCCAGGGCCTCCGTGTCGACGTCAGCCTGGCCTAGGCTGCCGGAAATGCCCAGGAAGGTATTCATGCTGCGCTCCGCATCGGCGGTCACGAGGACGAGGCATTGGCCCGTTATGCCTTCGCCCCGTTGCTCATGGGCGTTGGTCTCGACCCCGGCCGCGCGCATGTCCTGCACGAAGAAATGGCCGACTTCGTCGTCAGCTACCTTGCAGCTGTAAAAGGCTTGGCCCCCCAAAGCGCTTACGGCCATGAGCGAATTGGCCGCGCTGCCACCGCTGCAGCGGCGGGGTGCATGATCCGCCAGGTCGCCGGAAAGCTGCAGAAGCCGTTCCGCCTCGACTAAGGTCATGTGCCCCTTAGCAATTTCATGCTGGGCCAGAAAGGCATCGTCAATTTCGTATTCCATATCGACGAGGGCGTTGCCCAGGCCATAAACGTGATAGTGCATGGGGAATCCTTAAGGGTTAGCGGCAGGCGGAGAAGGCCCGTTCCATCGCGTCGAGGGTGGCGTCGACCACGGCATCGTCGTGGGTGACGGAAATAAAGCCCGCTTCATAGGCTGACGGCGCGAGATAAACCCCACCTTCCAGCATGGCGTGGAAGAAGCGGGTGAAGCGCGGGACATCGCAACGCTGGACGTCCGCCAGGTTCCGCACGGGCCCGTCGGTGAAGAAGAACCCGAACATGCCGCACACGTGGTGCGTGCTGAAGGGAATGCCGTGGGCCGCGGCGCGCGCTTTTGCACCGTCGACGAGGCGCTGGGTTTGGGCTTCGAGGGCGGTGTAGAGCTCCGGTTGGCTGGCGAGAATTTGGAGCGTAGTGAGCCCGGCAGCCATGGCTAGAGGGTTGCCCGAGAGGGTGCCGGCTTGGTACACCGGACCCACGGGCGCAAGGGCTGCCATGACGTCCGCCCGGCCCCCGAATGCCCCCACGGGAAGGCCGCCACCAATGACTTTTCCGAGGGTCGTTAGATCGGGAACGATGTTGTAGAGGCTTTGGGCGCCGCCCGGGGCTACGCGAAAACCCGTCATGACCTCATCAAAGATCAGCAGGGCGCCGGCCTCAGAGCAGAGGGACCGCAGCGTGTCGAGAAAGGCTTGGTCGGGCGGGATGCAGTTCATGTTCCCCGCAATGGGCTCGACAATGACGCAGGCAATATCCGAACCCCGCGCCGCAAAGAGCGCTCTCGCGGCGTCTTCGTCGTTGTAGGGCAGGGTGAGCGTGTGTTGAGCAAGGTCGGCGGGAACGCCGGGGGAGTCGGGCTGCCCTAGGGTCAGCGCACCGGAACCCGCCTTCACCAGCAGCGAGTCCACGTGGCCGTGATAACACCCTTCAAACTTCACCACGCAATCCCGGCCCGTAAAGCCGCGAGCTAGCCGGAGAGCGCTCATGGTGGCTTCCGTGCCCGAATTCACCATGCGGACCTGGGCCATGGAGGGGACCATAGCGCGAACCTGTTCCGCCATGGTCACTTCGAGCGCCGTCGGTGCCCCAAAGCTGACGGCCCGATCGATCTGCTCATAGAGCGCTGCTTTAACCGCGGGCGCGCCGTGGCCAAGAATCATCGGCCCCCAGGAGCCGATGTAGTCAATGTAGCGGTTGCCGTCTTCGTCATAGAGGTAGGGGCCCTCGGCCTCGCGCATAAAAATAGGCGTACCGCCGACGCCCCGGAACGCTCGTACCGGCGAGTTGACGCCGCCGGGGATGGCATCGCAGGCGCGCGTAAAAAGCGCGCCGGAGTGATCGAGAACGAGCTTCGAGTCGGTCATGGCGTTGTCGGATCCCTAGCAAATTAGGCAATGGCTTGGCGGGAATTGTGCGGGCCCGGCAAGGTTCGGCTCAAGGGTTTCTAGAAAGGCTTCAGCACTACCAGGAAGACAATGGGAAAGAGCGCGAGCACGGGCAGCTCGTTGAATATCCGGTAATAGCGATGGCTATGGGCCGGGGGGCCTGCGGCCAGAGCGCGTACCAGTTGGCCGCAGCGCACGTGATAGATCACGAGCAGGACGACCAAGCCAAGCTTGGCGTGCATCCAGCCCTGGCTCAGAAGCCCTGGGGCGACCCAGAGCAGAGCCCCCCCAAAGATGAGGGTCAGGGCCATAAACGGCGTCACAAAGCGGTAGAGCTTCCCCTCCATGATGGCTAGGCGTTCGCGCGTGACGTCCTCTTCGCTCATCGCGTGATGGACGAAGAGTCGGGGTAGATAGAAGAGGCCGGCGAACCAGCACACCATAAAGATGATATGAAAGGCTTTTAGCCAAAGGTACACGGAGCGATTCCTGCCAGCAGCTAGCGCTCGAGTCTAGCAGGGCTCTGAGTCCCTGGGCAGGTGTGCCCCGCGGTGCGGGGGCGGGAATAACCGACTGCCACCGTTGGAATTCAAGGCCGGTCGCGCCATACTCTGCGCTCGAGAAAGAGGGCCCCATCATGATAGAAACGCAAGCGCCACAAACCCTAGCCGTGTCTGAAGCGGCGGCGGCGAAGGTGCGAGAGCTCGTTGAAGGGGAGGGCAACACGGCCCTCAAGCTCCGGGTCTTCGTCACCGGGGGAGGCTGTTCCGGTTTCTCCTATGGCTTCACCTTTGATGAAGCGCAGGCGGAGGACGACGCCTCCGTGGAACGCGACGGCATTACCGTGCTAGTCGACCCCATGAGCTATCCCTACCTCGTGGGCGCGAGCATCGATTACCGGGAAGACCTCTCCGGTGCGCAGTTTGTGATCGATAACCCCAATGCCACCGCCACCTGCGGTTGTGGCAACTCCTTCGCGATTTAGGCGGTCAGCCGCTCAGGGAGGATAGTACGCCCCGAGCACCCGCTCCCCCTGGGCCCCGGTGACCGCGGGCACGTTACCTGCTCGCCCTTCACAGTGCGCTGCCGCCAGCCAGGCAAAGGCCAGAGCCTCTAGCTGGTCTCCATCATAGCCGGCCTCCTCGATGAGGCGAACTTCCGTCTGGATGTTCAGGGTCGAGGCGAGCCCTTCGCGAAGCAGGGCGTTGTGGCGCCCACCGCCGGCCAGCCATAGCCGGCGAGGGGGCTCGGGGGCGAAGGCGGCGAGGCTGCGCGCCACGCTTTCTACCGTGAGCGCAGCGAGGGTAGCCTGTACGTCTTCCGGGGCCCAGCGGGTGGGGTTGAACTGTTCAAGCCAGGACAGATTGAACCTCTCCCGCCCCGTGCTCTTAGGGGGAGGGAGGGAAAAGTAGGGGTCCCTGAGGCAAGCTTCAAGGAACTCGGGTTGGCGCGTTCCGCTAGCCCCCCACGCGCCGCCGGCATCAAAGGGTACGGCTCGATGGCGTTGGATCCAGCTGTCGAGCAAGGTGTTGCCCGGCCCCGTATCAAAGCCAAGCACGTCCGCCTGGGGTCCCGAAAGGAGCGTTAGGTTCGCGATGCCGCCCAGGTTGAGCACCGCTTGGGGGTCGCCCGTGGAGGAAAGCACGGCGCGGTGAAAGGCGGGAACAAGGGGCGCACCCTGGCCTCCGGCGGCCATATCTCGGCGCCGGAAGTCGCCGACGACGGCGATGCCCGTACGTTCTGCAATGCGGTTGGGATCGCCAATTTGTAGCGTAAAGGGGTGGGGTTGATTTGGCCGATGGCGGATGGTCTGGCCGTGGCTGCCGATGGCTCGGACCCGATCAGGCGTCACCTCGCTGGCCTTTAGCAGCGCTAGGCAGGCGTCGCCGATGGCCTCTCCTAAGCGCAGGTCCGCGATGCCAAGGCGTTCAATTTCGTTGTCTCCTGGGCTGCACAGGGCCAGGAGTTCGGCGCGAAGGGTAGGGTCGAAGGGGCGCGCAGCGCTGGCGACGACCTGCGGCCCCTCAGCCGTGAAGCGCGCGAGTACCGTGTCGAACCCGTCGAGGCTCGTGCCGGTCATGACGCCAAGGTAGAGGGGCTCTGCGCTCATGGCGCCTGGGACAGGGCGAGGCGCTCGTCTCCGGAGAGGGCGGCCAGGCGAGCCTCCGCAAGGCGCGTGAATGCCGGGCGAGCCGCCGCCGCAATGGGGTCGGCCTTGGGAAGATCCACGGTTCTTGGGTTTTGGTGCGCGCCACCGACAAGAAATTCGTAGTGGAGATGCGGCCCTGTGGCCCAGCCGGTGGCGCCGACATAGCCAATGACCTGGCCTTGCTTCACCCGCTGTCCCGTTTTCAGGGTTTTGGCGAAGCGCGATAAGTGAAGGTACTTGGTCTGATAGCGCTCCCCGTGCTGCAGCACGATGTAGTTACCTGAAGGGGCATTCCGGGTCGCCTTCACCACTTTCCCATCCCCCGCCGCCACCACGGGGGTGCCTTGGGGGGCGGCGTAGTCGATACCGCGGTGGGGCCGCGCCGTGTTCCACAGGGGATGCTTTCGGCGCAAGTTGAAATTTGAGCTGATGCGGGTGAATTGCACGGGCGCGCGGAGGAAGGCCTTCCTCAGGCTGCGCCCTTCTGGCGTGAAATAGCTCGCCGCGCCCTGTTCATCCTCGAATCGTACGGCTTCAAAGACTTCGCCGCGGTTGATAAAGCGTGCCGCCAGAATAGCGCCTGTGTCGTAGGCGTCCCCATCGAGCGAGAGCTCCTCATAAAGCAGCTCAAAACGATCGCCCTTGCGAATATCGAGGACAAAATCGATATCCCATTGGAAAATCTCCGCTAGAGAGAGGGCGAGCTGATCCTTTAGGCCCGCAGCTTGAGCCGAAAGAAAAAGCGCATCTTCAATGGTCACGCGCGCCGTGCGCTCCGTCACCGTAGGCGTTCGGAGTGCCTGTTCGCCGATGAAGCGCTGGCCTTCCGGATCCTGGCGTCGAAAGGTGAGCGTTTCTAGGCGAGAAGGACGGAAGCGTAGGGCCTGCAGCGCGCCCTCTTCTTCGAGGAACGCGAGCTCGTCCCCGGGGCGCAGATCCGCAAGGCGCTTGGCCAGGGGGGCGGATGCCAGCAGATTTGCGAGATCCCGGGGGCTGAGGCCTTCCCGCTGAAAGAGCCGGGCCAGGGAGTCGCCGTTGCGCACGGTCCGCGTTTTCCAACGCGGCGCGGCCGGTGCGGGTTCGGTGTCCTCCGGGGGGGCTTCGGCCGAAGGCGCCGCTTCCATGAAAGGGTCCGCCTCCCCGTGGCTTGCGTCGGCCTGGGTGGCTAGGGTCGGAATCGGAGCCGGGGCGTCGCTCGGCAGGGAGTGGGCGTTAGGCCATAGGCTAACGGCAAGGCCGAGCACGAGGGCCAGGGTGCTGGCCGCAAAGGCATGGGTGCGCGGCACGGGGCGGCGCCAGAGCTGTGCCCCGGATTGGGTTCGCCGCGCCATGGGCGGGGTGTCCTGCAGACGTTGGCCGCTCATGCGAATTCTTGGATTGCCCCGTGAGTGTTCTGCCGGATTATAGAGAGTGCGCTAACGCTTGCCCACGGGGGGCGTCTCCACGCCGCTCGGCCCTTGTATTTCCTGGGGGGCTCGTTCATTTTTCGCCCTCCACGAAAAGAGGTGCCCTATGGACGTGCTCGAAGAGCTGAAATGGCGCGGTTTGGTCAATCAAAGCTCGCCTTGGGAAACCTTGGCGGCGCAGTTCGCCTCCCCAGGGCAAACCGTCTACTGCGGCTTCGATCCCACGGCCGATAGCCTCCATATCGGCAGCCTGGTGCCGCTCCTCGCGCTTCGGCGTTTCCAGCTCGCGGGGCACCGGCCCATCGCGCTGGTGGGCGGCGCGACGGGGCTGATCGGCGACCCGAGCTTTAAGGCCAACGAACGAAGCCTAAATGAAGCGGACGTGGTCGCAGGGTGGGTTGAGTCGCTTCGACAGCAGCTAGGGCGTTTTATTGATTTGGACCAGGGGGCGGGCCTGCTGGTCAATAATCTGGATTGGACCCGGGAGCTCGACGTGATTGCCTTCCTGCGGGACGTCGGGAAGCACTTCTCCGTGAACGAAATGATCCGGAAGGAATCGGTGCGATCGCGTATCGAGCGGGAAGGGGCGGGCATATCCTTCACGGAGTTCAGCTATATGCTGCTCCAGTCCTATGATTACACAGCGCTAGCCGATCGCTACGACTGCGTCCTCCAGCTGGGAGGGTCGGACCAGTGGGGTAATATCACCGCGGGCATGGACCTCACCCGGCGCATGCTCGGCAAAACCGTGCATGCGCTCACCCTCCCTTTGGTGACCCGCTCCGATGGCGGGAAGTTTGGCAAGACAGAAAGCGGCACCATTTGGCTCGACGCGCGAAAAACGTCGCCTTACACCTTCTATCAATTCTGGATCAATTGCGCTGATGCCGATGTGCCGGCCTATTTGCGCTACTTTACCTTTCTTGAGCGGGATGCCCTCGAGGCGGTGGTCGCCGAAAGCGAGGCGGATCCCGGTAAGCGGCTCGGTCAGCAGGTCCTGGCGCGAGAGGTGACCACGCTGGTGCACGGGGAAGCCGGCTGTGCGGCGGCGGAGCGCATCACGGCGGCGCTGTTCTCTGGATCCTTGGACGGGTTAGGGGAGGCGGATCTTGCGCAGCTGGCCCAGGATGGGGTGCCCTCGGCCCACTTCGACGAAGGGTCCGTCTTCCTCGGTCGGGTGCTAACGGAGCTCGGCCTCGCGGGTTCTAACTCTCAGGCCATGCAGCTCATCAAAAGTGGCGCGGTAGCCGTTAATGGGGCGGTGGCGGGCGACGCTAGGGCGGCCTTAAACACCTTCCCGACGTTCGTTTCAGGTCACTTTCTGATCCGCCGAGGTAAGCGGCAATGGGGTTTGGCGCGCCTTTCGGGTGCTTAAAGCCTTGCCTTTCATGGGCTTAGACGATTGTCAAAAATTTGAAAAATAGTAGTTGCGGGGCCTTTGGCCGTCTGTATAATGCGCAGCCCTGGTCGGCGGCACTGCTTTGAAGCGGTGCGAAGAACCTCTAGGAAACTAGGGGTTTCAGACGCCGAGCTCTTTAAAAATTTGATCAAGCCATTCGTGTGGGTGCCCGAGTCATTGATCCGACCACTGAATAGCTGAAGGGGCGAAGGGATTTTCCTGGAGCTTACTTCGGCAACCCGATAGG
>JADHNU010000045.1 GCA_016779325.1 Pseudomonadales bacterium
TCGGACTGAAGAAGCGGTCACGCAAGTGCGCCATCAGGAAGGTGAAGAAAGCCTTGTCATCCCGAACGCCTTTCGCCTTGATACGGAGCGAGCCGTCGTTCGCCAAGAGGGGGAGCGCCTGGTGGTGATCCCCCTCAGCGAACCGCCGGCGGGCGGCCGCCGCGCCTACCACGATCCAAAGCCTCGGCCTGATCCTGGCGCCGCGATGCCGCTTGCGCCGACCGCACCCCGGTTTGAAGTCATCGGAGGGCCCTACGCGCCCCGAAGGCAGTGGGGTGCCCGGCTGCGCCGGCTCTGGGCCTGGGCCAGCCCGGCCCCCAAGCGCGATCGGATCTGGCTGGCGGGCTTTGCGGCGGGGCAGTCCGTGGCGGCGGGCAAAACGCCAGCGCTTCGACGCCCGGCGCCAAGGCCTGAGCCCGCAGCCAGGCGTGAGCCTGCGGCGATAGCGCCCGCTGGCCAACCTCAGCCCTTCCCTTGGCTTGAGCGCTTCAAGGCGCGGCTGCAGGCGGGGGAGCGCATGGCCTCCCCCGATGCGGACGGGGAGAACCCCTACCGCTTGCCCACGCGGGACGCCTAGGCCGGCGTCCCTTTCGCTTCTGGCGCGCGGCTGTGGTATCAAAGGCGGGTCCTTTTCAATCCACTTCGGGGGGAGTGCATGAGCGCTTTAAATGCCGATCTGTTCCAACTGGCCATGTCTGAGGAGGCCCAGCCGCTTATGGACGCGGTTAAGGTCCATATTCGGGATCACGTCGATCCCATCACCGAGGAGTTTCACGCCCTCGATAAGGAAAAAACCGATCGCTGGAGCTGGCATCCGCGTCAGCTTGAGCTCCTCGAGGGGGCGAAGAATGCGGCCAAGGCCAGTGGCCTGTGGAACTTCTTCCTCCCCGATAGCGAATATGGCGATGGCCTGACCAACCTGGACTACGCCTACATCGCCGTGGAGCTGGGCAAGTCGCCGCTCGCCTCTGAATCTCTGAACTGCAGCGCGCCGGATACGGGGAACATGGAAGTGCTTGAGCGCGTGGGCACCCCGGAGCAGAAGAAGCAGTGGCTCGAGCCCTTGCTCAATGGCGAAATTCGCTCCGCCTACGCCATGACCGAGCCGGCCCTGCCGTCCTCCGACGCCCGGAACATCAGCACCTCGGCCGTGCTTGACGGCGATCACTACGTGATCAACGGCGAGAAGTTCTACATTTCCGGCGCCGGCGATCCCCGCTGCAAGATCATGATTGTCATGGTGAAAACGGACCCCAACGCGGCGCCGCACCAGCAGCAGTCGCAGATCCTCGTGCCCATGGACACCCCCGGGGTGGAAGTGCTCGAGGGCATGCAGGTGTTCGGCCACGACCACGCCCCGCGCGGTCACATGCACATCCGCTTCACGAACGTGCGCGTCCCCAAGGAGAACATCCTGCTGGGCGAGGGCAAGGGCTTTGAAATCAGCCAGGTGCGCCTGGGCCCGGGCCGCATTCACCACTGCATGCGCTCCATCGGCAAAGCCGAGCGCGCTCTGGAACTCATGGTGAAGCGCTCCGCAACCCGGGAAGCCTTCGGCAAGCCCATTGCTAAGCTCGGCGGCAACCTGGAGAAGATCTCCCGGGCCCGCATTGAAATCGACGCCATGCGTCTCATGGTGCTGCAGGCTGCCAAGGCCATGGACGTGCTGGGCAACAAGGAAGCGCGGGTGTACGTGTCCGCCGTGAAGGCCATGGTGCCGGAGAAGGTCTGCCAGATCATCGACGAAGCCATCCAGATGCACGGCGCCACGGGCATCTCCCAGTGGTCCCCTCTGCCGGGGCTCTACACCGACATGCGCCATCTGCGCTTCGCCGATGGCCCGGATGAAGTGCACCACATGGTGGTGGGCCGGGCCGAGCTCCAGAAGTACGACCTCTGGTAGGCCAGGGCGGGAGGCGCCGCGCCTCCGCCTAAGCGCGCTGCCGCAGAAGCCCCGGTTCGCCGGGGCTTTTTTTGTGGGCTTCGCCCGCGCGCCCCAATCCCCCCGTTTTTTTCATGATGCGCGCTTGCAGCGGCGAGGCGGGGAGGCGAGCATCGGGGTAACGATAAGAGAGGAGCGCGCAGTGAAATTCGATCTACACACCCATTACTACCCAGAAGTGTTCTTTGACCAGATTCGGGCTCGGGGCGGCGAGTTCGCCTTCGGGAAAGATCCCACGGGCCGCACGATCATTAAGTACAAGGGTGCGCGCTTTTTCGGCATTACTCCGCCCATGACGGACCCCAAACTGCGCCTAGAAGCCATGGACGCCGTGGGCATCGATGTGCAGGTGGTCTCCCTGTCCACCCCAAACGTGTTCTTTGCCGAGGCGAAGGATCAAGCCGCCGTGGCCCGGATGGTGAACAACGCCTACGCGGAGCTGATCGCCACCTATCCCACGCGCTTCAAGGGCTTCGCCTCCATCCCCATGGACGACCCCGACGCGGCGCTGAGGGAGCTCGAGCGGGCCCTCGACGATCTGAAGCTCAACGGCGTGGTGCTGCTGAGCAATATCGGCGGTAAAGCTCTCACGGACCCGGCTTACCGGCCCTTCTTCGAGGAAGCAAACCGGCGGAAGCTGTGCATCTTCATTCACCCCATGCTGCCGGCAAATCCCGAGGCCTATCAGGAGTTCGTGCTCGGCCCCATCCTGGGCTTCCCGAGCGATACGGCCCTGGCCACGGCGCGCCTGTGCTATTCCGGCATGCTTCGCGATCTGCCCCATATTCGCTGGATCATCGGCCACGCCGGGGGCGTCATCCCCTGGCTCATGGAGCGCATGGACAACGGCTTTCGAGATTTCGCCGAGTGTCGGGAATTCATCGATGAGCTCCCGAGTGTCTATCTGAAAAAGCTTTACTACGACACGGTGACCTTCAGCCCCCACACCCTGAATATGCTGCGCGATCAGGTGGGCACGGACCACATGGTCATGGGCAGCGATCACCCCCATTTGCTGGGCAATATTGAGCGCGCCGTCAGCTCCATCGAGGCGTTGACCATCCCCGAGCGCGAGAAGGCGCAGATCTTCTCGGGGACGGCCCTGTCCATTCTCAATAACGTCTAGCCATGCTGGCGCGCCTCAAAAGCCTCGGCCCCGGCATGATCATGGCGGCCACGGCCATTGGCACAAGCCACCTGGTGCTGAGCCCCGTGGCCGGGGCGCGCTTTGGCTATGGGCTGGTCTGGCTCGTGCTGGCGGCGCACCTGTTCAAGTACCCGGCCTTCGAGTACGGCCCGCGCTACGCCCTGGCCACGGGCCATTCCCTCATTCACGGCTACGGCCGCGTGCCCGGGCCGAAGCAGTGGGCGGTGTGGGCCTTCCTCAGCACCACCGTGCTCCAGGGCTTCACCATCTTGGCCGGCACCCTGGCCATTACGGCGGCTATTCTCCATGCGGTGTTTGGCGGTCTTAGCCTGGGTACCTGGACCCTGATCATCGGCGGGGTCATCGTGGCCTTGCTGATCTTCGGCCGCTACGCGGCGCTGGAGGTCATCAGCAAGGGCGCCATGCTCCTGCTGGTTTCCATCAGCGTGCTGGCCTTTGCCGTGGCCTTGCCCTCGCCGAGCGAGGTCGCCCAGATGGTGGTGCCGCAGGTGCCCGCGGGCTCGGGGCTGCTGGTGGCGGCCATCCTCGGCATCATGCCCACGGGCATTAACGTGGCCATTTGGCACTCCCTATGGGCCCTGGAGCATGAAAAGGCCTGGCTCGCGGATGGATCCACCCGGGCCCAGGCCCTGGCGAAGGGCCGCTTCGATTTGCTCGTGGGCTATGGGGTCTCGGCGCTGCTCGCAGTGATCTTCGTGGCCCTCGGCGCCGAACTCCTTGCCCCCCGAGGCCTCGTGCCCCAGGGCATCGACGTCGCGCTCACGCTTTCGGAGATTTATACGGAAGTGCTGGGTAGCTGGATGTTGCCCCTGTTCCTCTTCGCCGCCTTCCTGGCCCTGTTCTCCACGGCCTACTCGGTGATGGACGGCTTCCCGCGCACCTTCGCCATGCTCCTTAGGGAGCTGTTGCCGGGGCAGCGCTGGGTAGCGGGGCAGGGCACCTACTGGGGCTTTATGATGGCCATCCTTCTTGTGGCCATTGCGGCGAACACGCTCTTCCCCAATCCCGTTACCCTCGTGCAGTGGGTGGGCGCCGTCAGCCTCGCCGTGGCGCCCCTGCTCTATGGCTTGAATTGGTATTGCGTGAACCGCTTGATCGACGATCCCGCCCTGCGGCCGCCCCCCTATCTGGCGATCTGGGGCGGCGCGGGAGTGCTGCTCATGCTGGCGGCGGTCATCGCCGTGTTTTGGATTCGCGCGAGCTAGGGCGCCCCTACCAAGGCTGGCGCCCGAGGAGGCGCTCGCCGTGCTCCGTGAGGTGGATGGGGCCGTGGTTTTCAGCGTGGCCCTGGCCGTCCCGGAGCCAAGCGGGCGCGCGCTGCGCTTCGAAATCTTCAACGCGCTGGATCCGCCGCTCTTCGTCCCCTTCCGGAAGCATGGTGACCATCATGCTGTAGCGGGGCACGGGGCTGCGGTTTAAGGCACTGCCGGCGGGCAGGCGCGCATCCCAAACCAGGAGGCTGCCCTTCGCGCCCGTGACATCGAGGATTTGCTCGGCCCGGAGGCGATCGGCGGGGAAGGGTTCTACGCCGTAGACGGCCCGCCAGGCCTCCAGCTGCCGGAACAGGCCTGGGACGCAGCGGAAAGGCCCCTGGTCGGCTCGGCACGTCTCCAGGTAGATCATGGCCTGGAGCCGCCGTTCGGGCCGGCGCGGATCCATTTCCCAATGGAAGGGCGCGTCGTTCCGATCCCGGGGGTGGGCGCGGCGGAAGGGCGCCTTGAAGCTGCCCCGGTCCATGGACACCCAGAGGAAGGGGGTGGCGATGAGGGACCGGAACACCTCATAGAGGGGCAGGTGCTGGCGGATATCCCAAAAGGCTTGAGGATGGTGAAGATCGATGAGGCCATCGGGGGTGGGCTTGTGCCGATACCAGGTGGCTGGGTCTTCCGTAATGCCCAGGTGCCCATCAATCGCCCGCCGCGCCGCGTCGCAGAGCGCCGCAGGGATGAAGCCCGGTAGTATCCCGACCCCGTCGTGCTCAAGCCCTGCCCGGAGGGCGGTGAGTTCCCCTTCGGAAAGGGCGCGTTTTTGTCCCGCAATACTGTTCATGGACGGGCTCCGCCCGTGCCTCTCTGAAGCCTAAGCTAGGCCTAGGCTCCCCTAGAGCGCAATGGGGGGCGGGTTTCGTTCAGGGCGAAACCCACCGGTGTCCCTAAAATGTATGCAAAGGCGAGTGTCAATGCAACATGACATTTAATAGTGTCTAGATAATGTATACATGGGTTTCCGGGCCTCGCCGCCCGAAAACGGTGGAAATACGGCCCAGGACCGGGACAATTGAGCGATCTGAAGGGGGATTGCTATGGATCGACACACCCTTGCCCAGGCGCTCGCGCGGGCCGTGCCGGGCCTCGAGGTCGTGGCTACGCCCGAAGCCCTTCGGCCCTTCGAAAGCGATGGGTTGACGGCGCTCCGCCAGCTGCCCCTCGTTGCCGTGCTGCCGGACCGGGTGGAGCAGGTACAGGCGGTGCTGCGCTTCTGCTTCGAGGCGAAGATCCCCGTGGTGGCCCGGGGCGCCGGGACGGGCCTGTCCGGCGGCGCCTTGCCCTGTGAGGCCGGCGTGCTGCTGGTGCTGGCCAAGCTCAACCGCATCCTCGAGATCAACCCCATGCGCCAGTGCGCGCGGCTCCAGCCCGGGGTGCGCAACCTGGCCATATCCGAAGCCGCGGCTCCCCATGATTTGTTCTACGCCCCCGATCCCTCCTCGCAGATTGCGTGTTCCATCGGCGGTAACGTGGCGGAGAACGCCGGCGGCGTGCACTGCCTTAAATACGGGCTCACGGTACACAACCTTCTTGCCGTCACGATTGTCACCGTTGAGGGCGACCTACTCACCTTGGGTGGGCCGACCCTGGAAGCGCCAGGTCTCGATCTGCTCGCGCTGTTCACCGGCTCCGAGGGGCTCCTGGGCGTGGTGGTGGAAGTCACCGTGCGGCTCCGGCCCATCCCAGCGCAGCAGGAAGTACTGCTGGCGGCCTTCGATAGCATTCGCGCCTCCGGGGATGCGGTGGCAGCGGTGATTGCCGCGGGCATCATTCCCGCGGGCATGGAGCTCATGGATAAGCTGGCCGTGCAGGCCGCGGAGGATTTCGTCCATGCGGGCTATCCCCGGGACGCCGCCGCCGTGCTGCTCTGCGAACTCGATGGCGCCCCCGCCGTACTGGCAGAAACGCGAGAGCGGGTCATGGCCGTACTGCGCGCGGCCGGCGCCAGCAGCATTACCGTGTCCGATTCCGACGAGGCGCGCCTGCGCCTTTGGTCGGGACGCAAGAATGCCTTCCCCGCCGTCGGCCGCCTGGCCCCCGATTACTACTGCATGGATGGCACCATTCCCCGGCGCTATTTAGGCGAAGTGCTTGATGCCATCGCTGCCCGCTCCGAGGCCGCCGGCCTGCCCGTGGCCAATGTCTTCCACGCCGGCGACGGCAATCTTCATCCCCTTATTCTTTATGATGCGAACACCCCCGATGGCGTTGCGCGCGCCGAGGCCCTCGGCAACGAGATCCTCGCGCTGTGCGTGGCCTATGGGGGCTCGGTCACCGGCGAGCACGGCGTGGGGGTGGAGAAGCTCGATGCCATGTGCAGCCAGTTTGCGCCGCCGGAGCTGGCGCGCTTCAAGGCCCTTAAGGCGGCCTTTGATCCTGAAGGCCTTTTGAACCCCGGGAAGGCCGTGCCGACCCTGGCGCGCTGCGCCGAACTGGGTGGTATGCACGTCCACCACGGGCAGCTGCCCCATCCCGAGTTGCCCCGGCTATGAGCGCGGGGCCGGCGCCGCGCCGAGATCTCAGCCTCGATCCCTTCGTCCAGGACGCCGCCGAGCGAATCCGTCAGGCTGCGGCGGCCGGGGTCGTTTTGATCCCGCGAGGCAACAGCACGCGGGATGCGGCGCTGCGCGCTCATGCGGGCGAGGCACTGGCCCTGGGCGCTTATGCAGGCATCGTCCAGCACACTCCCACGGAGCTCGTGGTGACGGCCCGGGCGGGCACGCCCCTGCGCACGCTGGTGGCGGCCCTCGCGGCGGAAGGGCAACGCTTGCCCTTTGAGCCGCCCCTGGGTGATCCCCGCGCAACCCTTGGCGGCGCTGTGGCCCTGGGCACTTCGGGCCCGGCTCGCCCCTATCGGGCAGCCCTGCGCGATGCGCTTCTGGGGGTGACCTTGCTCGATGGCACGGGGACCCTCTGCCGCTTCGGCGGTGAGGTGATGAAGAATGTCGCGGGCTTCGACGTGTCGCGCCTCATGGCCGGCAGCTACGGCCAGCTGGGGGCCATGCTTGAGATCAGCCTCCGCTTGGAGCCCTGCCCCGAGGTGACCCAAACCCAGGCGCTGGCCTGCGATTTAGACGATGCCCTGGCCCGCATGCCCGCCTTAGCGGCGCGCCCCGGGGCCCTAACCGGACTCGCCTGGCTCGACGGCCAGCTGCTCGCCCGTTTTGAAGGCGGCGCGGTTGAAGTGGCCCTTGATGCGGCGGCGGCCGGGGGGGAGACCCTTCCCCCACCGGTGGCCGATAACTTGTGGTCGACCCTGCGGGAGGGGCCCCTGGCGCCCCTGGCCGGCGAGCACCTTTGGCGCTTGGCCCTGCCCGTGGATGCGCCGGTGTGGGCCTTGCCTTCGGCGCGCTGGGCCGTGGATTGGGGCGGCGGCCGGCGCTGGCTGAGCACCACGGCTCCTGATGCCGCGGTGGAGCAGGCCCTTTCGGCGGTAGGGGGACACGGTCTTCGCGTTGCGCCGTCTGTGCGTCGCTCCCCCCAGCCCGGTGCCCTTCGGGCTCTAGAGGCGCGGGTCGCCGGGGCCATGGATCCCTCGGGCGTCTTCGCCCATGGGGCGGCACCGGGGGAGGCTGACTGATGCAAACGCGCCTGCCCGAAAGTTTCCGCGCCTCGGCCGAGGGCGCTCGCGCCGAAGCCGTGCTCCGCAGCTGTGTTCACTGCGGCTTCTGTAACGCCACGTGCCCCACCTACCTAGAAACGGGCAATGAGCTTGATGGGCCCCGGGGACGCATCTGGCTCATGAAGGCCTTCCTAGAAGGGGAGGGCGCGAGTGAAGTCACGGTGCGTCACCTCGACCGCTGCCTCACCTGCCGCAACTGCGAAACCACCTGCCCCTCGGGCGTGGTGTATCACGATCTTCTGGATGTGGCGCGCACGCGCCTGGAAGCGGAGGGGCCTGCGCGCCCCGTACTTTCGCGGCTGGCGCGCGGGGCCCTGCGTTTGGTGGTGCCGCGGCGGGCCCTGTTCTGGCCCCTGTACCGCCTGGGGCAGCGGCTGCGCTTTCTGGCGCCTCGCCGCCTGCGCGATCAGTTAACGGCGCCCCGGGGGCGCGTGGCGCTGCCCGCGTCGTCGGGCCTGAGCCGGCGGGTGCTGCTGCTTGCCGGGTGCGTCGAGGGCGTCGCTGTCCCAGAAACCCAGCAGGCCACGGTCCGGGTGCTTCAGGCCCTGGGCGTGGATGTTGAGTACGCCCGCCGGGCCGGGTGCTGCGGCGCGCTGCCGCTGCATTTGGGTGCTCGTGCCCAGGCGCAGGCCCTTGCCCGGCGCAACATCGACGCCTGGGCGCCGCTGCTCGCTTCCGGCGTGGAGGCGCTGGTGATGACCGCCTCGGGCTGCGGCGTGGAGGTCAAAGGCTACGGGGCCCTGTTGGCAGACGATCCCGCCTATGCCGAGCGCGCCGCCTTCGTGGCGTCAAAAACGCACGACCTGTCCGAGTACCTTCAGGGGTTTGACTTAGCGGCCTTTCGGGTGGCGCAGCCCGTGCGGGTGGCGTGGCATCCGCCCTGCACGCTGCAGCATGGGCAGGGCGTGCGCGGCGCCGTGGAGGGCCTCCTCGATGCCGTGGGGATTGAGCGGGTGCCGGTGGCGGAGAGCTATCTTTGCTGCGGGGCCGCCGGGACCAACGCGCTGCTGGAGCCCGCCATGGCGGAGGCGCTGCGCTCGCGGAAGTTAGGGGCCCTCGAGGCGGGTTCGCCAGATCGCATCGTCACCGCCAATATCGGCTGCGAGTTGCACCTCGCCGCCGCGGCGGGGCGGCCCGTGGCCCACTGGATTACCCTGCTGGCCGAGGTGCTGTCTCCCTAGCGCCAGGCCTTAATCATCACGTTCCGGGGCGACAGGGACCGGTCGCAGAACGTGCTCACGGCGACGTTGCGCCCCTGCTCGCCTAGCCAAAGCGCCCGATCGAAGATAATCCGCAGCTCGATCAGCCGTCCGAAGGCCAGGCGCAGCAGGCTCCGGCGCCGGGCCAGTGCCGCGCGGCTTCGGCCCAGGGCAAGCCAGCGCCCGGCATCGATGGGAGAAGGCAGGGCTAGGCCATGATGGCGGGCTGCGGCTTGGGCGAAGGCTTCGAAGCCCCCGTCGATGACGCTTGCTGGAAAGGACGGGCAGGGGAGGTAGGCATTCCGGCCCCAGGTGGCGCGCTGGAAGGCATCGAAGGCTTGCCGTAGTTCCAGCTCCCGCGTTCGCCGGGCCCGCACCCCCGCCGGGGCCGTTGCCAGATCAGCCACTGCAAGGCGTAGGGCCGACGCATCGAAGGCGGCGGAAGGCGTCGTTGTCGCCGCCCAGCTCTCCCAATGGCCGGTCGCACCGCGATGCAAACCGTAGCAGCAGGGCGCCAGGGCAAGGCTTGGCAAATTCTGCCCAATCACCGCTGTGAGGGCCGCATCGTGAAGCGCGCCGCAGGCGTGGAGGGCGAACAAGGAGTGGGCCTCTAGGGGCGCGCTAGGCCCGCGGAGTACGTCCCGGTTTTCAAAGCGCAGGGGTAAGCCTTTTGCGAGGGCTTGGCCCGCCGTGAGCAACGCTTGGTCTTTGTCGACAACGCATAGGCGGAGCCCGAACCACTGATGAAGGGCACGACTGAGGTGCCCCTTCCCACCGCACCAGTCGATGCCGGTTTCCGCCTCCGGCCTGGGGAGGGCATTGATGAAGGCCTCGATTTGCGCGCGCTTTCGCGCCGAGACGTGGCTTACGGCCACCCCGGAAGGCGCGGTGGTGGAGCCAGGCAGCACGAGCAAGGGCGCTGCTTCGGCGAGCGCCGGCACCCAGGGCGCAAGGGCCAGGCGGAGATCATCCGGCGCCGCCTCGAAGTGGGTGAGCGCTTCGTCCCCTAAACCATCGAGAAAGGCCATGAGGGCCGGGTGGGTTTCCGCCCAGGGTGGGCTCAAGTCCTCGAAGGGCTTGGGGGCCCATAGGGCTTCCGTCTCCGTGAGCAGGCTCTGCAGGGCCGCACCCCGAGCGGCGAGGGCGGCGGGCGCCCAGGCCTGTGGTCTAGGGGACCGCACCGGGGGCCGCTTCCACGGCGACCGCCGGCCCCGTGAGGGTCCAGCTGCCCAGGCGGGCGGGCAGGAGCGCCGATTGGCCCCGGCGAAGGCGCAGGGCACCGCCGGCGCTTTCGATCAGGGCCGTGCCCTCCAGCACATGAAGGGTGCGGACGCGCTCCTGCGTGTCGCGCTGAAGGGGCGCGCCGTCCTCTGGTGCCAAGCGCCAGGCCGTGAAGGCCTCGCAGCGGGCGAGGCAGGCGGTGGGTCCAGGCCGAATCGTTACCTTGAAGTCATTGGGGCAGCTGGCCTGAAGGGGGCTCGCAGCGAGCGCCGTGGCGGGGTCGACGTTCCGCTGGGGAAGGCGACCGTGGTCCCAGGCGCGGAAGGTGACGCCGGGGCGGCGGATTTCAAGGATTAGGGCCTGGCCCGCATCGCCATGGGCCGTGCCGAGCGCATGTACGGCAGCGCTGAGCCGGCCCGCCGCGTCTTCCTGCGCATTGAAGAGCACCTCCCCCGCTTTCAGCGGAAGGCGATTCATGATCTCTAGCGTGTCGCGATTAAGCTGGCGGAGCGACTCCGCATCGGCCCGAAGCGCCTCCGGGAGGGACGCCAGCGAAGCGGAGTCCTTCCCCAGGCTCCAGCGATTGAAGGCGTCAAAATCGCCCGCCGCGGCCTGCAGGGCCGGCAGCTTTTTGAGCCCGTCTTGCCAGCGCGCAAGCCAGGGCGCTGGATCCAGGGTCTCCTTAAACCCAAGATAGAGCGCGGCTTTCGGCCCCGCTTCCAGCACCACGTACAACTCGGGGTTTCCCGGCGGATGCGCCTGCACGGAAAGAAGGCCCGCAACGTCGAGAAATTTCGGCAAGAGCGGCAGGCGTGGACCTTCCTGGGCCACCACCTCAGCGCCGAGCATGGCCACATCCTGAGCCGCAAGGAGCGCGGGCAGGGCAGCGCGATTGCCGTTGGGGTGCGCCACGGTGCTGGGGTGGGCCGCGGCTTCGCCATCGGTCGGGTCGCAGGCGGCCTCGAAGCTTTCACCCCTGCGTTCCGCCGAGGCCGGTTCTCCCTTGAGCTCAGCGAGGCGAAGGCCGCCCCAGGGGCGAGGAATGAGCGGTGCCTCGATGAGCGCGAGGGGCGCCGAAGACCAGGCGGGATCGGAAGAGGTGGGCATGAGACGAACCGGACCAGCAGCGGGGCCGCGCATGATAGCCAGCTTTGCCGCCGGCCGCGAGGTGACGCGGCCTTTCCCTCAGGAGGCCTCTTCCCCGAGGAGTTCTGCGATCACTTGTGGGTGCCGGTGCGCAATGCGCAGCAGGCTTCTGGCCGCGCCCGAGGGCTTCCGCCGACCCTGCTCCCACTCTTGAAGAGTGCGGGGCGAAATAGAGAGCGCCTTAGCGAAGGCGCTACGGGAAAGGCCCGTCCGGTGCCGCGCCTCCGTCGCCAAACTTAGGGCAACAGGCGTTTCTCGTCCAATTTCCCCAGCCTTCATCTGCCGGATCGATTCAAGCAGCTTTGCCCCGAGCGATTCGTCCTTACCTGAGGATTCCTTAGAGGTCTTTGAGCGCATCGCGGATCTCCTTGAGCTGATGTGCAGACAGATCTGAGCGAGTGGATTTCGCCTAGATCATCAAAAGCCAGATTTCTCCAAGGTTTAAACGATTGAAATAGATTAGGTAGGGGGCGTTTGTGGCAGCAGCGATTTTTGCGAAGCGTTGAAGAAAACGCTGTCCGGGCTGCGGCCTAGGTCTTCAGCGAACTCACCCGCTGGCGCAGCAGCAGGCCGTGCCCAGGACCGGTACGGCCAGCAGTGTCAGGGTAAGCGCCCAGGTGTAATTGAGCGCCTGGGCAACTTGAGCCGGTAGCCGGTCGTAGGCTTCAAACAAAATGAGGTACTAGAGCCAGGGGTTCAGGACCGCCAGGGCCACGCCCCAGGCTGTGCGGTCGCCCTTAGGGCTTGAGGGCAAGGATGTCGCACTGGGCGCGGGTAAGGACCTTCTCCGCCGCATTGCCCAGCACCAGGCCCTTGAGGCCCGTCTTCCCCGTGGTGCCCATGACCAGCAAATCGGCTTTGATCTTGCCGGCGACGTTGTTCACGCCCTGACCGACCTTGCCGAGAGGCAGATGCATCTGCGACTTGGGAATGCCGTAGGGCTTGGCCAGCGCTTCCATGGCCTCCTGGGCCTGGGTGGCCGCTGCCTTCTGAAGTTTGCGCGCATCGACGATGTCGAGGTCGCTCAGTACGCTGGAGACCGTGATGGTGTAGACCAGATGCACCTCGCCGCCGAAGAGCGCAGCGATCTTGCAGCCTGCCTCGATGGCCTTCTTGTTTAAGCGCGCGTGGTTACGATCCTTCCGCTTCAGGTCGAGGGCCACCAGCACCTTCGGCGCCTTACTCCAGCGCTTGCGCGTGCAGAGCAGCAGGGGGGCTTGGCACTGGCGTAGAAGCGTCCAATCCGCCGGGGTGTGGGTGAGGGTTTTGCTTTTGTGGACCGTCTTCACCACCAGGTCGATGGCGTTGCTTTCCACGGCTTCGCAGGTCCACCGCGCAAGCGCCTCCGTCCAGACGGCGTCGCCCTTGGCGCTGAGGCCCTTGGCCTGCGCCGCCGCCACCTGCTCCTCGAGCCAGGTTTTACGGGTGCGCGTGAGGCTGCGCTTGAGGGCCGTCTGATCGCGGACGTCGAGGGCGGCGTCCGTCACCGCTTCGTTATAGACGAAGGCCTTTAGCTGAAGCTCCGGCGCGCTTTCCCCCGCATCGGCTAGGGCCTTGGCCAATTGCTGGGCGCGGTTAAAGGCGATTTGCTCGTGCTTGGGCTTATCCATGATAACGAGCGCGTGCTTGAGGGCTTTCACGGTGAGACTCCAGCGCAGGGGAATTTGCCTCAGTGTAGCGAGGGAGCGGGCATGGGCCTAGGCCCGGCCTTGCGCCAGATCAAGAAGAAGCGCGGTACACTCCGGCCATGAACACGCAATCCAATACGCAAAACGCCGGGGCGCCTGCGCCCCTGAGCAGTCCCGAAGCCTGCGCCGCCGCACGCCTAAGCGAGGCACTGCGCGCACAGCTTGCGGCTCAGCTGGCTGCATTCCCTCGCTGGGAACACGCCGTGGACGATCATCACCATGCTGCGGTTGCCCTGACCCTGGTGGATGAAGGCTTCGGCGCGGAACTGCCCGGCCTGCCGCGGCTGCCTGCCCCGTCGCCGGCGCCGGCCCTGCTGCTGACCCGTCGGGCGCTCACCCTGCGCCGCCATGCGGGGCAATGGGCCTTGCCCGGGGGGCGCCTGGACCCGGGGGAGACCCCCGAGGAAACAGCCCTTCGAGAACTGGAAGAGGAGGTCGGCTTGACGCTGCCGCCCTCGGCGGTGCTCGGCTGCCTTGATGATTTCACCACGCGCTCGGGCTTCGTCATGACCCCCGTGGTGCTTTGGGGCGGCGCGGCGGATGCGCTGGTGCCCAGCCCCGCGGAAGTGGCCTCCATTCATCGCATTCCCCTGGCGGAGTTCGTGCGCGAGGACGCCCCCCGCCTGGAGCCGCCCCATGATCCGGGCGGCCCGCCGGTGCTGCGCATGCCCGTGGGGCGCAGTGATATTGCGGCGCCCACGGCGGCGCTCATCTATCAGTTTCGGGAATTGCTTTGCTTTAATCGGGTAACGCGCGTTGCCCACTTCGATCAGCCGCGCTTTGCCTGGCGCTAGGCGCTGCCTTAAGGAGCTTGCCATGCTTCGAAAACTTGCCTGCTTCGCCCTCTTGGCCGCCCTCGCGCCCCACAGCTTCGGCGCGCCCGCGGCCCCCGATGCGGACGCCGCCCTGGCCCGGCTGGCGGACTACCTGCGCATCGACACCATCAATCCCCCGGGGAATGAAAGTCTGGCCGTGGCCTTCCTCGCGGCCATCTTCGAAACGGAAGGCATTGCCTATGAAACCTTCGAGGCGGCGCCCGGTCGCGGCAGCATCGTGGCGCGCCTGCCTGGGGGCGATCAGCTCGCGCTTCTGCTGCTGAATCACTCGGATGTGGTGCCCGCCGATGCCAACGCGTGGGTGGTGCCGCCCCTCTCCGGCGCGGAGCGGGACGGCTATCTTTACGGCCGGGGCGCCATCGACACCAAAGGCCTGGCCATGATCCAGCTTGAGGCCTTTCTTGCGCTGCACCGGAGTGGCCGGGCGCTGGACCGCCCCGTGCTCTTTGCCACCACGGCGGATGAAGAAGCCGGCGGCTACTTTGGCGCGGGCTGGATGGTGCGGCAGCGCCCGGAGCTCATCGCCGATGTGGGCTTCGTGCTGAACGAAGGGGGCGGGGGCCGGGTGCAAGGCTCGACGCCCGTGTTCAGCGTGGAGGTCACGCAAAAGATTCCCCTTTGGCTTCGCGTCACCGCTCGGGGCACCCCGGGGCATGGCTCCTCGCCCCGGGTGCGGTCGGCGCCGGACGATCTCATTCGCGCCTTGGCTCGGGTCACGGAGCAGCGCTTTGCGCCCCGGCTCCTGCCCGTGGTGGCGGAAGGCATGAAGGCCGTGGCCGATCTTAAGGCGCCCCATCTGCGGCCCTTTTACGAGGCGCCGGATCGGCTTCTGGACGACCCGGAGGGACGGCTGGCCCTGCGCCTCGATAGCCCCGGCGCCCACGCGCTGCTGCGCGATACCTGCTCCCTCACGCGCCTCGGGGGCAGCTTGAAGATCAACGTGATTCCCTCCCAGGCCTGGGCGGAACTGGATTGCCGCCTCCTGCCCGATACGGATCCGGATGTGTTCATGGCTGAGCTGGAAACGCTCATCGACGACCCCGCCATTCAGATCACCAAGCTCATGGGCTTTACAGCCGCGGTGTCGAGTACGGAAACGGCCCTCTACGGCGCCATGGAAGACACCTTGACGGAAGCCCTTGCCGAGGCGCGGGTGGTGCCCGCCATGGCCACGGGGTTCACGGACTCCCACTTTTTTCGGGACCTCGACATCACCGCCTACGGCTTCGGCACCGTGCTGCTTGGGGCCGACGAGCTCTCCGGGGTGCATGGCCACAACGAGCGGGTGAATATCGAAGCCTTCAAGGCCGGGGTTGGGCTCTACTATCAGGTGCTCGAGCAGTTTCTATTTGGCGCACCCTAGGGCGCCGCGCTAGGCTTACCGGCGAGGTGGGTTATTCATCCGTTACGACGAATTCAAGGAGGCCCTCATGGCTGCTGTTGGCGATAAGATCCCGAGCGCGACCCTCAAAATCATGGGCGAGAAGGGCCCGCAAGACCTCACCACGGAGGCCCTCTTTGCCGGTAAGAAGGTGGTGCTGTTCGCCGTCCCCGGCGCCTTCACCCCGACCTGCTCCCTGGCGCACTTGCCCGGCTTCGTGGCCCTGGCCGATAAGATCAAGGAAAAGGGCGTGGACACCATCGCGTGCCTGTCCGTGAACGACGCCTTCGTCATGGACGCCTGGGGCAAGGGCTCGAACGCGGAAGAACTGCTGATGGTGTCCGATTGGGACGCGAGCTTCTCCAAGGCGCTAGATCTCACCATGGACGCCAGCGGCTTTGGCCTGGGCGTGCGCTCTCAGCGCTTTGCGCTCATTGCTGAAGATGGCGTGATCACCCACCTCGGCGTGGAAGCCCCGGGGCAGTTCGAGGTCAGCAAGGCCGAGGCCATTCTCGAAGCGCTCTAAGGGCACGCCGCCCCGACGCGTCAGCCCTTGCGCTTGACGCCGTCGGGCCGGGGACGAATCAGGCACTCCTGCATGGCCGAGGCCACCAGGGTGCCGTCCTCGGTGTAGAAATGCCCCCGCACAAAGCCCCGGGCGCCATGGGCGTTCGGGGATTCTTTCTCGAAGAGCAGCCACTCATCGGCCCGGAAAGGACGATGGAACCAAAGGCTGTGGTCGAGGCTTGCGCCTTGGATCGTGTCCCCCCCAGCGGGAGAACGGCCATGGGGCAGCATGCTCGTGCTCATGAAATCCATGTCCGACAGATAAGCGAGCACGGCTTGGTGCTGGCTGAGGCGATCGCTAAGGCGCCCGTTGGTCTTCATCCAGGTGCGTTTTTCCGGCGGGTAGGGGCGGGGGTCGGTCATAAGAATGCCCTCCACCTGCCGGCTTTCGATGGCCTCGTAGCGAAAGGCGAAGCGTTCGATGCGGGGGTGTTCCTTCGCCAGCTTCATGTAGCGGTCGTAATCGCTCCGAAGGGTGTCGGGCTTCGGCACCGCCGGCGCCGGCCGGGCGTGGAAGAGGCCGTCCTCCTCCGTTTGGAAGGAGGCATCCATACTCAAAATCGCGCGCCCATCCTGCAGGGCCAGCACGCGCCGCGTGGTAAAGCTCTTGCCGTCGCGAATGCGCTCGACGTCGTAAATGATGGGCCGGTTCCAATCCCCCGCGCGGATGAAGTAGCTGTGCAGGGAGTGGAGCGCCCGGTCCGGGTCCACCGTGTGATAGGCCGCGGCGATGGCCTGGGCCAGCACCTGACCGCCGAACACATGGGGCGTGCCCGCATCGTTCTGACCGCGAAAGAGGTGGGCCTCCAGAGGTTCGACGTCCAGGAGGGGCAAAATGTCGTTGAGGGTTGCCATGAGACCAAAACCCATTTCCATACGGAGGCGCAATTGTAAGCCGAAGGGATGCGCCGTGCTCTAGGGTTGGGCTAGATCACGCCTAAGCCTTGCAATTTGCCGTCGGGGCGCGATGATGCGGCCTCGCGGGCGCGAATCCTCAGGGCTCCTCCCCGGGGCCAAGATAGCTGGAGGGCACCATGCGTCCCTTTTCGCTTTTTTTGCTTTGCCTGACGGTTTTGGGCTTGGCGCCCGTGCGCGCGGACGACTGCG